>DATFZT010000196.1:0-13663 GCA_035314185.1 Terriglobales bacterium
ATGTATGGCGTACTCGACGGGATAGGAACCGCCTTTGGACAGGTTCAACTGTCCCAGCTCGGGATCAACTTCCTTAAAGTTGGCGACCGGAGGCACGCAGCCGGTTTCGAGCGCCTTGACCGCAACGACATCTTCGATGCCGGTGGCCATGGCGTGACCGGTGAAGCCCTTGGTGTTGGCGATTACGATGCGATCCGCCACGTCGCCGAAAACGCGACGAAGCGCGTGGATCTCGGCAGAGGCGCTGCCGCCGCGCGCCGGTGTATAGGTTTCATGGGAAACAAAAACTGTTTGCGGCGCGATCTGGTGGCGCGAAATGCCGCTGCCCGCTTCGGCTTTGGCTACCAGTGTCTCCATCACCTGACCGATGTGCTGGACATCGAGACGAGTGCCGTGGAAGGCGCTGTTGTTCGTCGTGCTGGACAGCACTTCGCAGATGGGCTGTATTCCTCGTTCACGCGCGGCCGCTGCGCTCTCCACCACCAGAGCTGCGGCACCCATGCCGATGATCATGCCGTGGCGCCGCCGGTCGAAGGGAATAGCGGCATCTGCAACCACATCGTCGGTAGCGGCGGCTCCGCTAGCCAGGAAGCCAGCGCCCATCCAATCGATCAGATGGTCGGAGGTCACGTCGTCGGCCGAGATGACAATCACGCGGCTGCACCGCCCAGCGTGGATCCAGTCTTGCGCCAGCGATACGCCTTGTGTCGTGCTGGCACAAGCAGCGTTGATCTGTGTATTGGGACCGCGGGCGCCGATGAATTCGGCAAATTGCGAATGTCCCATGGACAGAACTCGGAGCAGGAAGCGCCGGTTAAAGACATACGGATCTTTGTCCAAGGCGGCGCGCAATTCGTCGATGCGACGGTTGATTTCCTGTACCAGATTGGAATGACCATTCGCCTCAACTTCCCGGGCAAGCAGGCTTTCGAGCATCGCCAACTGCTGGCGGCGCTCGTGGTCTGCGTAGTAGCGCGACATCTCATCCGCAAACGAGTCGTACCCAGGGAACGCGGAAGCAAAAATCACGCCGGTATCGTCGCGCAGATTCTCGGGCAATCCCCAGCGCTCTGGCAGCTGCGTGCCTTTGGTCGTGGTCTTATAGCGCATGACCAGCGGAATGCCGGCGTCGCGCAAGGCGTCGATGCCCGCGGCCATTGCCAGTTGCGTGACACGGTCGAGAGCGCCCACGCGTTCAGAAGAAATTCCAAATTCATTTTCCAGATCGAACGCGCCTCCACGACCCGCCAGCTTGATGACGTCGGCGACATTGCTGATGGTCTCAAACCGGGGTTCTCCGTTCTCGCTCTTCACCAGACGCGTGATGTGTTTGTCGAGCATGGCATTCCGGAAGCGGGTGGGGATCGATTCGATGAACTGATCGCCGCGCAGAATGCGGCCGATGTTGGCGTCATCGAAGATGTGCTCGGTCCCGGGCAGGCCTAACGCCGCTCCCGTGATGACCACGGGCTTAGAGGTGGAACGCCCATTCTTCCCGTGATAGATCTCGTAGCCGCGATCGAGAACAGCGGCGAATAAAAGGCCGAGCTCGTTGTAGCGATCGCCGTTCGACGCCGCGGTTTGCGCAGGTCGTGAGGGGGAGCGGGGTGCAGTAGAGGCGACTGTCGCGGTCGCCGCTGCGGGGATTGGTTTAAGAGTCTCCGCTGGTGAAGAAATGGCCGTCACTGAGTTCTCGCGTTCGGCGTCCGCAGTTCCACGGCCCAGCCCCGCCGCATAAAGGCCGCACAGCGCCTGGTTGAACGCGACGATATCGCCAACCTTCGGATGATTGGTAAACAGCGAGACCACATCGCTGTGGCTGCCGAGCACATCCTCGACAAATCCCTGCAACGCCTTCTTCGGTCCAACTTCAACAAACATGCGAGCGCCGGCTTCGTACAACGTACGCAGCCCCTTAACGAATTGGACGGGAGAAGCTACCTGCTGCGTAAGAATGTCCAGCATGTTCGGCGCGGCGTCGGGCCCGGTGGGATAAAACTCGCCGTTGGTGTTGGCGACGATTGGCAAACGCGGAGATTCGAGATGCAGGCGTTCCAGCACTCGCCGCAGCGGCTCGCTGGCTCCCGCAACAATCGATGTGTGGAAGGCGTGGCTGACAGTCAGAGGGGCTACGTCGTAGCCGGCTTTCTGGAAGGCTTCCATGGCCTGCTCGACTGCCTTGCTCGCGCCTCCGATGACTCCCTGACGGTTGCTGTTGAGGTTGGCGATCACCACGTAGCCGGTAATCGTCTTCAGAATTCGCTCGATCTCTTCCAGCGGAGCAAACACCGCGGCCATGCGGCCGTTGTCATCCATTGCCACCTGGGTCATTCCGCGGCCGCGAGCGCTGACGGCTTCGAGCGAGTCAACAAAGGGAAGACCGCCAGCCGCAACCAGCGCTCCGTATTCGCCCAAGCTGTGTCCCATGGTGAAGTTCGGTTCGATGCCGTAAGCGGCCAGAAGCCTGGTCAGCGCGAGGTCGGTCGCGAGCACGGCGGGCTGAGTAATCGCGGTTTGCCGCAGATCGTCTTCGGCCTTGGCGACGGCCGCAGGGTCAGCCTGGTCAATGAAGATAAATTTGCTGAGCGGCTTGCCGAGCAAGGGCGTCATGACGCGATCAGCCTCGGCAAAGGTTGCGGCCACAATCGGCTCCGTCGCGCGGAGCAGTTCCAGCATGTTCACGTACTGCGAACCTTGACCGGTATACAGGAACGCCACTTTGGGCGCGGGACCGTGACCACGGAAGATGCCTTGTGCGCGCAGAGCCTTCCACACCGCCGGCTGATTGGCCGCCAGCGCTTTGAGTGCATTACCAGCCTTGTCCGCCAGTTCGGTGGCGTTGGCGTAGTCAATGGCCAGGCGCTCCGGTGCGCGCAGGTCCGATTCAGCCGGAGCAGTTGGCGCCGGCGCCAGGCCCGCTTTAGCGTCCTTTTCTACCGCGCGCAAACGCTCGACGAGCGCGGCCTCAGAAGAGGCGCCGATGACCAGCGCTCCGCGTAACGGAGCTTTATAAGAAGAAGAGCTAGGAGTGCCGGAAAAAGAAGTGCTGGTAACACTTTCCACATTCATAATTGGCTCTTTCACTTGCGGTATCTCATTGACCGCGACCGACCGCTTCCCATTTCCGTTCAGCCGGTGCGGAATGTATTCTTCGAGCACCGCGTGGAAATTGGTGCCGCCAAATCCAAATGCGCTCAGTCCCGCGCGGCGCACGCCATCTTCCGGCATCGTCCAAGGTTTCAATTCGGTATTGACGTAGAGGGGAGAGTGGGCAAAGTCGATGTTCGGATTGAGGTGCTCGCAGTGCACGCTCGGCGGCAGTACCTTGTCCCGGAGCGCGAGTGCGGTTTTCAGCAGTCCGGCAGCGCCGGCCGCTCCTTTGAGGTGCCCGAAGTTCGACTTGACCGAACCGAGCGCCACGGAGTGAGACGGGAGATGAGAATTGCTGAGCACGTCAATCATGCTCAGCACTTCGACCACGTCGCCTACGGCGGTGGACGTGCCATGGCCCTCGATCAGAGTCACGGTGGCGGGCGATAATCCGGCATTCTCCCAAGCGCGCTCGATGGCGAATTTTTGTCCGATCGGATTGGGCGCGGTAATGCCCTTGCCCTTGCCATCGCTCGAACCCCCCATGCCGCGCAGCACGGCGTAGATCTTGTCTCCGTCTCGCTCGGCATCGGCCAGTCGCTTGAGCAGAAAGATCGCGGTGCCTTCACCCATAACGAAGCCGTCGGCCCCGTCGGCGTAAGGGCGCGTCCCAGTAGCCGAGAGCGCGCCGATCTTGCAGAACTTTACGAAAGTAGAGGCACCCATGTTGCGGTCAATGCCGCCGGTGACCGCCACGTCGTAATCGTGTGCTATCAGTCCTTCCGCAGCGGAACTGATCGCCGCCATCGCCGAAGCACAGGCGGCGTCGCAGACGTAGTTGGGACCGTGGAAGTTGAAGACGTTCGCAATCCGGCCGGCAATGCAGTTGGCCAATTCGCCGGGCATGCTGTCTTCCGTAATTCCCGGCAAGAGGCTTCCCATCCGGTCGTGCAATTCGCGCGTAATGTCGTCGCGGACCGATTCCGGCAACCGGGAGAAAGTGGCGCTCTCGGACAGTTCGCGCGCGTATTCCGGAAAAAGCACGCGCAGCACGGTGAAATAGTGCTTTTCACCGGCCATCGCATTGCCCAGGATCACCGCCGTGCGATCGGTATTCAGTGGACGCTTCGGGTAGCCGTAGTCTTCCAATGCCTCACGGGTGCAGGCGATGGCCCACTTTTGCGATTCATCCATGGCATCGACGACACGCGGCGGGATTGGCAAACGCCACTTAACCGGGTCCCACGTGTACCTGCGCGCCCAACCACCGATTTTCGAATAAGTCTTGTCCGGCGCACTGTGATCCGGATCGAAGTAGAGCGCGGAATCCCAGCGTTCCGGCTGAACCTCAGAGATGCTGTAACGGCCGTTCTTCACGTTTTCCCAAAATTCCGAAACGTTCGCGGCGTCGGGCAGAATCGCTCCCGCTCCCACAATTGCTATCGCACGATAAGAAGTGTTCTCCATGACGAGACTCCTAGATAAGAGAAAGAACTGAAGCGGTGGCTTTTCCCTGTGCTCCTCTGTGCTTCTCCGTGTTCCCTGTAATTGGGCTTCTTGCTTGTAACCACAGCGGACACATCGGACCCACAGAATAAAGTCACAAGAAGTTCATCCCTCCAACGCTATGCGGCCACCATCGTGGTCTTGGCCGCGCGGCCGTACAGTACATCTGCTACATAATCCAGATCCGAAATCAGGCCCGATTGCGCGCGGTGAATGGCGGGCAATCCCAAACTTGTTTCGAACGCGGCAATCTCGGACTCGCTGACGCCCCCAGCTCCGATGACCCAGCGCAAACCTTCTTCGCCCACCTTGAGCGCGGCATCGCGGGCGAAGATTCGGCTGATCGCAGCCAGCCCGGACGCATCGAAGCGCCGGTTCGCTTTTTCGTTGAGCTTGCCTTCCGCCATGAGCGTGGCGCGCCGCGACAAACTGCCAGCGCACTCCGCATATGCGATCAACTCGCCCAAGCGCAGAAGGATGTGTTGAAAGCGAGTAAGGCGCGCCACCCGCGCTTTCTCCATAACCTCGGCGAGCGCGTGCAGAGCCAGCGCTGCGATATCAGCACCCACATCCGCATGGCGGGCGTGCAACGCCTCGAATTCTCTCGCGCGCTCGTGATAATGCTGTCCGCGCGTTTTGAGATGTGACTGCCAGCGATCGCGGCTGATGGTCATTTCCATGATCTCGGACGTGCCTTCGTAAATCGTGGTGATGCGAACGTCGCGACTGATCTTTTCCACCATGTACTCGTGCGTGTAACCGTAGCCACCGAGCGCCTGGATGCTGGCCTCCGCAGCCGCATTGCCGGCTTCGGTCGCCATGTACTTCGCGATCGCGCCCTCGGTGTTCAAGCTGCCTTCGTTGCCGGCGTCGATGCGCTCCGCCGTTTCTTCGATGTAAGCGCGAGCAGCCTCAAGACGCGCCACGTGCGGCACGATCAGCTTGTGGGTGTATCCCTGCTTTTGCGAAAGCGGCGCTCCGGCCTGGATGCGCTTGGTGGAATAAGGAATGGCCCGGTCGAGTGCAGACCATCCGGCACCGAGGCCAAACGCCGCCACCATCAGGCGCGTATAGCCGAACACGGCCTGCGCTTGATTCAATCCCTGGCCTTCGACGCCGCCGACGAGCCGGTCGGCGTCGACATAGACGTCGTTGAACGCGAGGGCTGCCGTGTTGCTCAAGCGGATACCGTGCTTGTCTTCCGGTTCGTCGTGCGTGAAACCCTTCGCGCCTTTCTCCACGATGAACCAGCTAGGCCCGCTGGGCGTGTTAGCCAAGACTGTGTAAGCATCGGCAATTCCGCCGTTGCTGATCCACTGCTTGTTGCCATTGATCTTGTAGCCGACGACGCGACCGTCCTGGATAACTGGGTCGGCCGTAGTGCGAAGCGACCCCAAATCGCTGCCGGCTTCTGGCTCGGTGGCGCCGTAGGCAAATAAAATTCCTTCGTCCGCGATGCGACTCAGCCAGATTTTCTTTTGCTCGGAAGTAGCGCCCACCGTGATCGGATCGCTGCCCAGAAACGTCGCCAGCACCGCCGTAGCGACTCCCAGATCGATGCGCGCCATCTCTTCGCAGACGCAATACACATCGAAGGCGCCGCCGCCCATGCCTCCAAACTCTTCGGGAATGAACAGCAGCTGAATGCCCAGCTTGTCTGGACTGCACATGTGACGAACAATCTCGAGCGGACATTCATCGCGCTCATCCAACTCCCGGAGCACTTCATCCGGCAGACGTTTCCTGGCGAAGTCCTTGAGCGACTTCAAACTTAACTTGAGAGTTTTACTCGCGATCATTGGCGACTCCTCACTTTGCTGCGACGCTGCGCAGTTCAAGAACTTTGTTGGTCAATTCCGGCAAGAACTCCAGGATGTCATCGACAATTCCGACATCCGCCACCTGAAAAATCGGGGCCTTCGGATTCTTGTTGATGGCGATCAGGAAGGGACTACCTTTAATGCCCGCCAGATGTTGGAAGGCGCCACTGATGCCGCATGCTAGATAAACCTTGGGCTTGACGGTTTTTCCGGATGAACCCACCTGGCGTGACTTCTCCATCCACTTGGCGTCGACCACAGGTCTCGAGCAGCTCACCGCCGCGCCCAGGGCATCGGCCAGTTCCTGAGCAATGGTCACGTTGTCCTTTTCCATAATGCCGCGACCGATAGACACCAGAACGTTGTACTTGGTGATGTCGACATCACCCGCCTCGGCGACAACCGTCTCCAGATAGCGACGGCCCGCTGCCAGCGTCCCGATCTCGCTTGATTTGTCGACAACGCCTCCGCTGATGGGAGCGCCCTCGAGCGGCTTGAATGCGCCCGGACGTATCGTGACCACCGCGCCGGATGAAATATCGCAACCAACGTGCGCGCTTACCTGTCCCCCAAATTCCTGGCGGACTACTTTGAGGGTGGCGCCCTCAGCCCCCGCGATGTCCAACACGTCGGAGACGAAAGCTGAATTCGTCTTAATGGAAAGACCCGGCGCCAGATCGATTCCGAAATGCTGATGAGCAACCAGCACAACGCTGCCGCTCGGCAACACCTTTAAGAGGGCTTTGCGAACCAGTTCAGCATTGGGGTAAGAGAGGGCTTCGTTGGCGATTTTCCAAATCTCAGTGTAGGAAGCAGAGACTGCCTTGCAAGCGGCATCGAGATCGGCGCCCGAACCGGTGAGAATGGCCGTCGGTGCAGTGGCCGGATCGATCTTGCGCGCAGCGGCCGCCAATTCGAACGCGGAATCGTCGGGCACGCCGGCTTTGTGCACGATGTAACAGAAGATGCGAGCCATTATTTGAACCCTCCTTTGGCTGCCACTAACTCCAGAACTTTGTCGACGTTCTCTTCCCGGCTGCCGCGCAGAATCTCAGCGCCCTTGCCCAGCGCAGGCACGAAGTAGTCCACCCGCTTCACTTTTGCGCCAGCTCCTCCCACCGCGCCCGGATCAACTCCAAGTTCGGAAGCGCCGAAAGTTGGGATGGGAACAGAGGCAACTTGCCGGATGCCTCGGATGCCGACATAACGCGGTTCATTGATGCCGGTCTGAATCGAAAGCACGCAAGGTAGATCAATCTCATTCATTTCCTTGTTACCGCCTTCGATTTCGCGGCTGACTTTCAACTTCTTGCTGTCGAGCACCTCAATGGAATTGACCAGAGAAGCAAACGGGTAGTCGAGCAGCGCGGCCAGCATTCCGCCGACCTGAGCGGCGCTGTCCTCCGCCTGAACGCCGGTCAAAATCAGGTCGTAATGCCCCTTTTGCACAAAGGCTTTCAGGATCGTGGCGATGCCTTTGCCGTCCGACCCACTAAACGCTTCATCTGTGATCAGCACGCCATGGTTCGCGCCCATGGCCATCTCCCGCCGCAGGATTTCCTCGTCGTCTTCGCCACCCACCGTGGCCACGGTGACGGTTCCACCGACTCGGGCGACAATCTGAAGCGCTTCTTCGACCGCGTAGTTGTCCGCTTCGTTGATCGAATAGACCAACTCATCACGTTCGATGTCGTTCCCGCCACTGTTAAGCTGAATCTCGTTTTCCGAAGTGTCAGGCACTCTTCTCGCACAAACTAGAATCTCCACATTCACCTCCAGAACTTCTTCACGCCACTTTCTGACTTTCGCGCGCGATTTGTTGGTCCACCAGTTCCGCCAAGTCGATGGCGGTCATCTTTCCTTCCAGACCCGCAACCTTGATTGCGTCTTCGATATTCACCATGCAGAACGGACAGGCGGTCACGATCACATTGGCTCCGGCCTCCGCCGCCATCTGCACTCGCTTCACGCCCATTCGTTGATCTTCCTTCGGCTCGTAGAAAAGCATCAGTCCACCGCCGCCACAGCAGAACGAGCGATCGCGACACCGCGTCATTTCGACTCTCTTCAATCCGGGAATCGCATCCAGCACATCTCGAGGATCGTCGTAAACCTGGTTATGCCGCCCCAGATAACAGGGATCGTGGTAGGTGTACACATTGTTCTTGTCGTCTAGGGGATTGAACTTGATCTTGCCGGCTTTCAATTCGCTGGCGATCACCTGGCTGATGTGCTCCACCGGCGGCACATCCTTGTAGTCGTGTTTCAGCGCGTTGTAGGCGTGCGGGTCAGCCGTAACGATCCGCCGCACCCCGGACGCTTTGATGGCATCCACGTTGTGGTCGCGCAAAGCCATGAAAAGCGTTTCTTCGCCGAACCGGCGGACTTCATGGCCGCTATCTTTTTCCGCCGCGCCCAAGATTCCGAAATTCTCTCCAACGTGGCTGAGGATTTTCGCGGTGGCCCGGCCGATCGACTGCATGCGGTCATCGTAGGAGGTGATGCTGTCGACAAAATACAGAGTGTCCGCGCCATTGTGATCGTTCAGCGTCTTGACCGGGCAAACTTGCTGGAAGTCTTTGGCGTTCGTCCAGTCAGCTTTCTTTTTCTCCATCTTGCCGTAAGGATTGCCGCGGCTCTCCAGCGCCTTTAGCGGCTTCTGCAGCGATTGCGGCACATTCCCGTCATCGACCATGCCCCGCCGCAAATCGACGATCTTGTCGATGTATTCGACCAGCAACGGGCATTCTGCTTCACAAGCGCCGCAGGTGGTACAGGACCAGATTTCGTCTTCGGAATAAATGCCGCCGGAATCCTTGCCGCCGACCAGTGCCGCGCCATTCTGTGCGCGTCCAATAACCGGATAGTGCTGGAAGGCGTAATCTCTCGCCTTGATGCCGATGAATCGTGGCGACAACGGCCGTCCTACCGCATTGGCCGGGCAATTGTCTGAACACCGCCCGCAGTCGGCGCAGGAATAGAAATCGAGCATGTGCTTCCAGGTGAAGTCTTCGAACGTCTTTACTCCGAAAGATTTCACTTGATCGAGATGCTCGTCCGCGACGCCCCATCTCACCGGCTTCAGAATCTCCCGGTCCAACTTTGCGAAGTAAATATTGAAGAGGGAGGTTTCCACGTGGAACTGGATTCCAAAGGGCCGATAGCAGAGCAAGAAGTAAAAGGTCAGCTCATGGACGAGATAAGCGCCGAAGTAGAGCCTCCCAAGAGTGGGCAATGACAATGACAAGGACGTTGAGACGAGGGCCTTCTGCAGTATCCAGGGGAGCGAAAATGCGGCTAGCGTCTCAATCGACTGGCCTGGCTGTGACGGGGCGGCGGCCCTGGCGGCGGCAAAGAGGCTGTCAGCCACCATCAGGATTGCGATCAGGGACAGGAGAAAGATAGCGTCGGCTGTGTGCGCTTTGCCGTACCTTGCCGGCACAGCGTACCGCGCAGGTCTGAAAACCAGGCGGCGAATCACGGCGATCACCATGCAGAGCAGAACAATGGTGGCCGCGTAATCCGTGATGATGTCGTAGACGGGACCGGCTCTTCCCGCAAGGCCGGGCATGACGAAATTCTCAGAGACGCCGACAATCAGCACCGAAAAGGCGCGAACGGCCAGGACGATGAAGCCGGCAAAAATGGAAATATGAAGAGTTCCAGCGAGCTTGTAACGCGGTTGCTTCCACTGGCCCAGCCAGAATTTTAGAACCCTCCCCGAGCGCAGCCAGGGGTGGTCGAAACGAAAATCGCGTTCAGCGCGAAGGAGCGGAACCATGCGCCTCGCCACAATGTAGGCAAAACACATGATCCCCAGAACGTGAATCATTAAGAATAGGATTCGCCCCGTGACTAACCAAGAGGTGACTTGCGACGCTGATTCGATACCTACCACGGCAACGGCTTCCTGCTTGACGATCCCTAGGCGATCAATTGCGTCAAGACTTTTTCCTCCGTAACTGGGGGTCTTGGTTGTATTGCTGATTCGACTGACGCGACGGGCGGAACCTGAACTGGTGCTCGAAGTGGCACCTTCACGGGCGGCGATGTCAAGGCAACCTTCACCTTTGCCTTCGCGCGCACCCTCTTCTTTGTCTTCTTCTTCTCTTCCTTTTGTACGGGGCTGAGCCCAGCGGCTTCGCCCAGTTCCACGAAGCTCGACTGCAGAAGCGTTTCCAACCGCCGCAGATCCGGCACTGCGTGCACATCTCCGCTGAATCCGAAATATGCCGTGCCGTTGTAGGTCAAGATGGCGCAGTTGAGTGCCATCTCGCCGCCAACCGGCACATAGGGATAACAATGCAGCATCTTATGACCGAGCAGGTAGAGCGGAGATTGCGGTCCCGGCACATTGGTGCAGACCATGTTGAAAGGCGTGAAAGGCAGCCGACTCAGGATGTGGCCACCCAGCGCCTGCGCTGTAGTGGGAAACATGCCGAGCAAACCACCGGCCAAACTCACCAATTCGGCCGCATGCGAACGTTTTAGAAACTCCGTTCTCTCATGGACCGCAGCCAGCAGTTTCCGAGGGTTGCGAATATCCAGCGGAATGGTGACTGGGACGAGGGAGATGCGGTTCCCCAATTCGCCCGTGCTGTCATTGCCGCGCAGATTGACCGGAACCATTATGCGGAACAGCCGTCCTTTAACCCGGTCGCCGTGCAGTTCCACGTAACGACGGATGGTCGCCGTCACCAGCGCGAGAATGACGTCATTCACGCTGGTCCCGCAGCTGCTCTTTATGGCTTTAATTTCTGCCAGTGGAATCTCAGTCCACGCGAATTTCTGTGGCCCGTGGCAGAAAACATTGAACCGCAGCCGCTCGGTCGATGCGCTGAGTTCCGGGAGTAGACGAGCAAACTCGTCCGTGGCCAGGTTCCCGCCATTCGCGGTTAAGCGCTCCGCCATGCTCGATACGTCCGCCAGCGCATCGAGAATCCGTTTGGCGAAATCAGAATAGGAATCGACGCAGCCGTTGGTCAGCGAAGTCAGGACGTCACGCGGCGCAGGGACTCGAAGCCGAAGCTTTCGTCTGGGCAGACGCGGCGCCACTGCGCTCGCGTCCATGAGCACATTCATGATCCCGACCCCGGCGATGCCATCGGCGAGGCAGTGGTGCAGGCGGAAAACCAGCCCGCTGCGCTCACCCTTCAACCCATGCACCAGTGTCAGGTCCCATAGCGGGTGTTGCCGATCCATCACCGTGCTCAGAATCTTCCCTGCCAGTGTTTTCAACTCGGCGTCGGAACCGTGCTTGAGAGTCGCCTCGCGCACATGGCGGCTGATGTCGAAGGTTGGGTCGAATTCCCAGCTGGGAAGGCCGATATTAAGCGGTGGCGGCACCACGCGTTTCAAGTAGCGCGGAATCAGCGGCAGCTTCGACTCGACAAACTGGACGCAATCTTTGATAGCAATCTCGCCCTCAAACACGCAGACGCAGGCTACGTTGAAGGGCATGTCCTCGCGTTCCAGATGAAGGAAAACGGTGTCCCCCCAGGACAGGCGGTCACCTTGCTGCTGGTTCTGCATGGCAGTTCTCCTATTCAGTGGCCGATCTTCAGTTGCCAAGCCATCGCGCATCTCAACTCACGAAAGAAAAGCGCGACGCAAGCTTCACCAACTTGAGCACTTTGTAGACACCGACGTTGACGCCGCGTAACAGCACCTTGACGCCTTTGTCGTCCGCTATGTCCACGAACACTTCTAACGCGCTAAGCGCAACCGGATCGATCCGGCGCACAGAAGAAAAATCCAACGCCGCTTCACCCTCGACGTTGTCCAGTTTTTCTCCGGCCTCTTGCAACGCTTGCACAACACGTCCTTCATCAATCTTGACCCACACGGCGATCATTGCCATATCCACCACCATCCGCTACGCGCTTTGTTGCAGCGACGTTCGTTGCTCATTTGCCCCGGCCACTTTCGCTGGGCCTCGTCCGTGATAAGCCTTCCAAAACAGTTCGGCCAATTCACTCATCAAAGGCATACGAGGGTTCGACCGCCAGGACGGATCGTCGAAGGCAAGCTTGGTCAGTTCCGGCATGACCCGCTCGAACTCTTCCTTCGAGATTCCCAGTTCGGCGATCGAACGCGGGAACGCCAATTGGTCAAGTAACTGTTCGGTCGCCACCACCAGGTTCTTCACCTTTTCGTCGATCGTGTGGCCGCCCAGACCCAGCAGATCCGCGATCGTCGCGTATTTCTTGTGTGCGATATACCCCTTCTGGTAAGGCGACGGCAGAAACTTCGTAGGCACGGACGCGTTATACGCAATGACGTGCGGCAACATGAGCGCATTAGCCCGGCCGTGCGCCACGCCGAAGCGCGCCCCGAAGGCATGCGCCAGCGCATGATTCACGCCCACCGACGCATTGGCAAATGCCATCGCCGCAATGCACGCGGCATTGTGCATCATCAAGCGTGCCTCTTCATCGCGGGGATTCTCATAGGCGATGGGCAGATACTTGAACGCCATCCGGATCGCCTGCATGGCGTTGCAATCGGTATAAGCCGACGCGTAACTGGAAACCGCAGCTTCCAGCGCGTGGGTGAGGCAGTCGATGCCGGTATCGGCGGTAAGGCCTTTGGGCATCGACATCACAAATTGCGGATCGACGATGGCCACATCCGGGGTCAGCGAATAGTCGGCGAGGGTCACCTTGCGTCCCCGCGCTTTGTCGGTGAGCACGGCAAAGGGAGTGACTTCGCTCCCCGTTCCGCTGGTCGTGGAAATGGCAATCAGCCGCGCCCGGTTGGTTTTTTCCGTCGGGTACTGGACCACGCGCTTACGCAGATCCAGAAACGGCGCAGCCAACTCTTCCAGGTCCGCGTCCGGCGACTCGTACTTGAGTTTCATGATCTTGGACGCATCAATCACCGACCCGCCGCCCAAGGCGATGATCTGGTCCGCTTTGTAGAAGTTGAGTGCCTCCACTCCCTGCATCACTACCTTGATCTCTGGCTCCGCATCGGGAATCACCGAGACGTGGACGTGGGTTCCCTCCGGAATGTAGCGCCGGACAATATCGACGTGGCCAAACTTCTCCAGCGCCGGGTTAGTAATAATGATGGTCGACAGCGACGGGAACTGGCGCACATTCTCGACCGCGTTCAGGTTGAAATAAATCTGATTGGGAACTCGGAACCACATATGGGCTTGCGTCCTCCGAGCCACGCGCTTGATATTGAGGTAGTGATAGATATTGACGTTATCGGTGGTGCTGTTGCCGCCGCCGGTGCCGCAT
>DATFZT010000197.1:0-3197 GCA_035314185.1 Terriglobales bacterium
GAAAAACGTGGTGGGCAGCGCATTGACGCCGCCGTAGCTCTGTCCGACGGACTCTGTGCCGAGCAGAATGGGGTAGTTGACGCCCATTTCCTTGGCGAATTTGGCGATGTCTTCGGTGGTGGCGTCGTCCATGGCGACGCCTACGATCTGGAATCCCTGCGGGCCGTATTCATTTTGCAGCTCGACAAACCACGGCATCTCGATTTTGCAGGGACCACAATAAGTGGCCCAGAAATTGAGCAGAACGGCTTTACCGCGCAGGCCGGAGAGTTTGAGGTTCTTGCCGTCGAGCGTTTGCAGATCGAAGTCAGGGGCCAAATTGCCCATGAGTTCATGGGTGGAACGGTTCGTGCGGTTGTTGCGGGCAATGCGAATGCCGGCGGATAACATGGCCACGACGATGGCGGCGACGAAAAACAGAATCAGGGGATTTCTTTTCACTGGTTACCTCGGCGGCTAAAGCCGCCATTCATTTTTTGCGACATCTGCGGCGCGGCTGAAGCCGCGCCCTTTCAAAGCAGACGTTCCTACAGCGCAAAGCGATTCAGGAACGAGAAATAACCGGAGATGAGCGCGAAGCGACCCATCACCAGCAGGATGCCCAATGCGATCAGCAAGCCCCCACTCGCTACCTCCACGGCGTGCATGTGGAATTTAAAGCGGTTGTAGAACTTTAAAAAGCGCTCGATGCCGAGCGAAGTCAGCAGGAAAGGTACCGCCAGTCCGGCCGAGTAAATGGCCAGGAGGAAGATGCCTTTCCAGACTGTGTCCTGAGCGGCGGCGAAGCCGAGCACTACCGCAAGGATCGGACCGACGCAGGGCGTCCAGCCAAAGGCGAAAGCGAATCCGATCACAAACGCGCCCCAGGCGGAAGAACTGCCTTTGAGGCCATGCAGTCGCGTGTCGGCCAGCAGAGCCTTGATCTGCAGGATGCCGGTCAGGTGAAGGCCGAAGAGGATGATGACCACTCCGGCGATGCGCGCCAGCAGCGATTTGTACTGCGCGAGGACCTGACCGACTTCCGTCGAGATCGCGCCCAGCGTGATGAAGACGATGCTGAAGCCGATAATGAACGCGGCGGAGTTGAGCATCACCTTGCGAAAGAGCTGTCCTTCTTGCAGCTTCAACTGCTCGACACCTACGCCGGAGATCAGGGAAACGTATCCGGGGACGAGCGGAAGGACGCAGGGCGACAGGAATGAGATCAGTCCGGCGACGAAAGCGGCGAGCGGTAATGGCAAACTCGTCATATCTCTCTATTGTAGCGACGGAGGCGGGTTTTGCACCTTGTCTACAGATGCCACGGGAGCGCGAATTGTTACAGTATTTCCGCCTGTGCATTAGACGAAGTCAAACGATCGTCGTTATCGCGACACGGGTGTCTGTGGCCGCTTTGGGGCGGGCGGCTCCTTGAGCGGCGTGGCGGGCGCGGTTGGAGACGCGGTCTCGGGCGGAACTTCGGTCAACACCTTCTTGATGAAGCCTGGTGGAACGGTGGCGGTGAGAATCGCGCGATCTCCCGACTGTTCGACTTTGAGGCTGTCGAAGAACGTCTTTACATCTACATCGGTGCCGTGCACACCTACGCTGCCTTCGGCGGCGTGGAAGATGCTGAGAAACGCCGCGGTCTTATTGGTGATCGCTTGAGCGTCCGCATCACTGTCGGTGAAGGCTTCGGCCCGCAGGTGCAGAGCGCGGAGATAGCGCGCGGAAATCACGGCGACCGCAGGATGGGGAAACAACAGGCTCCAGTTGCCCAGCTCGCCCAGAGAAGTCATTTCGGGCCGCACGCGCAGGATGGCAAAGGACAGACTTGCCAGGGGAACTTTTCCGTAGAACCTGCGAAGCAGTCTGGGTCCGCCAAAGGGCGAGGCCAGTTTGCGGGAGCGGTCGAGTATGCCGCGAATCACGGCGGGGTCGGGGTGGTTCGAAACCGCGACGCTGTCGTACGAAAGAATGACAACGCGAACCGTGCGCCCTTCGAGAGGGATACTGTAGATGTCAAAGCCGCGATAGTCGTCGATTGAAGAAGAGATCCTTTTGAGGTAGGCAGTCAGACGGCCGGCGTCGATCTTGCCGACGAAGACCTCGGAGAAGCGCGGCTCCGGGGCTGATCCGGCGGTCCCGTCCCCCCAATTCTGTGGATAGTGGATGGCAAGAGCGGCCTGGTCGAGGTCGCGCTCGAACTGAAAGCCCGTCTCCTCGACGAACTTCTGGTATTCGGGGTCGCGGGAAACCGGTGGCAGCTGGCCGGTAGCGTTGAAGGTACGAATCCACTTCAAATTGATGTAGAAGAAACCGTCCGCTCCCGGGAGCAGGCGCGCCGCTTCGGGAGCAGCGTGCTTGCGCAGGGTCACGATCAACGCGATGGCCGCAACAATCAGCAAAACGGCCAGGGGGATGGGGAGGCGGCGTCGAATGCGCATTGAATTTGGGAGGGTGCTCGGCTCCTCCGCGGTGAACAGCTGCGACAGCTGAGCCCGATAATCATAGCACCGGGGTTGCGATTCCTTAGGACGTGATGCCGCAGACTGCCGGCGCACGATGGCGATGCAGGTGCGGTTGCACGTGAATTGCCCTTGTGATAACTTAAATAATTGTCCCGGACTTCAGGAAGGGATCAGGGAAGTATTGTGCCCGGTTGGACTTGCTTCCACCTGCTGGCGTAGCTCAGTCGGTAGAGCATCTGATTTGTAATCAGAGGGTCGGGGGTTCGATTCCCTTCGCCAGCTCCAGAAAAACAAGATTCCGGAAACAGAAGAGGTTTGCGCTGCGGTGCGCGCTGGCGGCACGGTTCTAAAGCACTCCTTCAGATTATTTTCCGGCGAGTGTAGTTGTCAGGCGGGAGTTCTCGCATTTCGTTTCCCGAGCTGAGAAGTGCTGAATCGTGTCGGTGTTGTTTTTCGCGCGGCCGGGCGGTGTTTTCGGATTTGCACAGGTGGGTGAGTGGTTAAAGCCAACAGACTGTAAATCTGTCCCTCTCAGGAGGTACGGAGGTTCGAATCCTCCCCTGTGCACCAGAGTGGCGAAAAAGCGGCGATGCTTCAGTTGTTGACGGCGCTGAGGCGGTAACAAGAAGTTGACGATCAAGCAGTGACGATCAAGAAGAAGTTTGTGCTGGCTCTTATCGCGTATGCGGTGCTGGGCATTTTAGCCTGGACTACGTTGTCGGACGAGCCGATTCGAGTCTTCAATGC
>DATFZT010000198.1:0-44416 GCA_035314185.1 Terriglobales bacterium
GGCGTCTGGACGGCGCACATGTTCCTGATGTTCACCCTGCGACGCCCGGATATTCTCCCGACCGGCGATTACGGCGTACAGGCCGCCATCAAGAAGCATTACAAGAAACGAAAATGGCCCAAGCCCGCCGTGATGGAGAAGATCGCAAAACCGTGGTCGCCTTATCGCTCGATCGCCTGCTGGTATCTGTGGAAGAGCCTGGACATGAAGACGGTCGAAAAAAAAGCCGGTGTTGATTTGAAAGGGCACGACTTTAGTCGTGCCGCTAACTCCAAGAAACGTGCGCGGTGACGCACCCGGCCTGGATTTTGGGTGGCGCAGCGGTTCACCGCTGCGATCAGGTGCGGTCGAGCAGAACGGGAAGGGCACGACTTCAGTCGTACCGCCAAGCAAGCTTGGGGGGGACAGTCTCACTGGATATTATCTCAATAGTAAACATCCAAAATCAAGTCAATCCAGAACCAAAATAAAAAACCCTCTCCACACATCGAGAGGGTTTGCGAACTGGTTGGGAGAGATTTTATGCCGCGCGCACGACGTTGCCCGCCTGGAAGCCCTTCGGACCTTTGAGCAGATCGAACTCGACGGTCTCACCCTCGTTCAGCGAGCGGTAACCGTTCTCCTGGATGGCCGAGAAATGCACGAACACATCCTCGCCCGTGGAGCGCTGGATAAACCCATATCCCTTCGCCCCGTTGAACCACTTCACAGTACCCTTCTCTCTCACAAAGAAACTCCTTTCGACTTATGGCTAAGAATTATTCTTCCGCCGCTTGTCTGTTTGCCCTGGCTTATTGGACACCCGTTACCAGAGCACCCCCTCAAAGCGACGGAAAGAATTCCTGCTGGCGTCGCCGCGCGCGGACGCTACCGCACCAAAGGAAACGGCTCCCCGGTATTCCGTCAGACGGTTGCCCGCGACGAAATACTGTGGAGCCGCGAAGACGAAGGCGCGATATCGCACTGCCAACACAGAAACGTCAATCTTTCTCAATACACAATCTACGCACTCGCCAACCGGGTCCGGCTGACGAAGCACCAGATAATAGCAGGAAGATTCCAGTTGGCAAGAGCTAAGTTGCTGAAAATGAACGTGACCCGCAGGCTCAATCAAAAGCTCCGCCGCGAGGACTCCAACTACGATTCCGGCCAACGAGCAGCGAGCCTTTCTGGAAATCCGCCGGAAAGCCGTAAGTATTTGATAATATTTGAGAAACCAGTGTCTTCCCTCACTCCCATTAAGCTTTCCGACAAGCAAGGCGCAGCCGAATATCAAGCTGCTCCCACCGAAGGCCTGGTGCGCTCCACCGCGCGCTACCTCCTCCGGACCGAAGTTCACACTTTCGCTTTCTCCGTTGCCGCCAACGCCATCCTGTCATTCTTCCCCTTCCTGCTCTTGCTCATGACGCTGATTCGCTACGTGTTTCATTCTCGTGTGATGCAAAGCGTACTCGAGAACCTGTTGCGCGATTCCCTTCCCACCGGACAGGAATTCGTGATCCGCAACCTCAATGCGCTGGTCGCTGAACACCATCGGGCACAGGTGTTTGCGTTGGCCATGCTGCTGATTACTTCCACCGGAATTTTTCTGCCACTCGAAGTTGCGCTGAACCGCGTCTGGGGATTTCGCAACAACCGCTCGTACTTCAGAAACCAGTTGATATCGCTCGGCTTGGTCTTTGCCTGCGGATCGCTCGCCCTGCTCTCGGTGGGATTGACCGCCGGAAACGTAGCCATCGTGAAGAGCGCTCTGCACGGCTATGGCGCATGGTATGTGCAACTAGTGGACTTTATAACCATGAAGACCTTTGCCATTTTGGCCAGCATCGCCATCTTTTTCCTCGTCTACTGGCTATTGCCCAACGGCAAGGTGCCCGCTCGCGCAGTCCTGCCAGCCGCGGTGTTCATGGGATTGCTCTCCGAGTTGATGAAGTACGGTTACATCTACGCTCTGCCGCGTCTGAATTTCGCCGAAGTGTATGGCCCATTCGCCATCTCGGTCAGCCTGATGTTCTGGGCGTTCTTGTCAGGAATGCTGCTGCTGACCGGAGCCCATCTGTCGGCGCGAAAATTGCGGGTATAAGAGGGCTCTCGTGTGGCGACGGGGCTTGCCCCGTCTTGCGGCGAAGAGGCGGCATGCTACTGCGCCTCACAGTTTCCATCGCGTCGCGGACTGCGGAAAGGTTTTCTCCACGAATCCGAAGACACGGCGGGGCTTGACGCAAAAAATCGGTTCTTCCATGCTTCGCGGGTCCATTTTGTATTTCTTCTTATAGGCGGTCGCGACGCGTTCCAGCTCTGCGGCATCCTCGACCTGAGTCGCCAGTCCCTCGACGATCACCGCTTCCTGGCCATCGTCGTTCGCAATCGTGCACGCGGGATTCGCAGCGAGATTCTGCCCTTTGCGGGATTTGCGACCAGTCGAGAAAAAGAAAGCGTGGTCAAGCCACACTCCCCAAACCGGCATCACATGTGGACGAGCGTGATTTGTGTCAAGACCCACATGAATCGTGGCCAGCCAGAACGTCCGGCAACGGTTCATCTTTCTGGCAACCCATGCCCACGGAAGCAGGCCCTTGCCGTCCTTAGCTCCGACAATGCCGTAGCCAGGAGCAAACGGACGGTCCGCCATAGGCTGCGACTTCGCAGCCGTCGCCTGCCGCTTCTTAGCACGCTTCGCCATAATCCCACCGCGCTACGGCCGCGTCTCGCCGGCATTCCCACGCACGCTGGCTGTCTCCAGCCCCGACTTCGCCGTTGCTTCCAGCACTTCACTCCAAAACAAGGTATTCGGATCGACCGCGGCCACTCCAATCTGACCTGCCGCCGGCGTGTCATCTCCTCCTACCCATGCCACGCGAAACTCTTCAGTCTTGTGTCCGCGGGCCAGAGAAATCCTGTCGCCCGGCCCCAGCATTCCGTGGATGCCATCCAACAGCGCACCCCGCCGGCTGATATTGACCGTGATCACTCTCTGGTCCAGAGGACGACCGCTGCTATCGGTCCCGGTAAGCATCACCGGCAGCGCCAGATCAATCCGCGGATCGCGGCGCTTGCCCAGCCGCTGGGCTCGCAAATCGTTCAGAAACTGCTCGGGAGTCAACGACGGCCCCTCGCGAACCAGTCCCAGAAGCGGGTCGGGCGATTCGTCATCTTGCGACGCTTCGGGCGCATGCTTGGGCGACGCGTGCTGACTTTCTTTGTCTTTGTGGTGTTCTTTTCTCCCCACGAAAATCTTCGGAACCTCGCGACCGCTCGTCAGCCGGCCAATCAGTTCGCCCACTCGTGCCCGCCGATCGTGCGCTGGTGTTCCCGTGAATTCGACCCCCATTCCCGTTTGCGCATGCGACACTCGCACCACTCCGTCCAGCAAACACTCAGTATTCATCGCCCTAATACTCAGCAGCACCGGAGTATCGCCGGGAAAAGGCGCGGCCGTCTCCAGGTAGCAAGCGCCCGCGCTGATGTCGGTCAGGCGCCAACGTGGCGCCCGAGCCCCCTTCGACGTCGCGCTCTGCTCTGGACCCGCTGGCCGGTCCTCCTCTACGGCAGGTTCGGCGACAGGCGAGAGGTTTTCCTCGACCTTCCAATCCGAAGGTGCATACTCGATCCCCCAGAAGTTGCCCGGAACGTGGAGTTCCAGCCCCACCAGCCACGTCTCGGGATCGCCGCCCAGTGGAACCACTTCCGAGACCCGCGCCGTGGTGTGCCGTTTTGCCGAAACGATTTCCAGCCGGACCTGCATGCCGTGCGTCAGCACGCGGGAAACAATCAGACCGCATCCGTGCGCGTTCACCAGCGTGGTGTTGCCCTGCTCGGAAAAGGGCTGGGCCGGATCGAGGCTGGTCACCCGCACCGGAACTTCCAGCGGCAACCGCGTGCTGCGGCGAATGGCGTGCTGTGTCTTTTCCGGAGGGCCCATAAATTAGCGGACAAAAACTTCTTCGGCCTGCGAATCTCGACTCGAGATCCGGGCTTGAGAACCGGATTTCAGAACCAAAGACGATTTGAAAACCAGTGCCGGCAAATCCGCCACCAGTTCATTAACCATGCTAGATCACAAGAAAGCTCTGGGCACGGAATTTCGCCGCCCCGTTTCCAGTTAGGCACTAGGAACAGATTTAGACTACTGGTGTGCTCTTCGAACGACCAGGAAAAATGCGGCTCCGCCGAACGCGGTTATCCTATCTTGATCCCCGTATCGGGCGCCTGGAAGGCGATCTTGTGGCTGCCGTCGCAGAAAGGGCGGTTGGCGGAAGCGCCGCAGCGACAGAGGGAGAACGCGGTCTTCCCCGTCAGGTCGTATTTGTTGCCCTCGGCGTCCACCATTTCGATAACGCCGTTGGGATCGTCTATGCGCAAAGGACCGTTGTTGCGCACCGTAATCGTGACTTGCGCCATGAAACCTCCAGAAAGATGAATTGCTTTCAAACTATCGCACAAAGGAAAAAGTCGCCAGTGGCCAGGAACCAGTGGAAACGCAAGAACGCCCGCCGCACAAGGTCTCTGCGACGGAAACCGGCCACTGGCTTATCGCCATCGATCCACAGCTTCAAACCATACAATTTTCAACCACTCATCAAAAGTGGTTTTCGCCCATTCGCGGTTCGTCCACCAGGCAGCGCCGAATTGCGCGGGATTGCGGGCCGCCGCCGCGCTGAACTGATATTGCGGCAGGCGATGGCGGAAGATCATCAAGGCACGGCGGGTGTGAAATTCCGAGGTCACAATCAACACCCGATGCGCACCCACCGACTGCATGCATCGGCTTACGTCGTTGACCTCGGCAAAAGTAGAAAAACTGACAATGGGACACACCGAGACGCGGTTTGCTTCCCCAAGACCGTTCGCGTATTTCTTCGCAATCTCGGTCAGTTGCTGATCGTAAATCAGATCGTCGTGAACATTCAGAAACACGTGCGGCGCCACTCCCTGGCGCAGCAGTTCCAGAGCGCGGGCCGGACGGACGTTGGTCTCCCCAGCCAGCACCACGATAGCATCGGACTTTTCCGGTTCGTCCACCACCAGAAAGCGCGCCGACTGGCTCGCCAGCGCAAGAAAGATCAGGAGCACAATAATGAGGAGTCGTATGAATCGCATTAAGACGCATGTTACTAAGAAAAGCGCTGCGCGCCCAACTCGGCACGATCTCCAATGCTAGAATTACCTCGCGTATATGGACACTCAACTCACCGCTTCTTCCCTCTTTACTGACTTGAAAGGCCGCATTGATGCCCGCCAGGCTCGGGTCGGCATCATCGGCCTCGGCTACGTCGGATTGCCGCTGGCCCTGCTCTATAGTCAGCAGAAGTTTCCCGTCACCGGTTTTGATATCGATCAGCGAAAAATCGACACCCTGGCGAGCGGTGGCACCTACATCTTCCGCATCACGCCTGCGGAAATCGCCGCGGCCAAATCGAACGGTTTCAAAGCTACGGCCGACTATTCGCACATCACCGCCATGGACGCGATCATCATCTGCGTCCCCACGCCGCTCAACGAATATCACGAGCCGGACCTCAGCTACATCACCAACACCGCCCACGCCGTGGCGCCCCATCTGCGCGCCGGTCAGATCGTCATCCTCGAGAGCACCACGTACCCGGGCACGACCGAAGAAGTCTTGATTCCGATTCTCGAAAAAGAAAACAAGGCGGGCCTGAAGGCTTCCCGCAAAGGCGCAGCCGGCGACAGCGACATCTGGGTCGCGTTCTCGCCCGAGCGCGAGGATCCTGGCAACACTCAGGTGGCTCGTCACGATATTCCGAAAGTGATTGGTGGACTTGATCCCCAGGCCAGCGCCATCGCCGCCGCGCTTTACGGCGCCATCTTCCGCCGCACCGTTCCCGTCTCCTCACCCGCGGCCGCGGAGATGACCAAGTTACTCGAGAATATTTATCGCTGCGTCAACATCGCGCTGGTCAACGAACTCAAAATGCTCTGCCTGCGCATGGACCTCAACATCTGGGAGATCATCGACGCCGCCGCCACCAAGCCTTTCGGCTTCCACGCCTTCTATCCCGGACCCGGCCTCGGTGGACACTGCATTCCGGTCGACCCGTTCTATCTTTCGTGGAAGGCGAAAGAGTTCGACTTCCGCACCCGCTTCATCGAACTGGCTGGCGAAATCAACGTGGCCATGCCCTACAACGTGATCGCCTCCACCATCTCCGCGCTCAACCGGCAGAAAAAGGCGATCAACGGATCGAAGATCCTGGTTTTGGGGGTTGCCTACAAGAAGGATATTGACGACCTGCGCGAGTCGCCTGCTCTCACCATCATCGAACTGCTGCAAAAAGAGGGGGCAGCGGTCAGCTACAACGATCCCTACTTCCCCTTCGTCGGCCGCGGTCGCAAGTACGACCTGCAGATGAAGTGCGCCCCGCTCGACAATCTCGGCCAATACGACTGCGTGCTCATCGTCACTGACCACTCCGACTACGATTACAAGAAGATCGTCAGTGAGTCGAAACTCGTAGTGGATTCGAGAAACGCCACCCGCGGCATCAAGAGCGAAAAAATCGTGCACTGCTAGCTGTCCAAGGCGTGTGTGGTGGCGGGGCTTTGCCCCGCCGGAACGGGGCCGAGCCCCTTCACCACACAACCCCCTCTCTCGCACCGCTGCGCCCTCCCAAAATCCAAGGCAACGACGCCGATCAAAAACCACTCCCTGTGCTAGTATGTCGCGTTAGCGCGGGGCCGCGTCCGCGTTGCTCGCTGCCTCTCTACGGTGGGTCGATAACGGTGTGCCCATGAAAGATACGCTCGGAATCCTGCTCGCCGGAGGCGCAGGCGAACGCCTCTATCCGCTCACCCGCGACCGCGCCAAACCGGCCGTAACCTTCGGCGGCATCTACCGCATCATCGACATCACGCTTTCCAACTGCGTCAACTCCGGCCTGCGCCGCGTTTTTATTCTCACCCAGTACAAAGCGCTTTCGCTGAATCGTCAGATCCGCGAAGGCTGGAACATTTTTGGCCGCGAAATCGGAGAGTTCATCGAAATCCTTCCCCCCATGAAGCGGGTCAGCGAAAACTGGTACATGGGGACGGCCGACGCGGTCTATCAGAACATCTATTCCATCGGTTCCGAGCAGCCGAAGTACGTGATCATTCTCTCCGGCGACCACATCTACAAAATGAATTACGAGCGCATGCTCAAGCAGCACGTGGACGCCACCGCCGACGTCACCGTCGCTACCTTGACGACCGACCCGGCCAACTGCCGCCATTTCGGCGTGGTCGATATCGACCGCGAAAATCGCATCACCAATTTCCTGGAGAAACCACAGCAAACCGAGCTGCGATCGCCCTACGACTCAACGAAGATTTCAGCATCAATGGGCATCTATATCTTCAACACCGAAGTGCTCATTCCCGTCCTGCTCAAAGACGCGGAGGATCCCAACTCCAGTCACGATTTCGGCAAGAATATTCTGCCCAAAATGCTGGGCGACTACCGTGTCTTCGCTTTCAATTTTGTCGACGAAAATAAAAAGGAAGCCCTCTACTGGCGCGACGTGGGCACCCTCGAAGCCTATTACGAAGCCAACATGGACCTGGTTTCGGTCTCTCCCGTCTTCAATCTTTACGATGAGGCCTGGCCCATTCGCACCCATCAGCGCCAGTATCCGCCGGCAAAATTCGTGTTTGCCGAAGCCGGACGCATGGGCCACGCCCTCGATTCCCTGATTTCTTCCGGCTGCATCATTTCCGGCGGCTCTTTAAAGAATTGCGTGGTGTCGCCCGATGTCCGCGTCAACTCCTACACCGAAATCGAGGACAGCATTCTGTTCTCGCACGTGAACGTAGGACGTAGTTGCCGCATCCGCAAGGCCATCATCGACCGCGACGTGCACATTCCCGAAGGCTCCAGCATCGGCTACGACATCGAAGCCGACCGCGAGCGCTACTTCGTCACCGACACCGGCATCACCATCGTGACCCGCGATTATTCCCTGTTTGAGAATCCCGTGGCCGTGGATTACTTCACCAGTGAGTAACGCGTAGGGACAGCCGCCCTCGGCTGTCCAGGCGAGCGCAGCCCGTCAGGGTCTTGCGCACCGATTCTCGCACTCAAAAGCGTGGCGGAGCTTCGTCCTGCCGGACAGCCGAGGGCGGCTGTCCCTACGTTCTGCGGTACACTTTTCTATCTTATGTCCTTCAGCCTTCGCCGCCTTTTCAGAAAAGAAAAGCAGGAGCGCCGCATCCTGCGACAGATCGAACGCACCGGTGATCAACTGCAGCCCGAATATCATCGCCCCACGCCCGAGAGTCCGCACCCGGAGCGCTGGCACATGTTCGATTCCATGACCGCCGAGGTCGAGGTGCTGGAGTTTCTGCGCACCGTCGTCACCACCATCAAGCCCGAACTGGTGGTCGAGACCGGAACTTTCAGCGGCATCAGCACTCTCTGGATCGCCGAAGGATTGAAAGCCAACGGGCGCGGGCGCGTCATCACCTGCGAGTTCGACCACGAGATCTACGAGAATGCGAAGGCCCGAATCCAGGCGTCCGGACTCGCCGGCTGGATTGAACTGCGCAATGAATCAAGCCTGGACATGAAAGTCGAGGGGACGATCGACCTTTTTTTCAGCGACAGCGATATGCCCATCCGCGAGCAGGAGATTCGCCGTTTTCTGCCGCAGATCAATCCCTACGGCCTGATCCTGATGCACGACGCCAGTTCGCATTTGAAGATCGTCCGCGAGGCCGCGCTCAAACTCGAACGAGACGGTCTGATCTCCGCCGTATTATTGCCAACTCCGCGCGGCCTGGTGGTGGCGCAGAAACGGGAAGGAAGAAAGTAGAGCAGGACGAAGGCATAGGTGTAGGGGATCCGTATCAGGGTATCGCTTTAGCGATACCGCAATTTCCGAGACGAGATGCCCCTTTAGGGGCTGCACCCCTAGTTCAGCTTGAGACGAACGGCGTGGGCGAGCTTCCTCTGCTGTTGGTCGAAGCTGTAGAAACAATCCACGCCCAGTTCAACGGCTGCCGCCACGTGCAAAAGGTCTGCTGCGCGGGTGCCCAGTTTGGCGGTTGTTCGTCGAGACAGCTCGCGTGCACAGTCAAAGACTGCATCTGGTAGCCCACGGAGCTGGAGAACCCCGTCGCGCAAGTCCTTCTCGAAGTCGGTTACCGATTCTTGGGCTTGGGCAGCCGAAACTTCCCTCCGAAAGACTCGCAATCCGAACGCATTGACGACTTCAAACTCTCCCAGAGTAGTCACAAGACATTCTCCCGCAGAAGCTTGCATTGTGCGTGCGGCGGCGGGCCAGTTGGCATCTGCGCTGTACAGTGACACCAGAAAGCTGGAATCGACGTAGATCTTCAATATCGGTTCCGATCCGAAGAGATCAGGTCGGCGCCGCTGACGGCCAGCACCTTGTCGCCGTAGATCCTGCGCACCCGCGCCTGGAAATCAGGCATCTTTTTCTTCTCGTTTTCCGGCCTTTCCGGCACCAGGCGGGCGATCACGCGTCGGCGCTTGGTGATTTGGATCTCTTCACCCTTCAGCAAGAGGCGTTCAATCTTTTTGAACTCGTAGCGGAGGTCCCGAACCGAGGCCTTGGTCATGTGATACATAATAGCATCACACAACACTCTTTGCAATCCGTGTGTTTCCCGCCGCCGCCCTAATGCTTCACTATGTCATCCGCCAGCAAATGTGCCTTCTCCGCCAGGGTGCTGGCTCTCCGCAAATCGCCTTCCTTCAGCGCGGAACGCGCACCGACCATATAGTTGCGGATCTGTCCCGCCGTCTCCTGTTCACGCGCGTCCAGCGTGCGCCCCGCCAGCTGTTTCAACTGGTCGTCGGTAGCACTGAGCAACTGTTCCGCGTTTTGGCGCTGGCGGGTGGCTTCCGCGGGAGTCATGCCGGGCGCAATCTGTGCTGCAGGTTCGCGCGCTCCACCCTGGCGAACCACAATCTTCCGCGGAGCACCTTCCGGTGTTGGCACGGGAGTTGGCACGGGCACGGTGTGCTTGCGGCGTTTCGGGGTTCCGCTTGCCGCGCCAGTGCTCGCCGCGGTAGCCTCCGTCTTTTCCTTCTCCTGCGCCACGCCCTCCTGCGCCTTCTGCCCCGCCGCCGGCCTGGTCGGTGCGGCAGCTTGCTCTGCCGGAGCCGTCGGCGGAGCGGGAGTTTGCCCAGCGGAATTCGCGGAGCCCGCCGCGTCCTGTTGCCGGGAGCCCTTCCCCGCAGCCGGGAAACTCAGGCAAAACGCAATCGCGAGTCCACACGCTAGTCGCATAACGCTTCCAACAGAATTGTTCCCCACTGCTGCCAGGAACGCAAGGCGGCGGGGACGGATAGGCGCCGGCAAAAAAAACGGAGAAAGCAGGTTTCGCTTCCTCCGTTGTATTCTTCCGACGTTACCTTACGGCGCTTACTGCTTCTTCACGGGTGGTTTCTTAGCGCCCGTCTTTGCCGCTGGAGCCTTCTTTGCCGCTGCGGCCTTGGCCTTCCTTTCGGATTCCCTGCCGCCGATCAGAGTCAATGAATCAGCAGCATTGAACGGATACGTGCGTACCGAGGTCTCGGTTTCGCCCGCAGCTCTCAAAGTAACGTCCACACGACGATTGCTCGCCCATTTGATGATCGTCATGTTGCGCAGGACCCTGGCCCGTTCCTCTGGCGTCAGTTCGGGGTTCTGCTCGACCGCTTGCTTTACTTCCTCCTCGGTCATGTTGTGCTGTTTGCCAAAAGCCTTGGTTGCGAGATTGGCTTCGGGTACGCCATTCTCCATCAGGAAGCTCTTGACGCGCGCCACACGACGCTCGGAGAGGGCTTGGTTATAGGCATCGGAGCCACGCACGTCGGCGTGTCCTTCGAGGGTCAAGTGAGCATCCGGTACCGCCACAAGATATTTCTTGAAGTTTGTGGCCAGTGTTATCAGGATTTGCTCCTGACTCTTAACCATGCCGCCGTTCGGATCCTTCTCCGTCGGCTTGGCGGTCACGAAATACACGCTGTGAATCCGGAGCTCCACTGGCACCGCTGGAGGTGGTGGTGGCGGCGGGTTGTTCACCGTCACCGAGTTTGAAGCCGAGGCGGTCAAGCCACGGGAGTCGGTACAGGTTGCGGACACCGTTGCCGTACCTGCGGAAGCGCCGGTAGTGCTGAGCGTCGCGGTGTTGCCGCTGCCCGCTACGCTACCCGCACTAGAGGTCCAGTTACCCACCACGACGGTCGCGTTGTCAGGACTGGTACACGAGCAGGTGATGGTCGACGACGTTCCGATTTCCACCGTCGCCGGATTCGCCGAGCAGGAAATCTGCGGCGGATTCAGCGGCTTCACGGTGAAGTTTGAGGTGCAACTGGCCGTGCCGTTCTTCTTGGACCTGGCATCGGTCACGGTGGCGGTGACAGTGTAGCCGCCGGGCGCCGCGCCGGCGGTGTCGATGGAAGCGCCGGTATCTTTCCCTTGGATCTTCCCACCACTGCTGGCCCAGGTGTAGGCCAGCGTGTGCTTCGGATTGAAGTTGCTGGCGGAAACGGTGGCATGCACCGGCTCACCCACCAGAACTTCGCTGTGGTCGATGGAGCAGGCCGCCGCCACCGGGACCTCGGCCTCTCCTCCAAAGTTGAACACCAGACCGGTGGTCAGCCGGACGCCATTGAAAGTCTGACGCCGCAACGAGGAATCGGACGGCGGCACATTGGCGGAAAAGTTTACGCGCTCCAACTGGTAGTCGGCTTCAAACAGGCGGATCGAGACCTGCTTCCAGAATTTAAGATCCATACCGCCGCCAAGAACCGCAGCGATCCCGCTGGTGCCTTGGTTAAAGTTCGAATTGAACCGGTCGACTCCGAGCAGCGTGTGCACGAAAAAGTTCACGCCCTCGCCGCGATAGGTGAGCTTCGGCCCCACCGTGAACGCGTTGTTCAGGTAGCCGTTCTCCCAGTTTCCGCCCCAGTTGCCTTCGAGCGACAGATTATTGGTGAAGTTGTAGGACACATTGGTCCCCAACCCCTTCGGCGAAGAGGGCGCCTTGAGCGCCAACGGCGGTGTGCTGTTGTCGGGAATGTTGCCGCCCGGGTTCCACCACTGATAGCCAATGAACCACTCCACCTTGGGCACCGTATCGTCCGACTGTGCGTTCAGCAAAGTCGGCGACGCAATCAGAACGATGGCCAGGACGAGCGCGACGCTCGCGCATCTCCGGTAAGTCTGTTGACAAAGTAACATTGAGCTCCTCCGAATCAAGTCCACTACAAGTTATTTAATAGAACTGGAATCAATAAAGCCTTACGGCAAGCACGGATAGGGTGCAACTGGGAACACCGAATTCTACAGCAACCGGGCATCTTTGCAAAATAGAAGAATTAGTGGCGGACGTATTTAAAGCCACAAGCGCCCCCGCGCCGCATCTCAAATTGATATGCCGCACTCCGGGCCGGGTTGCGGGGCGGCGCGCTTCCCTGAATAATGCTGATTGGGCCCAAGGCTAGGAAGATCACAGGAATATGACACAGGAACGCGTGCTGATTGTCGAAGACGAAGAGAACGAACGCACCGGGCTGGCCGAACTGGTCTCGGGATGGGGCTATCGCACCGACACCGCGGCCGACGGCGTGGAAGCTCTGGAAAAAATCTCCGCCTTTGCCCCGTCCATTGTAATTACCGACGTCAAGATGCCACGCATGGGCGGCATGGAACTGGTGGAACGCTTGGCCGACATGGCACAGTCGATCGCGGTGGTGATGGTCACGGCCCAGAAGGCAACCGACACCGCGTTTCACGCTGGCCGCCTGGGCGTGCAGGACTATATCGAGAAGCCCATCGACTTTCGGCGGTTGCGCTCCATCCTCACCAACATCGGGGAGATCCTGAACACCCGCACCGAAAACGAATCGTTGCGCCGCCGCTTGCGCGACAAAGGAGCGCTCGGGTTGCTGGTCGGCGCGTCCGCTCAAATGCAGGAAATCTTCCGGCTGATCGAGTTGGTAGCTCCGAGCACGGCCTCGGTGTTGATCACCGGGGCGAGCGGAACCGGCAAGGAATTGGTGGCGCGCACCATCCACGATCTGAGTCCGCGGCGCAACAAACCTTTCTTCCCGATTAATTGTGCGGCCATTCCCGAGACGCTGATCGAGAGCGAAATTTTTGGCCACGAAAAAGGAGCATTCACCGGCGCGCTGGAACGCCGTACCGGCTGCTTCGAACTGGCCGAAGGCGGCACGCTGCTGCTCGACGAGATTGGCGAGATGCCGGTGGGTACGCAGGCCAAGCTGCTGCGCGTGCTCGAAGACCACAAACTGCGGCGGCTCGGCAGCAAAGTAGAAACTTCGGTGGATGTGCGCGTGCTCGCCGCCACCAACAAAGTTCCGGACGATGCCGTTGCCAATGGAGAACTGCGCGAGGATCTTTATTACCGGCTCAACGTCTTCAATATTCATATGCCGGCGCTGCGCGAGCATAAAGAAGATATTCGCGACCTAGTTGAAAGCCTGCTCAAGGATATGAACCAGAAGCACAATCGCAACGTGGCGCACGTGAGCGAGGCCGTGCTCAATATTTTCCAGACCTACTCGTGGCCCGGCAACGTACGCGAGTTGCGCAACACACTGGAACGCGCCGTAATCGTCTGCGAAAGCGGGTTGGTGGAAACCAAGCACTTGCCGCCGGGCTTTGGCCAGAGTGTGCGACAGGTGGTGAACGATCCCGATGCCGTGCACCTCGGCGTGGGCACAACCGTCGGGGAAGCGGAGAAGTTGCTCATCCTGAAAACTCTGCAGGCGACCAGCAACAACAAAACGCGAGCCGCCGAGATACTCGGCATCAGCCTGAAAACGCTGCACAACAAGCTGAAAGAGTATGGACGGCCCCAGGATGCGGTAATGGCTGCGGAGGAGTAAAAAGGGCAGGTCTCAGGTGTCAGGTCTTAGGTGTCAGCGAGCACCCTAAGATTTCCCTGAGACCTGACACCTGACACCTGCTTTTAGATGACTCGCAAATTCATCATCGTTTTCGTGATCACCACGCTGTTCACGGCGCTGGTGGTCGCCTTCTCATGGATTTACCTCTCGCAACTGTTGCGCCAGCGTCTGCTGTGGGCAGATGAAACCGCGTACCAGCTCACCAATGAACTGGAGTACGCCGCCTCTAAAGCGGTGCCCGATCTCACCAGCACGCGGGTTGACACCAACAATCCCAGGGCGCTGCGTGCCGCCATCACCAACTACTTGCAGACCGACGCCAATCTGAACGACATGCTGGAATCAGTGGTGGGAAATTCTCGCATCATCTACGATGCTGCCGTCATTGACCCGAGTGGAGTGGCGATTCTCAATACCAATCCCGCTCTGAATGGCAAGCCGGTTCCCGAGCGCCCCCCTTTGGCCGTGTTGCGCGATGCCGGCTTCCGACGCCAGTTGCGCCTGCTCTACGGTCCGGCCACCGTTTATGACGTAAGCATTGGCCTGGAACTCGATCGCCAGGCATTCGGCAGCGTTCGGGTAGGAGTGAACACGGTGTTTCTGCGCAACGAACTGACCCCGAACCTGCAGAAGGCGGTTTTCTTTTCAGTGGTCGCAATTTTTTGTTCACTGCTGCTGGCGGCGGTGGTTTCGAACGTCGCGCTCGGCCCTTTGAAGGCCATCGCCCGCAATCTTGACAGCGCGAGCGCGGGCGATCTGTTGTCTACCGAAGAGTCCGGTTCGGAGGACGAGGTTGGCCTGGTGTCGCTGAAAATCGCTCACCTCGGCCGCCAGATTCGCGACACCAACCAGATTTTTTCCGCGCTCAAAGACAACGTCGAGCAGGTCATGACCAAGTTGCAGGATGGGCTCATGCTGTTCACCCGCGATTCGCGGGTCGTGCTGGTGAGCGCCTCGGCGGAAAAGTTCCTGGGACGCCCGCGCCGCGAGATTCTGGGCCACAGCGCGGAAGAAATTTTTTCCGATGGAACGGTTTTGGGCGCGGTGGTTCTGCCCGCCTTCCAGAAACAGCGCCCGCTGGTGCAATACGAATTCGACGCTGCCGACGGCCGACGGGTGCAGGTGTCGCTCGACTTTATTCAGGAAAAGGGCACGCCGATCGGCGCGCTGCTCACCATGCGCGATGCCGAATCGGTGCGGCGCATCGAGGACGAGATCGAAATTTCGCGACGCCTTTCCGCCAGCGGACGCCTCACCCGGGGCGTGGCCCACGAAGTGAAGAACCCCATCAACGCCATTGTGCTGCACCTCCAGTTACTGCAAAACAAACTGCAGCAGGACGATCCCGAAACGCGCCGTCACATGGACATCATCGGCAATGAAATCCACCGTCTCGACCGCGTCGTACAAATCCTGGTGGACTTCACCCGTCCCCGCGATTTGCGCCTGGAAGACGCGGACCTGCGTAAGATTCTGGAGAGTGTATCGGCACTGGCCGCCCCCGACGCCAAGCGTCACGGCGTGCGCATCGTGCTGGAATTGCCCAACCGGCCCCTTTCGAACAAAGAAGTGCCTAACGAAGAACTGCCCAGCGAAAATGATGCGCTCCTGGTGCGAGTCGATTCCGATCTGATGAAGCAGGCGATTTTGAATCTCGTGCTGAACGGCGTGCAGTCCATGACCGCCGGAGGAACTCTCACTCTGAAAGCGCGGCGCGATGACGAAATGATTCTCGCCGAAGTCCTGGATCAGGGCTGCGGAATTCCGCCCGAAGCGCAGGAAAAAATCTTCGAACTTTATTTCACCACCAAGGAAGACAAAGGTGGCAGCGGAATCGGCCTGGCCCAAACCTACCAGATCATGCAGTGGCATTATGGCTCGGTGGAATTCGATTCCATCGTAGGAACCGGCACTACCTTCCGCCTGCGACTCCCGGCCGCGGTCGTGAAGCCCGATCGCCGGGAAGAGATGACGGCCTGAAAAACTCCGAAAACATTCTGTTTCGTATCAGGGCATCGCTTCAGCGATGCCGACACTCCGCGAAATCAGACGCCCCTTTAGAGGCCGGGCGGCGAACAGTAACTGAAGTTTTGCTGCTAATCGCGGTCACCGGAGCAGCGCTGTCAGCCGGTTCTCAACGAATGCCCGATGCAAGCCCAAGCATGGCGCATGCCGGATATTTAGGCTTCGACCGCAACGACTATCCCGGAGACTCGAACCTGAAGATTCTCCGCCGGACCTTCTCCTATTCCGGCTATTGGCTGAATAATCCGCCGGGAGCGAAAACAAATTCCTGGACCGGAAAGCGGAAGACCCTCCAAGATGCAGGCTTCGGCTTCCTGGTTCTGTTCAACGGCCGCACCTATGCGGAGATCAAAGCAGCCGGGGATGCCGTCCGATTGGGCAGTTCCGACGCTGCCGTGGCAATCTCGGCGGCGCGTGCGGAAGGATTTCTATCGCAGACCATCATCTTCCTCGACCAGGAACAAGGCGGACGTCTGCTTCCGGAGCAACGAGCCTATCTTCATGCCTGGGTCGATGCCGTGAATTCCGCGCAATTTCTAGCCGGTGTGTACTGCTCGGGAATAGCTGCCAAGGAAAGTTCACGCGTCTCCATCGTGACCGCGGAAGACATCCGCAAAAATGCAGCTGGACGAAAAATAAGCTATTGGGTGGTCAACGATTCCTGTCCGCCTTCGCCGGGATGCGCCGTTTCACGAAGGGATCTCGCGCCCGAGTCGAGCGGCATCCCCTTTGCGGAAGTCTGGCAATTTGCTCAGTCGCCCAGGCGAATGGATTTCGCCGGCGGCTGCCCCGCTACCTACAACTACAATAAGGATAGAAGTTGCTATCCACCCGGCGTAGTTTCCGGACCAAACCCCGCGCAACGACTGCCGATGGACCTCGATGTTGCAACTTCCAGTGATCCTTCTCACGGCAGAACTCGCGACTGATGTGAGCCGCGGACGCCCTCGAATCTGACTTCACTATTCATTCCCCTACGGGCGAGGCATCAACCACTTTGGCCGATGCCCCGCCGGGTTCTCGTTTTCCGTCAGACTTCCGTTAAACCAACAGTCTACTTCTTGGAAGGATGGGCTGGCTGCACCTTCTGCTGCAACTGCTGCTGCTGTTGTTGGTGCTTTTGCTGTAGTTGCTGCGTCTGTTGCTGATGCTTCTGCTCCAACTGCTGTTGTTTCGCTTGATCAGCACTCTGTTTCGCCTGCTGCTTGTGTTCCTGCTCCTGCTGCTGCTGGAGCTTCTCTCGTTCCTGATTCTGCTTCGTGACCAATTTGTCCTGCTGCTGCTGATACTTCTGGTCCTGCTTCGGATTGCCGGTGTTGGGTGCAGTTGGCCGTTCCACCGGCGGCAGGTCGTGAGGATGGACGGGGTTGCTGGCCTTTGCAACATTTCCGGCGCGACTTGGAGGAGTGTAAGATCCCCCAGCCTCTCTCGCAGGCACAACGTCGCGGTTGAATTCTCCCGGCCTCGCGGTCGCCGCGATCGCCGGCTTGCCCATGTTCATCGAAGCGCGCATCTGCGGGTTACCGCGCGCCGCCTGTACATGTTGTGTTTGCGCCGCAATCGGTCCGACGTGCCGCTCACGCGTCGCCGCCTCTTCTTCCGGCCGTGGACGCACGTCGATGCCACCATTGCCCCCGTTGAAGCTGACATGGTTCACCGTCTCGTGGATTACAGTCGTGTTGTAAACGTTGTGAATCACCTCGACGTTCACGTTGAGCACGGCACGGTTGTAGAAAAAGTGTCCGCCGTCCCAACGCCCGCCTTCAAATCCCAAACCAAAATAGCCAAAGCCGTAATTGATCCCGCCGTAGAAACCGACGTGCGGACCCCAGTAGCCGTCATAGAAAACAAACCGGTCGCCGCCCCAACCCCAATACCCAGGCGTCCACAAAAAACCAACTTCCGGCGCCATCACCCAGGTTCCCGGCACCCAGTAATAATCGTCGATGTCGTAGTCGTAGGCCCAGTAGCCGGGTGTCCAAAGATAACCATCGCCCGGACAGATAGGCTGTTCATAAACCGCCAACGGGGGTGGCCCGACCGTAATCAAGACGCCCACGCCGGCGTGCGCCGAAGCTACCGACATCGACAGCACAAATAGCGCGAATAACAGCGTACGAATGAATCGGATATGCATGGTAATTCCTCTGGCCATCATCCCTCGTTTGCCCGGTCCTGCTGCTACGGCTGCGGGTTTCGTGGATTGATGGCGAGATTGCAGGGCCCGCAAAACATTCTTGAAGTCGACCGGGTGCGGCTGCCCGGTGCAGAGGTTAACGTCACATCCAGATTCGAAACAGCGTTCGACAAAAGATCATACTGCATCTATTGGTCGCAGTCTCTCCGCGCGTGCGGTCGATTCGCGCGTACGGTCTATTTCTGATTGTGACTCTGATTTTCTGGTTTCGGATTCTCGGGCGCTTGTTCCCGGGCTTGCTGCGTGCGGCCTCGATGACTGATTTCTCCTACCGCTCGCAGGAAGGGCGCTGCCGGAGCCGGCGCGGCAATCTCTCCCAGCAGGATTCTCTTGAAAGGAAAGTCGTTGCCATAGATTGCCACCGTGGCGTCAGCATCCTGTTCCACCACTGCGCCTTCCAGAGTCAGTCCGGCGAAGATGCCCCGCGACCGGGAGTAGGTCAGAAATTCCGTGTTCAGCTCCCAGTCCGTGCCCGCCGAGGCATGGCGTCCCACCGGCCCAGCCGCCGCGGACCCTTCGCCCGTGACCTCAAACTTGCTCGAAAGCAAATGTCGCAGACCGTTGTCGTTCATCACCAGCATCACCAGATCCACGCCCTCCGCGCCGATCTGCAGGCCCCAGCTTCCTCCGCTGACGCTGATGAAGGCGGGGGCGCTCCATCCGGAGCTGGTGCGACACGCCGCAACTCCGCGGCCGTGCTTGGCGCCAAAGACGAAGCCTGCCTTGACCAGATGCGGAATCACCACGATGCAGTGGGCGTTCTTCACTACTTCTTCCGGGATGCCCTTATCGGGAGCCGCGGCGATTTCCTTGAGAACGTCGGCGGAATTCTGCAAACGCTCGGTTGCGTTCTCGCGGGTCGAGGCCACCGCGAAATTTCCCAGCAACGCTGCCAGACTGAATACCGCTAGAACAAAATGTCGTTTCATTTCTGCTCCTTTGCGAAAAAAGAATTTTGATTTCTTTACGGCTGCAAAATGGCCCGGGGAGCTCGGCCTTCAACCTCGAGGAAAGCATCGGCTGACGCACGCACGCGACATACGAACCGACCGAACTCCAGCATCCACCGCATGAGCAACACAGCGAGAATCGTCGCCACCACTGTCGTCATGGCGATCAGCGCGAATGCGAAGATCATGGAGAACATAAACACCATAGTCTCAACCGGAATAGAGCACGCAGTTTGCCAGAACGGAAAAACCCCTTTTTCTACTGCAACATACCTCGCCATTAGGCGGCGCAGCAGCGTGCCGCACCACGCGCTGGAATGTAAATTCTACGCAGCCGCAATTCCGATGGACGGAGGCAAACGAGCGCGAGAGTTGCTCATTTCATCATTAATCATTGCATTGAGGGGGGCGCTGCTGATCCGTGCTATCGCTGCAGGTCAACGGTCTGGGCGAGACGGAAGCTGAGTCGGCGATCGACGCCGAAAACGATATTTCGATCTTTCTGGCTCGCGCCAGAAGACGTACCGATAGCCGGATTTCGTTCCTCGCGCGAGCCGCCTTTGGCGAAGATGCTGGAGGTCTCGATCATCACCGTCCGATCGTCAACCTTCAAGCTCACCAGCACGATGCGCAGATAGCCTGGTTCCAGCGAACTTCCAGGCGAACTTCCCATCGAACTCCCGCGAGAACCGGCCGCGGGCTTGGCTTCCAGCACGCGCCCGCTCGCGGACGTGCCGGGCTCGACCAGCGTCTGGCCGTCGACCACAACCGGCTCGTCGATGGTTGCGCTGAACGTGTCTCCCGCATGCGACGACGCGCTCGAAAGCGCGCTCTGGAGGCGAATCGGGATAGGCGTTCCCTCGGGCAGTTTCGTGGTGGATGGAAGGATCGACTGGCTGGGCGAAATTCCCCTCGACTGCGGCTGGCGATCGAAAGGCAGCTTTTGCGAATCGCCCGAGTTCGAAGCGTTGTCAGCCGGCGGACGGCCGCAAGCGCAGATGATGCCCAGCGCCAGCAGGATCACGGCGATGCGATAGGGACGGCAGGGCATGGGCTTCCCTGCTGAACGATAATTGCGATTGCTAATCATCATGTTCAATATTCCTGAAAATTCGAGGAATCCTATCGGAAACGGCGCCCCTATCGGCTATTCAGGCAGGCCCATGCGCCGCAGCAGATCGGCAAATCTGGGATCACCGCGGAGATTCCTGAAAGTAGGATCGCATTTCAGCAACGCGATATCCTCGCCGTCGCGTTCCGCGTATGCTTTGTCGAGCCATTCAAAAGCATTGTCTTTGTCGCCTGCTCGCGCGTAAGAAGCGGCCACAACGCTGGCCGCCACAAACCCGCCCCTCCGTTGCTTCAGTACCTGGAGGGTCAAGTCGAGATTCTTTTGCCAGAACCCCTTTCCCCCTCCTGTTTTGAGTGCGTGCAGCATGGTGGTCGCCTCCGCGGCCGCGTCCTCTGGACTGGAACCACCCAGCAATTCGCTTTTCTCGTTCTCCTTAATTGCTTCCTCGTATTTTCCCATCTCCGCCAGAAGGAGCGAAAAGTACTCGTGGGCGAGTGGAAAGGTGGGATCCATCGCGATGGTGCGCTGGAATTGTTGATAGGCCTTTTCGTAGTCCCCGGCAAACATATAGGTCATGCCCATGAAGTTGTTAATCGGCAACGACAAGGGGTCCAGTTCCAGCGCCTTCTTGTTTTCGGCGATGGCTTCCGAGCTTCGACCCATAGGAGAGAGGTAGCAATTGGAATAAAAGAGATGGGCGTAGGCAGAGTTCGGATTGACTTCGATAGCTTTCAGAAATTCTCTTTGTGCCCTGGGGAAGTCAAACTCGTAATGCGACAATTCCATGCCCAGGGCAGCATGCGCCTCCGCCAGCGAAGGATCCAGCTCCAAGGCTTTGGTGGCTGCCGCTTTGGCCTCAGGAAGGCTGTCCTTCGGCGAGTAGACGCCCATAATATTGCCGATATTGTAGGCATCGGCCAGGCCCACGTATGCCAGGGCGAAATTCGGGTCTTTGGAGGTGGCCTTCAGGAGGTACCCAATGCTCTCTTTTATGGCGGCGGGATTTCTCTGGTTCCAGTAGAAGCGGCCTTTCAAGTAGAGGTCGTAGGCCTCCGGGTCAATCGCGCGCATCTTGGATAGCTCGATCTGCTTTTGCGGTGTGAGATTCACCTGCACCTGTTGAGCGATAGCTCTTCCCAATTCACTCTCGATCCCCAGCAAGTCATGCAGCTCGCGCTCATAATTCTGCGCCCAAAGATGAGTTTGGTCGCTCACCCGAATTAGCTGCGCGCTGACGCGAGCCTCTCCGCCTTCACGTCGCACGCTTCCTTCTAGAACGTAGTCAACCCCCAGTTCATGCCCGATCTGGCTCACGGTCTTGTCGGTGTGCTTATACGCCATCGCGGAGGTGCGAGCGATGACGCCCAAATGTTCAGGGCTCAGTTGGCCCAGGTCAGTAATCGTCTCTTCCGTCAGGCCATCGCTGAAGTACTCTTGCCCCGGATCGTTGCTCATATTCTGGAAAGGCAGCACCGCCAGCATCACTCGCTTCTGGGCCAGGGATTTCGAGGACGCATTCGGGGATGAATGTCGCAGCGCTGTGTATGCGACGCCCGCCAGAATCAGGAGTAAAGCAGCCGCCGGCCACGCCAGAACTGGCCAGTAGCCTTTCCCTGGCCGATCACCAAGCACATCGGCGGTTGTGTCTGCCACCGCAGCGGTTTCCGAAGATTGAACGGCTGCCTCGACGCCTTCCGCGACAGGAGCGATCAGGCGATACCCGCGACGAGGAAGCGTCTCTACAAATCGTGGGTTCTCCGCAGAATCGCCGAAGGCCACCCGCAGTTTCCGGATAGCGGTATTCAGGCCTTCATCGAAACCTACATAGGTATCGGACGGCCATAGCCGCGCCTGCAACTCCTCGCGGCTGACTATTTCTCCGGGACGCTCCAGCAGCATGACCAGAACCCGAAAAGGCTGTTCCTGCAAGGGCACTTTTCGGCCTTCTCTATGGACTTCGGCGGAGCCAAAGTCAACTTCGAAGAGTCCGATGCGAACACGGCGGCTGGAACTGGCGGGTGCTTCCATACTCTCAACCCGGGGCGAGATGATTTTATCCCAGTACTTCAGTTCAGGGAACTCGATAACTCCTTCAGAGAGTTTCTCTTAGCAAGTCAGAAACGATTTATCGCGGGTCAATTGACCGGGCTCGAGCCGCGCGATATGAGAACACACACTTCGGCAGTAGCTCCGCGATGAGCCGGGACGCGCTGACGAAAATAAGAAATCAAGATGAGGAGAGGCTTATGAACAAGAAACAAGTGGTGCATGCAGCCGCGCTAGTTCTGCTGATGCTTGGGGCTTTGCGGTCAGGATACGCACAAAGTGACTCCGTTTCCTGCAACAACAAACTGATCGCCGGCAACTATGCATTCACCGTCCAAGGCGCCAAGTTGGCCGGACCGGGCCCCACTGGCCCACAGGTCGGTGTGGCGATGACGCAATATGATGGCAAGGGCAACTTCACCCAAATCGACACGGTGACGATTAACGGTGAGGTCGTCGCTGATTTCACCCACCCTCCAGCCACCGGCACTTACACGGTGAACTCCGATTGCACCGGCACCTTCACCATCAACTTCACCGATGGACGGCCGACGGTGGTCGCAAACTTCGTCGTGGTCGCGAATGGTTCGGAAATTGACGCTGTGGTGATCAGTGCGGGGGGAAACCAGGGGATCCTTGCCACCAGCAGCATCGGAAAGCGACGCTTCCTTTGGCACTAGGCTGCTGATCGGAGGGCGGGTAGTCGAGCCGATTCGCGACCACCTGAATTCAGACGCCCGCCTCGCTTAGCAGGCTATTCTTTCGCCTCCGCCGGGGCCACTCATTTCTCACTTCGTTTCCACGCCTTGTGCCGTGGGCTTCATTCTTAAGCTGCGGAGCGGCTATTCTTGTTGCGGAAGTCAGCGGCAGTTCACGAACCGCGGACCACAGCAGGAGCGTCCCGTGAAAACGACCTTGAAGCGCTACGCGCGCACGTTTTTGAATATCTGGCCGCCGTTCCTCGGCGCCGGAATCCGCATCACGCGCCTCGCCTCCGACTGGAAAGCGGTTGACGTGGAGATGAAGCTGCGCTGGTGGAACTCGAACTACGTTGGCACCCACTACGGCGGTTCGCTGTACTCCATGGCCGATCCTTTCTTTATGGTTATGCTCATCGAGAATTTGGGCAAGGATTACATCGTCTGGGACAAGGCAGCCAGCATCCGCTTCAAGAAGCCGGGACGCGGAAAGGTTACCGCCAGCTTCCGGCTGTCCGAAGAGGAGATCGGCGAGATCAGGCACGCTCTCGATTCCCAGCCGAAGATCGAGCGCGTGTTCACAGTTGAGGTCAAGAACGAATCCGGGGAAGTCGTTGCCGAGGTTGAGAAGTTGCTGCACATCCGAAAGAAAAACCCCGCATGAGTCCGAGTTTTCTGGAAGCCTGCGGTATCGGTGCTGCACTTGCCTTTGGGTGGCGCAGCGGTTCACCGCTGCGATAACTGACTTGTTTTAAGAGTCGGCTTTAGCCACTGAGGGTAAGACTGCGACGTGGAGGCTACCTCTTCAGCAGCCCGCCAGCAACGCCTGTGCTCGCTCCCGCAGGTCCCGAGATGGGTCGCTTCCGCTCGCCATATTGGCATTCCTTCAGGAATCGCCACCCGGATTCATCACAAATTTGCTGTGATGGCTCGCACTTATCGGTAATCGGTTTCGCACTACACTTTTCCCAATCAGGGTTGTCGCGGTTCATTCGCGGAAAAAGTTGCGCTTACTTCTTCCCAACATGGAATCGGAGCAAGGTCCCAGGAACGGTATCGCCATGAACGTTGTGACCCAATTCCCGTCAGCACGCGATTACGGGCGCGACCTGCGTTTCCAGGCGATGTTTGAAGGGGCCGCGATCGGAATCGCCATTTGCCACCTCGATGGCCGGATTCTGGAAGCGAATCCCGCACTCGGCAGAATGCTCGGCTACAGCCCCACGGAACTGACCGGCGCGCGCGATGCTGAGCTCTTTCCCGGACTTCATCCCGAGCTTCATCGCGAACCTCATCCGGGAATTGGCCCTGAACTTTATCCCGTCGATTTTGCTCCCAACGCCAACGAGAGATCGCTGCGCGAGCTGATGCGGGGCGAGCGCGGCTTTTTCGAGATCGAAAAACGCTACCGCCGCAAAGACGGTTCCGAACTCTGGGGACATCTGACGGTATCGCTCGGCCGTGACCCTCGCCGCCAGCCCGCCTTCCTGATCGCCATGCTGGCGGATGCGACCGAGCGCAAGCGGGTGGAAGAACATCTGCGCGAAGCCGAGAAGATGGAAGCCATCGGGCGCCTGGCTGGAGGCATCGCCCACGACTTCAATAACCTGCTCACCGGCATTCTGCTCTACTGCGACCTGCTGATCGCTGGATTGAAGAGCGGCGTATTAAATCGTGCTGTGGAGAGCAGTGGTTCAGAGAACAAGAACAATGGATGGGAGCCGAGCGAATTGTGCCAGCACGTCGAAGAAGTCCGTCTGGCGGGCGAGCAAGGCGCGGCGCTGACCCAGCAACTCCTGGCGATCGCACGCAAACAAGCCGCCGAACCGCGCCTCATCCTGATCAACGAAGTTGTGGCGTCCACTAAGAATCTGTTGCAACGGCTGATTGGCGAACAGATTGAATTGGTGCTAAGGCTCGACGACGCTCTCGACCCTTGCCCCGGCGCCGGCCCCGGACGTGTGCTCGCCGATCCGGCCCAGTTGCGGCAAATCCTGTTGAACCTGGTGCTGAACGCGCGCGATGCCATGCCCCTCGGCGGAAAGATCAGTTTGAGCACGCGGGCTACGGAATTTCCCGGCGCGGCAACTCCCGGAGACGCTGCGCCCCGGCTTCCCCGCCGCGCCATTTCGCTCGCCGTGAAAGACAACGGCTGCGGCATGGATGCGGAAACTCGCGCCCGCCTCTTCGAGCCCTTCTTCACCACCAAGAATCCAGGAGAAGGAACCGGCCTGGGTCTGGCGACGGTCGAGCGCATCGTCAGTGAAGCCGGCGGAAGCATCCAGGTGGAGAGCGAACTGGGACGCGGCACCTCGATCGAAGTGTTTTTTCCGGCGATCGAGTCTTCGGCCGGAGAGTCCTCGATCAAGCAGCTTTCGACTGCGGTGCGGGCGGCCGAGGTGTCATCGAGTCCGGCAAGCCCGCTCCTGGCGCAGCTGTTCGCGAGTGGGGCCGTTCCTGAAATCGTCGGTAAGACGATCTTACTGGTAGATGACCATCCCGCCGCCCGCAAATCCATGCAGCGCTTCCTGCTGGATGCCGGTTACCGGATCCTCTGCCTCCAATGGCCAGGAAGCGCTGAAAGTCTTCGCCGAAGATTCCAGCGCCGCCGACCTGCTGATCGCCGATTGCAGAATGCCGGGGATGAACGGCCATGAGCTCGCAGAAACCTTGCTGCGGCAGAAGCCGGACCTGAAAGTTCTATTGATTTCCGGCTACCAGGACGCGCCCGTCGGATCCGCAGCCGGCGCGGTTGCCCTGATTCGCAAACCATTCTCCGGAAGAACTCTGATCGAACGTGTGGTTGAAGTACTGCAATCGTAACGCACAGGGAGATTCGTAATGTTCACAGCCTCAAACGCTGCCGTCCTCAATCACAGCCATACTCAGACTCAGAACCATCCCCTGCAAATTGAGGGAGCGAATTTTCTGAACCTTCTGATCGTGGACGATGACCGCGCCATCCGCGACTCCTGCCGCGAGGTGGTGCAGGCGCTTGGATTCAACACCCAGGTGGCAGAGTCCCCCGAACAGGCCTACCGCCTGCTCGACAGCTCGAGCACCGACGCCGTGCTCCTCGACTTGCGCATGCCCAGCGCAGGCGGCCTGGAAGCACTGCATGCCATCAAGAAGCATCGCGCTGACGCGCTGGTCATCGTGGTCACCGGCTGCGGCACGGTGCAGTCGGCCGTACAGGCGATGAAGGACGGCGCCTACGACTACGTCACCAAACCCTTCAGCATGGAAGAACTCCGTCTTCTGCTGGAGCGCGTGGCAGGGCATCTGCGCCTGAAGACGGAGAGCCGCGCGCTGCGCGAAACCATCAAGTCGCGGCAAGGCTTCGGCAACCTCATCGGCCGCGCGCCGGAGATGGAGAAGCTCTACCGCATCATCGCCAAAGCCGGCCAGAGCGTGCATCCCGTGCTGATTCTGGGTGAGAGCGGCACGGGCAAGGAACTGGTCGCGAAGTCCATCCACTTCGCCGGCCTTTACCGCAACAAGCCGTTCATTCCCGTCGACTGCGGCTCGCTGGTTCCGACCTTGATCGAAAGCGAACTGTTCGGCCACGTGCGCGGCGCCTTCACCGGCGCCACCAATCCGAAGGACGGACTGCTCGCCATCGCCGACGGCGGCACCGTATTTCTCGACGAGATTGGCGAGTTGACCGTCGACTTGCAGGCGAAGCTGTTGCGCGCGATTCAAGAGAAAGAGATTCGTCCAGTCGGCAGCGTGAAGCGCGTCCCCATCAACGTGAGAATTCTAGCCGCCACCAATCGCGACCTGGAACGCGCCGTGACTGAGGGCACGTTCCGCCGCGATCTTTTTTCCCGGCTCAACGTGTTGACGCTGCGGCTTCCCGCGTTGCGCGACCGCCGGCAAGACATCCCGCTGCTGGTCGCGCATGTCCTCGAGCGCATCGGGCGCGATGCAGGCATCGAAAAGACGATATCGGACGAGGCCATCAAAGCGCTGCTGAATTACGACTGGCCGGGCAACGTCAGAGAGTTGGAGAACGCGCTGGAGCGGGCGTGCGCTATCAGCAGCGCGAACGAAATCCAGCTGCGCGATCTTCCCACCTATATCTACAGCGCGCCCAGCGACTTGATGGCCATGACCCATCCGGCCAATGGCATCGTGCCCATGGCGAAACTGGAGAAACAAACCATCCTGAATGCGCTCACGCAAGTGAACGGAGACAAGATGCTGGCCGCCCGACTGTTGGGAATCGGCAAGACCACCTTGTATCGCAAGCTCAAAGAATACGAGTCGGTGAATTTGTGATTCGTGATTGGTAATTGTTAATTGGTAATCGAAAAGCGCGCGGCTCCGCGTCACAATTACAAATTACAAATTGCCAATTACAAATCCCCCGTCCCAAAACCAACCTGCAGCACCAGGCGCGGGTGCCAGAACGGGAGTTCAGCCGAAGCCCAAGCGCGTAACTCATTTATTTTCAGAAAAAGACAAACGGCCAGGTAGTTGCCAATGATTCGGCATGATCCTTCTGGTGACGCCGAGCGAGCGGGCATCCGAGTGCGTCCGGGCGCTACATGCGGCGACCGGCGAGGAGGTCGTGGTTGCGGAAACTCTGGCTCGTGCCACCACATTGTTGCGGGTGGAATGTTACCTGGCGGTAGTGCTCGATCAGTATCTGCTCGAAGCCCAACCGAGCGAAGCCGCGACCATGCTTGAGCATCTGGGCGGTGCCATCTCCGTGCAGGTCAATCTGGCGATCAGCGCCATGGACCGTCTGGTGCGGGAGGTGCGGGAGGCCCTGCAGCGCCGCCAGCATGAGCAAGCCAGGGCCCGCCAAGCCGCGATCGGCAGGCTCCAATGTGAACTGAATGGCACGGTTACGGCGCTCCTGCTGTCGATTGAACTGGCTCTCGAAACCACCGGCCTGCCGGCGATGACCGCCGAAAGGCTCCGCGCGATTCACGAACTGGTAAAAAAGCTCTGGAAGCAATTAGAGACCACCGGCGTAACCGAAGAGGCCGAGCGGATTGCACACGTCTAAACGTCCCCGCCTTGCACGATGCGGAAAAAGTCGATGTCGCATTTGATTTTGGGTGGCGCAGCGGTTTACCGCTGCGGTCCAGACACTCAATCTCAGTCGGCTTTTAGCCGCTGAGGGGAGAGTGCGCGGAAACTCTTTCCGCAGCCTGTTCACGCATGCCGCAAATGCATCGGCATCAACGCGCCTTCAGACGCTGGATTCTCGAAATTAGAGTTTCGCCGCCGGTTCCCAGTCCTCTGAATCCATCTCAAACATTTACAAATCTTTGCCCAAAGTATTCGCAAGGCCAGCGACGGGCCTGCGTTCTTCAGCAAAGGAACGGAGGTTTGTAATGGAGAACCGAACGACCGTGTTTTACGTAGACGACAATCCCAAATCCAGCCGATTGCTCACCAGTGTTCTTGAAGCCTGCGGATTCCGAGTGATCACGAGAAATGACCCTATCGAGGCGCTCGCGCTTTGCCAGCGAACCTACTTTGATCTGGCGCTTCTCGACTACGAAATGCCCGCGATGTCGGGTTCAAAGTTGGCCCAGGAGATCAAGTACCTGGTCCCGGATGTTCCCGTGGTTCTGCTCTCTGGCCGCACGACTCTGCCGTCCACGGAACTGGCGTTCGTGGATGCTCACTTCGGTTTTGGAACCTCCCTCGACGATCTCCTGTGGACCATGCGGATATTGGTGCGACCAAAAGTGTTAACGATGAAGGATCAGCGCGCAGATCAGCGTGAGATGACCCGGTGGGCCGACTCAACCTGAAGAGAGAGGCATGGGTGCCCCACTCATCGCGTTCTTTTGTTCTTGGCGATGAGTGGGATGCCGCGAGACAGATATCTGGTAAATCGCTATTGGAAGGGCATGCCCCGCGGAAAAGCTCGGGTTACTGCCGCAGGGCCCACTTCCCTGTGCTGTCTGACTTATCGCGCGCTTGCGTATTAGTTTGCCACGACCCTAAGTAACGTGCCGCGTTACTAATAACAACCAACGGCCTTGCCGATAACTCCCCAGAGAGGTTATGCCGGCCTCATGGACTTGTTTAAACAAGTGCTTTCCTCTGATTTCATGCCGCACGGTTTCTGCTACCTATGGAATCCGCGAATCCTGTGGCTGCACGTGATCTCCGATGGCCTGATCGCGCTGGCGTATTACTGCATTCCCATGGTCGCTATCTATTTCATACGCAAGAATCGGGATTTCCCCTTCAGCGGCATCCTCTGGATGTTCGGGGGCTTCATCCTGGCTTGTGGCACAACTCATCTGATGGAAATCTGGAACGTCTGGCACGGCAACTACCTGCTGGCGGGCGTTATCAAGGCGATCACGGCGGCGATTTCGGTATTGACCGCGGCGATGCTGATCCCATTGGTTCCGAAGCTCGTTTCGCTGCCCGAACAAATCCACCTGCGGGAAAAGGAAATTGAGGAGATCGAGAGGGTCGACGCGGCGCTCAAAGAAAGCCTCGCTACGCGCGACGTTGCGATCAAGGAGCTTGCCGACCAGAAATTCGCTCTCGATCAGCACGCCATCGTCGCGGTCACCGACCTAGAGGGCACGATTACTTATGTCAACGAGAAATTCTGCGCGATCAGTAAGTATTCCAAGGACGAATTGATCGGCAAGAATCATCGCGTCCTGAATTGCGGCTACCACTCCAGGGATTTTTTTCGGCAGATGTACCGCGCAATTGCCAACGGGAAGGTTTGGCACGGCGAAATCAAGAACCGGGCTAAAGACGGATCGATCTACTGGGTAGACACCACCATCGTCCCTTTTATGGGGGCGAACGGCAGACCGCGCCAGTACGTCGCGATGCGCACGGATATAACGTATCGCCATCGCGCCGAGGAAGAGCACGGGGGCCTCGCGGCGGTGGGACAGGGCGTGCGGAAATGAGTGCTCCGGCCTTAGGCTGAAGTATTTCGCGTGTGTTTGACCCAGCTTTCCCACCACGATAGTATTGGTTCCAATGGCCAAGGTGCGCTACCACTACAACATCATGCTTCGACCCGAACCGGAGGGCGGCTACACTGCACTCGTCCCGGCTCTACCGGGCTGCGTCACCTATGGAAAAACTGTGGATGAAGCGCGAGAGATGGTCAAAGATGCGATCTCGGGCTATATCGCGAGCCTCCGTAAGCACAACGACCCCATCCCTACTGATGACAACACTTTGGTTGCCTCCTTGGATTTGGAGTACTCCCGCTAAACCGCCCACGTAGGGTGCGACGCTGATCTGTTTTCCACTCTTTTCCACCAGTTGTCTGCGGTTACCACTGGTTATCGCTCGGCTTGAGTTGGTATAACGGAAGAGGCGTATGTCAAAACTTCCTGCCGTTAGGCCCCGTCGAGTAATTCAGTTGCTTGAAAAGAGCGGTTTTATTTTAGATCATACGTCGGGCAGCCACTTCATTTTTTACAATCCTGTCTCGCGCCGGCGCCGTGGTGCCTCAGCACAATCGCGACTTGCCGAAGGGGACTCTGATGTCGTTGCTGCGAGAGGCGGGGTTTACGCGAGAAGAGTTGATTGACTTTCTTGCGGGGAAGTGACGCCGAGACCATGGGGAGAACTCCCTGATGCGTCCTTGCTAGGCGCCCAGGGTGCAGGGGTCCTTCGACTCCGCCGGGGCTTCACTTCATGGAGTCCCGGCCCCGCTCAGGTTGACACGCCGGATAGAGTGGCATTTGCTCGTTAGCCCGGACTAGATCGAGACGGGCTTAGGCTGCAGAAATCCCAAGAAAACTCTTCCCTCGGCACTGCCTTCCACCCTAAACTAGACGCAAGCAAGGCCCGAGGGTATTTCCCAGCCCTCGATTCCCCGGGGGTTCTGTGCGCGTACTGGTGACGGCTGACACGTTCAGCGGAGTTTGGACGTACTCGCGCGAACTGGTTTCGGGTCTGGTGACCCACGGCGCGCAAGTCACGCTTGTCAGCTTTGGAGAAATTCCTCTTCCTCATCAGACCGCTTGGATGGATGGGCTCCACGGCCTCGAATATCATCCCACCGCGTTTCGTCTCGACTGGATGCAGGAAGGTGTGCAGGACTTCCACGCGGCCCAGGATTATCTGTGCGCGATCGTTCGCGACACGCGTCCTGATTTTCTGCATTTGAATCAGCTCAGCTTTGGAGCGCTGCCGGTTCCGACTCCGCGCGTAGTGGTCGCGCACGGCGATGTGGTCACCTGGTGGTTGAGCATCCACGGGCACGAGCCCGCCGAGTCGGCATGGCTGAAGTGGTATCGCCAGACGATCGTCGCGGGCTTGAAGCGGGCCGAGGCCGTGGTCACCACTTCGCGCTGGATGGAAAAAATGCTGCGCGAGGCGTTCGGCAACAATAACGACAACGAATTCGAGGGGTACATCATTCCACCCGGACGCAATCCCATCTACTTCAATCCGTTTGTGACCAAGGAAGAATCGGTGCTGGCGATCGGGCGTCTGTGGGATACGGGAAAGCAGGTGGCGTTGCTCACCCAGCACAAGCACGCGTTGCCGGTCTGCATCGTGGGAGCGGACAATCCAATTCCCGCGCCGCCGGTGCCGATCCGCGCCGATGTGCGCGTCTCCACCGACGATCATGAGATTTCGGTGAAGGGAGCGCAGACTGAATCGCAGCTGCGCTCGCTCTACAGCAAGTCGACGATTTTTGCGGCGACCTCGCGCTACGAGCCTACCGGACTGGCGTCGATCGAGGCGGCGTTCTCGCGTTGTGCGATCGTGGCCAATGACATCGAAGTGTATCGCGAACTATGGGGCGACGCGGCTTTGTACTTCGAGCGCAATAACGCCGATAGCCTCAGCGAAGTGCTCGCGCAACTGGAGGCGGACCGCGAACTGACGCGTCTCTACGGGACACGAGCCTACAATCGGGCCCGCGAGCACTTCACCGCGCGACGGATGGTGGACGACTATCTGCGGCTCTACCGGCGGCTGCGCACTCCGAAGGTCGCTGTCGCTTGATGGCCGCCCCGCGCAAAATTAAAGCGAGAGTGCAGTCGAAATTGCGATCGAAAGTGCAATCGGGAGCGCAGGAGTCCGCTCGCGCAGCCTCGCCCGTTCTGATCGTGACCGGAGCCAGCCGAGGCATCGGCGCGGCCACTGCGCTGCTCGCCGCCCGGCGAGGTTTCGCGGTCTGCGTCAATTATCTAGGCGAGCAGGCGAAAGCCGCGGAGGTCGTCCGCGCCATCCAGCAAGAAAACGGACGCGCCCTAGCCGTGCAGGCCGACATCAGTTCCGAGCCTGACGTGGTGCGCCTCTTCGAGACGGTCGACCGTGAACTGGGCCCGCTCTCCAGTTTGGTGAATAACGCCGCTACCGTCGAGCGCCAGATTCGGCTCGACTCCATGGACGCAGCGCGCATCAACCGCATCTTTGCGATCAACGTCACCGGAACTTTTCTGTGCTGCCGCGAAGCCGTGCGGCGAATGTCCACGCGCTATGGCGGCCGGGGAGGAGCGATCGTCAACGTCTCTTCGGGTGCAGCGCGGGTGGGTTCGCCCGGCGAGTACATCGAGTATGCGGCAAGCAAGGGCGCCATCGATACGTTGACCATCGGTTTGGCGAAAGAAGTCGCGGAAGAAGGCATCCGCGTGAATGCAGTTCGGCCGGGGTTTATCTACACCGATTTGCACGCCAAAGGAGGGGAGCCAAACCGAATCGAGCGCGTTAAGACCTCGGTGCCCATGCAGCGCGGCGGCCAACCGGAAGAAGTCGCCGGGGCAATCCTATGGCTGCTTTCGAACGAAGCATCGTATGTGACCGGAGCGATTCTGGACGTCACGGGCGGGCGCTAGGCGGGCGTGAAGTTTGGCTGCCCGCCCGGCGTATGGCGGTCAGCAGGCAGGAATTCTGGTTCTTTCCTTTGCGTAGGGACAGCCGCCCTCGGCTGTCCGGCGGCGCGAAGCGCCGCCAGTTCTTGAAATGCGACGATGGACCAGCGAAAAACATGGCGAGCTGCGCTCGCCCGGACAGCCGAGGGCGGCTGTCTCTACTTTATTACTTGCCATGAGGCCAGGCATCGAAGAGCCTGGTGGCATTCACTGAGCCGAGTCCGGTAGCGAGATCGTAGCCGACTGTAGCTGGGTAAGCCGGTTCGCTGGCCGACGCGGACGTCGAAAGCTCTCCGATGATCTTGATGCCGTCCTCGTAGCAATCGTATGAGTTGCCCTTCCCGTTTTGGCCGCAGGGGATATCCATGTCGCCACGCGTGACATCATTAAAGATGCAGGAAGCAGCAGGCAGCTTGCCGGTGGTCCGACTGGCGTCGCAAGCTTTCGTTCCTTGCTTGGCAAACTGGGTTGCCGCTAGCGCGTAATACACGTAGTTGGCATTTCCCTGCCTGCCATATTTCTGATCGATCAAGGCCTGAATGCCAGCCATCGCCGGCGAAGCAAAGGATGTGCCCCCACCGCCCTCGAGCAGCGCGTCGTTCTTGGCGGTACAAGGCGCACCAAACTGGTTCGGATCTGACATGCACTCGACCAGGAAGCTTCCCCACACCCCGTTCGCAGCGAAGAGCGAAAGATCGGGCTGGTCGCGCAAACCATCGTCGGGAATTCCAGGGACACCGGTTTGCCACACAGGCTTAGGATTGCCCTGACAGGTTCCGCTGACCACTCCGGGGATAGACGGCTTGCCCGTGAAGCAAGTGCTGGGTCCGCCGCTGCCACTCACTGAAAATTTAAATTCCCTGCCGAGTTTCGTATTGCAGAATCCCGCGGGACCGTAGGATTGCGTGTAACCGCCGTTTACAGGATCGCTGTAGATGAGTTGGCTGGTACAGCCGTCATTCCAGGGAATCTCCGGAATATACGACAGCGCCGAAGCCTTCGTCTCGGGATCGTTGGTGGCGCTCCAGTAATCGCTGACGGGGATGCCGTTGACATCAGCGTTGTACTGAGCCATGAAGTCGGTGCCGCCCAGATCGACGGCGTAAGCGGAGGCCGTATTGTCGCCGCTGTTGATGCCAAGGTGGGAAGTGAAGCCCTCCACAGGAGAACACTCGTCGGCTCCGGTGTCTCCCTGCGCAATAAAGAAAGTCGTGCCCAGAGCGGTGGCAATTTGCGCTTCGCGATTCTCGAGCGCGATTTCGGTCTGGCCGGTGATGGTCTCGCATAGGCCATAACTGTCGGAGATGATGTCTGGCGGCTCGAGATCGAGGAGATTGAGGATGGCGAGGTCGAGGCCGGAGACGGTTTTAGAATTAGCGCACGCGGACAGCTCGATGTTGGCGTCGGGAGCGCTCGCGCTTGCCCACTCCACATCGAGGGCGGCCTCGATCTCGTCGCCGTTTTGACCCGGGTTGGTGCAGTTGGGATAAATCTGCTTGAAGTTGCCGTCCTTAAAATCCTTCAGACCGAATACGTCGCGGAAGGAGTTCCAATCGGATGCATGGAGGAGGTTGGAATCCTCAACCAGCGCAATGGTGACGCCTTTGCCGGTGAATCCACGCTGCCAGAGCGGCAACAGATTGTAGATAGTCGCGAAGTCGTAGGGGCTGACGGTATGGAAGGTTTGCCCCTGAATTTTGACGTTGAAGTGCGGATGCCACTCATGTGTAACCATGTCATAGGAGACGGGACCGAGCTGCATAGCCCGCGACTTGGGGAAAAAATCGTGGAGTGAAGCGACGCCCTCGATGGCAGGGCCGAGCGCTGCGGGGATCTGCGGATCGCGCATGTTGGCGATGTGCTTTTCGCCGTTCGGTAAAACCAGATTGTGAATATCGGTGTGGAACGTCTCGCGAATTTGCGCGGCGGTTCCGGCGAAATCGATGACCAAACCATTCTGGTAGACGCGATTGATGGAAAAGCCGTGTGATTCGAGCCAGCGCTGGATGGTATCCCGATCTTGCGGAGCAAGCCCGAAACGCTCGCCTAATTGTCGCGGAGTCAACCAGTGATGGTATTCAGCCGAATCCTGATGGTGCATTTCGTCAATCAGTTTTTCGAGGCGCGTTTCCGTTTCCGGTGCGGGCTTCAGCGTGAGCAGCAAATGATCGAAGATCAGGTTGTCGGCGACGGGGCCGCGATCGTTCTGGGTGCGCAGTGCCGCAGGAGTTGTGTTCCCGGTGAGCGTGACCAACTGGGACTCGTCAATCGGGCCGGTGAGCACGGACTTGGGACCGTCGGCGGGAGCCTGCAAGGGACCGGCAAAAGTCACACCGGAAAACAGAACAACAGAAGTCACGAGAAGAATAGAAGCGTAGCGGCGCATAGTCAGAACCTCCGGAAGCGGTGAACCTCAGCGGGTGCCAGCACGGCTCAGTGAGAACCACAGGCCGTGCAATCCGGCAATGCTAGCGGCTTTCGGCGGGTTCGGTCAAGGCGGAAGAGGGCGGGTTGACGAAGTTCCGGGCAGCCCCATGCTATACTTTTTAAGCATCTTTTCTGTGCGTCATCAGTAGACGGAGGACAGTATCGACAAACGCTTTATCCGCATGAACGAGCGTATCCGGGCACGAGAAATTCGCGTGATCGGCGACGAAGGGGAACAGATTGGCGTGATGCCTCCCTTCGAGGCGCTCAAAATGGCCCGCGAAAGAAACCTCGACTTGGTGGAGATTTCCCCAACCGCGCAACCTCCGGTTTGCCGCATCATGGACTATGGGAAATTCCTGTACCAGAACGAAAAGCGCGAGCGCGAAGCCAAGAAGAAACAGAAGACCATTACGGTCAAAGAAGTGAAGTTTCGTATCAACGTGGACGATCACGACTACGAAACCAAAAAGAATCATGTGTTGCGCTTTCTCGACGATGGAGACAAGGTGAAAGCGACCATCTTCTTCCGGGGACGCGAGATGACGCGGCAGAGCCTGGGCCGGCAGATTCTGGAACGTCTGATTAAGGACGTCGACCAGAGAGGGTTGGTGGAGTTCCGTCCACGGCAGGAAGGCAATACGCTGCACCTGATCCTGGCGCCCAATAAGAAGGAAGGCGGAGCGAAAGAAAAGCCGGCTCCTCCAAAGTCCGCACCACCTCCCGCGTCGCGAGGCGGCGCGCAGACAGCGTAGAGCAGCTATCAGCTGTCAGCTTTCAGCCATCAGTAAAATCTCATGGTGCGATCGCTGGGTAAGAAGCAGGTGGATGTTGCGCTGCTGACGATGTAACTGAGAGCTGACAACTGAAAGCTGAGAGCTATTTATGCCTAAACTAAAAACACACAAGGGCGCTGCCAAGCGTTTCAAAAAAACCGGGACGGGAAAGATCAAGCGGCACAAGGCGAACCTCCGCCACATCCTGACCTCCAAGTCCAAGAAACGCAAGAAACATCTGGGTAGTGCTGTGCTGGTAAGCGACGCAGACTTCAAAAAAGTGATGCGCATGATCCCGTACTAAACGGGAATGGAGCGACGGGCCCTGCAGCAAGCTCAGGGCAGGCTGCCCGTCCTTAACGAGTATGCAACCAAGTCTGCGGAGCGAAACGTACCGCAGCGGCGCGTGAAGAGGTCGGGCTTCAGAAATCCCGTAGGGTAGAAGCCTCCTTACCTCCAGCCGCCATACGAAATAAAAAAGGAGAACCGCAATGCCTCGTGTAAAACGCGGAACCAAACGCCGCGCCAAGCGCAAGAAGATTCTTGAGCGCGCCAGTGGATACTTCCTAACTAAGTCCAAACTTTACCGCTCGGCAAAAGAAGCCGTCGAGCGCGGGCTGAAGTTTGCCTACTCCGGCCGCAAGCAGAAGAAGCGCCAGTACCGGTCGATCTGGATCGTGCGTATCGGCGCCGCCGCCCGCCTGAACGGACTGAATTACAACCAGTTCATCAGCGGACTGAAGAAGGCCGGCGTGGAACTGGACCGCAAAATTCTGGCGGATTTGGCGGTGAACGATCCGGCGGGATTTGGCAGTCTGGCGGCGCAGGCGAAGAAGGCGCACGCAGCCGCCGCGTAGCAGTTAGTTTTCAGTCTCCATTTAATCCTGTCATCCTCAGCAAAGCGTAAGGACCACTACTCCCGCCACACTTTTTCGCACGAGTAGAGATCCCTAGCCCCGCTCGGGATCACAATCGTTATTGAGTAATGTTCGAAAGTAAGGTATTGCTCGAACGATGCCCTATACCGTCCCCCAACTGACCGACTTCTCGGCGACCGCGCTCGACGACGCAGTGCGCGAGCTTCTCGCTGCGCTGGAGCAAGAATCGGCAGCGGTCGGTTCCGAGAATGACTGGAAGGCATTTCGTGATCGCTGGATAGCACGCAAGAACGGCATTTTCACCCAAATCAATGATCTGTGGCTGAAAGCCGCGCCCGCAGCGAAGAAGCGCGACGTCGGGCAGCGCGTCAACGAACTCAAGCCGAAAGTCGAGCAGGCGGTGAATGGGACGTATGCCCGCCTATTGAGCGGAGCGCTGTTCAAAGGCCGATCTGTAGGACGCGCGAAAGTGCAGGACGCCCCTCTCCCGCGCAGCGACAAATCGGAGAGTCTGCAGGTCACCCCTCCCGATGTTCCCAGCCCCGTCGGCGCCGATTCCGACCCAGCCGAGGCCCCCCCAATCGTGGAAGAGAAGCCTCCGGAGATTAGCGAGCGGATTGCACTGCCAAAAGCCTTTATGGAGTGGGCTGAGCGAACGGGGCAGCCCCTCACCATCGACGAGGCTTTCAGCAAGGCCGAAGGCGTCGACATCACGCTGCCTGGCATTCGCCGCCCCATCGGCGCGGAGCATCCCGTCATCAAGACGATGAACGAGATGATTGGCGTATTCCGCAATCTGGGCTACTCGGTCGAAGTAGGTCCGGAGATCGAAACCGACTTCTATAATTTTGAGGCGCTGAATTTTCCACCGAATCACCCGGCACGTGACACCCAGGACACGTTGTTCATCGCCGGACAGGAATCGAAGCCGCTGCGCGATCGCCTGCTGCTGCGCACGCACACCTCGCCGGTGCAGATTCGCACCATGCAAAAGACGAAGCCGCCGGTGCGCGTCGTGTGTCCGGGCAAAGTTCACCGCAACGACGCGCTCGATGCGACGCACTCACCCATCTTTCACCAGATCGAAGGTCTGGCGGTCGACACCAACATCACGTTCTGCGACTTGAAAGGCACGCTCGACCACGCCATGAAAGCCATGTTCGGATCGAGCGTGAAGACGCGCTTCTATCCGTCGTTCTTCCCGTTTACCGAGCCCAGCGCCGACGTGCAGATCAGTTGCATTTTCTGCGATGGCAAGGGCGTGCGCGATGGCGCTCCCTGTCGGAACTGCAAGGCCAGCGGATGGATTGAGCTGCTGGGCTGCGGCATGGTCGATCCGAATGTGTACGGCTTCGTAGATTACGATCCGGCAAAAGTTTCTGGCTTTGCCTTCGGCATGGGTGTGGAACGAATTGCGATTCTGAAGTACGGCGTGGATGATATTCAGCTGTTCTTCCAGGGCGATGTGCGGTTCTTGGAGCAGTTTCTATGAAGCTCTCCCTGGGGTGGATAGGAGATTTTGTCGATCTGCCGGACTTCAGCAATCTGAAGAGCCTTGACAAGATTGTCGAAAGATTGACCATGGCCGGACTCGCCGTCGAAAGTTTCAGCGTCGACGTCACGGAAAATGGCGATGTTGATCCCGAACAGACTGTGCTCGATTTTGACATCACCACCAACCGTCCCGATGCCATGAACCATTACGGCGTGGCTCGAGAGATTTCGGCGCTTTACGATCTGCCGCTCAAACCGATCGCGCCGAAGCTGCCGCCGTCGCAAGGCAAGTCCGAGGTCACCATCGACATTCAGGAGCCGGGGCTGTGTCCGCGCTTCACGGCGCGCGAAATTCGCGACGTCACCATCAGGCCCTCGCTCCCAAACATTGCGAGCCGCCTGCAGTTGCTCGATCAACGGCCCATCAGCAACGCCGTGGATGCTACCAACTACGTTTTGTGGGAGAGTGGCAAACCGACGCACGTGTTCGATCTCGATCTGCTCGAAGGCGGCAGGCTGGTCATACGCAAAGCTGCCGACGGCGAAACGCTGAAGACGCTGGATGGCGTGGAGCGCAAGCTCACAACCGACGATCTGGTTGTTGCCGATGCGAAAAAACCCGTGGGGCTGGCCGGTGTAATGGGCGGCTTCGACACCATGATCACCGAGAAGACGAAGAACATCCTGATCGAATCCGCGTGGTGGGACCCGGTCACCGTGCGTCGTATGTCGAAACGGCACGGCATTCACACCGACGCTTCGCACCGTTTTGAGCGCGGCGCCGATTTTGAATCGACGGTCGTTTCGACCGACCGCGTCGCCGAGCTCATTCTTTCATCTTGTGGCGAATCCGGCGGCGGCACGCTTATCGGCGATGTGATCGACGTGATCGCCCGCAAGCTTGATCTTGCTCCGGTGGAGCTCGACCTGCGCGAAGTGCACCGAATCCTCGGCGAAAAACTCAGCGCGCTTGAAATCAACCGCATTCTGACTCGTCTTGGTTTCACGGTCCTTCCCGGCGGCGAAGATACTTACCTCGTCCACATCCCCAGCTGGCGGCTTGATGTCGAGCGCGAGATCGACATCATCGAAGAGCTGGCGCGGCTGCACGGCTACGACAAGTTCGCGAACACGCTTCCCAGCTACAGCGGCAAAGTTCGAGACCTGCCTGACGCGCACCAGGATGCGAGGATGCGCTCATCGCTCTTGGCGCTCGGGTACAACGAAGCTATTTCGCTCACATTTATTTCAAAAGAAGATGCCAGGCGCTTTTCGACCGCCGCCGAACTCGACCTCGCGAACCCGCTGAGCGACGAGGCTTCGGTGATGCGCACCTCGATGGTTCCGGGCATGCTCAACATGCTGGCTTACAACCTGAATCGCGGCAGCGACAATGTTCGCCTGTTCGAGGCTGGAAATGTGTTTGAAGCGTCGGGACCCGATGCATCGTCGCCGGGAAAGCCGCTGGAGCTGAAGCGTATCTCCGTGGGTGTGACCGGGGACGCGACGGGCACCGCGGATGCAGACGTAGTGCGCGGACTCGCTCCGGGAGCGGCGGCGCGTCCATTTTCGTTCTTTGACCTGAAGGGCGATGTCGAGAGCTTGCTCGCTCCTTTCAGCCATTGGACGCTCTACTACGATGCCCACACGGCCGACTATTATCATCCCGGACGTTCCGCTCGCGCCGTGCTGGATGGCGCTACCGTCGCGCAGTTTGGCCAGATTCATCCCGAAATGGCCGCGGCGCGCAAACTGCGGCAGGATGTTTTTGTGGCAGAAATCTATCTAGACCGCCTCTACCGGCACGATCTGCGCCACCCTCACTATGAAGCGCCACCGCGCTTCCCCGCGGTCGAGCGCGACTTCTCATTCACGTTTGCCGATGGCGTGGAGTTCGACAAAATTCGCCAGAGCGTTACTGGATTAGGCATCGGCGAACTGCGCAGTTTCGTTCCGGTAGAAATCTTCCGCGGCGAAAAAGTGGGCGCGGGCAAGTACTCGATTCTGATGCGAGCCAGATTCCAGTCCAGCGAGCGCACCCTGCGCGACGATGAGGTTGCGCAGTGGGCAGAGCAGATTGTGAAGGCGCTGGAAGGGCTCGGCGGAGTGCAGAGGGCCTAGGACTAACTGCTCGCAAATCTTCCTTTGGATCGTGGTGTAGTTGAGACCTCGACCTAGAATTGCTTTCCCGGTGTCTATTACCAATGTGAAGCGCTTGAAGCGACTAACGCGCTGGGCAATGATTGGAGTAGGTGCTATGGTGGCCGTCCTCCTACTGGCGCACCTGGTACTCCGTCCAAACGCAGAACGGGCCGACTCCGAGCAGTACATCGTTTATTCGGCGTATATCGAGCCCAACCTCACCGGAGACTCTCACGATTTGGGCAGCCCAAACGGACTCATTGTGATACACAGAAACACAATTATCTCAAACCAGTTCATCACCACAAGCAAGTTGAATCAATACAGTTTTCTCCTCGGATCATTGGGCCGCGCGAAAGCGGCAATTCCGCAACTTCGACGTTATGTTCTGTTTGAGTTCTTCATCGCCAATCTCTGCGACGAGCAGTTGGAAAGCCGGTTTCACCTCACTGCAAAATATGAATTTCCGACGGAGCGAGAGATGAATCTTTATCCAACGGACAAATTCATGCGGCGATTCCCACACAGCTACGGCTACTTAACGTTTTCACGCGTAGCCTTCAATCGCGACTTAACAGAAGCGTTCTTCTATACCGAACACGTTTGTGGTTTGTGTGGTGAGGGCAAGTACGTCTTTATGCGGAAGATCGACGGAAACTGGATTGTCGAAAGCACCGCCTCAACTTGGGTCTCGTAATGAGTGCAGCCCAACCCAAGCTAATCTTGTTGAAATACCGTGCTCAGCGGTTGGCCATGGTGCGGATCGTGCCCAATCCCAGCAATCGCTCGTCGGCTGTAACCAGCGTCAGGTCCAGAACCTCAGCGGTCGCGGCGAGAATGCGATCGGCGGGGTCCTGGTGCATGGAGAGCCGCCTCGCGGCCAACGCGATTTCGTGTGTAAGCGGGGCCTCGCGGGTTCCGGCGGTCGCTCGCGCCAGCCATGTCGAGAGGTCCCCGTCAATCTCGAATCTGCCTTTGTAATGCAACGTTAACGCCTCATAGGTGCTCATAGGCGAGAGCCAAAGTTCGTTTTCCTGGTCTTTGAGCTGAACCAAAACTCGTCTCCCAATCCGCCTGGGCTCGCTCAAACTCCATAACCAGATATGCGTGTCGAGCAGGAATCTCAATCGCGCAAAACCTCCCACTCATCCTGATCGGTTGCCGGAGAAACGATGTCGCCGGTTATCCTCATCGTGTTCTTCATCGACCCGATCCAAGCTTCGCGATCCACCACCGCCGTCGGCGGAACAACCTCGGCCACTGGCTTGCCAAACCGGGTGATCCGAATAGGCTTTTTCGTGGCGCGAACCTGTTCCAGCACAGCGAGGCACTTGGCTTTGAACTCCGAAATGGCGATTTCCTGCATGGCTCTAGTCCAGTGGTCATTATAATATACTATGGTCAATCTGATTGACCACTTTGCCTGAAAAACACCAACCACCGGGGCTAAAGCCCACCATGATCGTGCGGCTTACGCGGCCCTAAGGGGCCGCTCTTCCACAGTTGCTCTTCCACAGTGTCGCCCGCTGGACAGCCGAGGGCGGCTGTCCCTACGTGAGCATCTCTTATGCTAGCCTTACTTGCCATGACCCCAGTTTCGGCCCATCCCAAGCACTTTCTCTCCGACAAGGTTGAGCATTTTACCGAGTCCGTGATTCGCGAGATGACTCGGCAGGCGATGCAATATGACGCCGTCAACCTGGCGCAGGGGTTTCCCGATTTCTCCGCACCCGCCGAAATCAAGCGCGCCGCGCAGGAAGCCATCGCCGCCGATGTGAATCAATACGCCATCACCTGGGGCGCGAAGAGTCTGCGCAATGCCATCGCCCGGCAGATGCGGGAATATCAGGGGATCGAAGTCGATCCGGAAAAAGAAATCGTGGTGTGCTGCGGATCGACTGAAGCGATGATCGCCACGCTGCTGGCGGTGTGCAACAAGGGCGACGAAGTGGTGGTCTTCGAGCCCTTCTACGAGAATTACGGGCCGGACGCGGTTCTGAGCGGAGCCAAGCCGCGGTTTGTCAGCTTGCGCCCCCCACAAAAGGCGGGAGGCGAGTGGACGTTCGACGAACAGGAACTTCGCGAGGCTTTCCTACATAAAACCAGTCAATACCACACCAAGGCGATCATCGTGAACACGCCAAACAACCCAACCGGCAAGGTGTTCAGCCAGAAGGAACTGGAACTGATTAGCGACCTGTGAGTCGAGTACAACGTGCTCGCTATTACCGACGAAATCTACGAGCACATTCTTTACGATGGATCGGAGCACATTTCTCTCGCGAGCCTCGACGGCATGCGCGAACGCACCATCACTATTAACGGGCTCTCCAAAAGCTACAGCGTCACGGGATGGCGCGTGGGCTGGGCGGTTGCGCCGCCCGCAATCACAAACGCGATCCGCAAAGTGCACGACTTCCTGACCGTGGGCGCGCCCGCGCCCTTGCAGGAGGCTGGAGCGGCGGCGTTGAGTCTGCCTGCGAGCTACTACCGCGAACTGGCCGACCGCTACCGCACGCGCCGCGATCATCTGATTCCGGCGCTGGAGAAAGCTGGATTCCGCTGTTATCGTCCGCGGGGCGCGTATTACGTGATGACCGACATCAGCGCGTTCGGGTTTGCGAATGACGTGGAGTTCGCGGCTTACCTGGTGAAAGACGTCGGCATCGCGTGTGTGCCGGGATCAAGTTTCTACAAGCATCCGAAGGACGGATCCCAACAGGTACGTTTCGCCTTCTGCAAAAAGCCTGAGACACTGGACGAGGCAGCGCGACGGCTGGAAAAGCTGGCACGAAAGTAGCGTAAAATCCACAGCCAACTGCGCTATACTTCGCCTCAACGCTGACAATATTTTCCGAAAGCGAGTGGTGCCCATGTCTGTGAAGATGGCGGAAGAGGTATCTACCGAGGTTCCGGCTGAAGATTTTCAGGCGCTGGAAGACAAAGTTTACCGCACCATTGAGTTGTACAAGGCCGCCAAAGAAGCGCGAGCTACGGCCGAGCGCGATACGAAGCGGCTGCGTGAGCAACTCGAAGAGCGCGAAGAAGAAAACGAGTCCATGCGCCGCGAACTCGTGCAACTGCGCAAGGACCGCGAGGACATCCGAGCCCGGGTTGAAAAAATGCTGGGCCAGATGGAAAGCTTGACGCAAGAGCAGGCGGCAAGCTGACAGAGTAATGCGGGCAAATGGAGTGACATGGCCACTGCGAGTAAACAGCCTCCGACGGATGCGCTGGCTAAGGATGCGTTGACCAAGCCCGTTGCGGCCAAAGACGCGCCGTCCACCACTGCCGCTAACGGCGGTGGCAATGGCAGTGTTCGCGTCGAAATCTTCGACCAGGTTTACAACCTGCGGGGCTCCGACGCGGATTACATTCTGAAGCTGGCCGAGTACGTGGACGGCAAGATGCGTGCGGTATCGGAACAGACGGCCACGGTCGATTCGGTGCGGCTGGCCGTACTGGCAGCGTTGAACATCGCGGATGAATATCATCTGCTGAAGCGGCGGCTGGAGCCGTCCTCGCCGGACGCGCGGCAACGGGCCAGCAAATTGGCAACCGCGCTGGACGAAGTTCTAAAAGATGGCCGGCGCGCGGGCTGAGTGGTTGCGGACGCCCTGCCCCTAAAGGGGTTTCCATTTCGAGCGGCTTACAGTATCGCGCAAGCGATACCCTGATACGGAATTTGGATAATCGTTGGTAACCTCGCGTTCATCTTCCAAATACAGGCTGACGGACCTGTCAGCAAACCTCCTGCCATCTATTTTGCATTTTCCTCTTGCGAATCTCTTCGCGATTTCCTAGCATCCAAGGTGGAAGCCGACCTACGGAGTTGGTGCTGGTGGTAACCGATTTTTGAACCAATGCCGAATGAACGGGGACTCGACTCGCAAAAAGATCCTGTGTGCTATGTTCCGCCATGCGGAAAAGCCTAATGGGTCGCGGCGGGTTCCCACCGTCTGAGACGGGTTCATTCTCGGCCCACCA
>DATFZT010000199.1:0-3450 GCA_035314185.1 Terriglobales bacterium
GTCCCGCCCGCTGCGTCGAATGTTGGCCTGCAATTCGAGAAATGGAAAGTGGTGCCGAACATTCCACCAGAGATTCGGCGCAAAAATCACAAACGCGACCACCCCGCCAATCCATAACCACCGATTCGCGAGCAGCTTCCGCTCGTTCGTAAGCAGTAGTCCGAGGACAATCCCAGCGCCGAAGATCATCATCGAGTACTTGTTCTCGAGACCGATGCCCGCGACCACGCCGAACCAAATCCACAGCCTCTCATTTCCGGTTTTGATGATGCGAATCACGAGATAAGCGCAGGTCATCCAGAACAGCGGCTCGAACGCATTCATCGTGAAGAGGCTGTGCGACCCGAGAATCCCCGGCGCGGCAAGCGTGGTAATGGCCGCAAGTACCTGCGCGAAGCGCCTCCCACCGAGTTCGCGCGCAATCAAAGCGGTTAGCACAACCTCCGCCGCCCCCGCGAGCGCCGGCAAAAATCGGATCGCGAGCAGCGACTGACCCAGCGTATGCCGCACCGCCCAGGCAATCATCGCGATCAGCGGCGGCTGATCGACATAGCCCCAACCGAGATGACGGCTGCAGTCCAGGAAGTACAACTCGTCACCCAAGTACCCATATCTGTGTCCCGCGTACAAATACACCACCAGCTTGCACGCGGCAATCAGGAGTACAACGGCCGTCGCACCCAGCATCGGAAACAGGTGCCTTTCGTCACGGCTCTCTACCGTGCCACCCGCCATTTGCGACTGCGACTCCGCCATCATCCTCGCTTGCTCCAATTAAAACGTTCCCAACGCATCTTTGCGTGTTGACTACGTGGTTGTATCGCGGCTAGCAGCGGCACGGTGGAAAGCTTGCTTGGATTCCACCGAATTCGCTCGAATGGCCGTTGGTCGGTGCGAACATAAGAGCTTTACATGCTTTAGCGCACCGAATGGTGCCTCTATTGCTTCGTTCGATAAAAGATCGGCGCCGGGGCATCCACGATTTTGAAATCCGCGGGCACAGTGAACAAGGTCGGATTCGGCTCGGCCCGCACGATATTCGTCAGGCGGAACGTCTGTTCCCCTATACGCGGATCGCTCCGTTTGCTGGAGACCACCGTCTTGAGTTCCGACGAAGTCCACACCTCGGTAACAATCGTGATCGGCTGCTCATTCCCAATTTGACCCGCCGGTATCGTGCGTGTCGTTCGTGTGCCCTTCACCAGGACGCCTTCCATGGTCCGAGAACCAAGGTCCTCGGTACTCGCTTGGCTCTGCCCCTCGGTAATCAGGTGTTTCTCGAAGAATACATCCGGGCCTGGAGCCGCTATGATCGTCGGCGTTGCGTCAGGCGGAGGCAATGGCGGCGCCCCGTTTCCGTCGAAGACTCTCATCGTAAAAGTGTCACCCGCAGCGCCGCCGCCCGCCACGGCCACGGCCCCGACATTGGCGGAAAGAGGTGGAAGCGAGGGCATTTTGTGCGCGGTCTTCTCCGTCAGATTCAATGTGTAGGTACTCCCCGAGACGGGGTCGTGTATGAAAACCAAATGCGGCGCATTGGCCGCCGACAGACTCCCAATCGCCGGTAACACCGTATCGTGACGCGTGCGGCCCTGCGAATCGCGCGCCGTGCTTCCCGTGCTCGTCTGCACGATGCGATTGCCGTCCGCCAGCGTCTGGACGGATTCGTTCGTGATCGTCGCCGAATACGGCGCGCCTACGATAGGACTTGACGCTCTCTCGAATGCGCCGGCAACGGTCACTTGACCCGCCGTTTGATAGATGACGTCTCCCTTCTCTTGCGAAAAGGCGCAAGACGCGGCGGCTAGAACTAGAAACAATGCGCGTTTCATGGTGGTTGACTCTCCTTTTGCCTCAAACGAATTTACTGCCGCAGACGAACCTGTTTGACAGATCCATCCGTAGCGATCCTAAGCTCGGCGATGAAATTGATCCCCTCCGGCAAGGCGCCGGGTGGAAACATGGCTTCCGCCGGGATCGCAATTTCGATTGCTGTATCCATCGGCTGCACTTCCGTGGCCCTCCGGTGAGAACGGGGAGCCGCGTGACGTCTATGCATCGTCGGCTTGCGTGGGCCAGGCACTGTCGAAAGGGAAGGCGCGGGAACAGGCGCAGAAGCAGTCGCCACTGTCGGCGCGAGAACCGGGGCCGGCTCGACGCGCCCTCGCAGAAGTACCAGGAGCATTATCGACGCGGCCACAAGGCTGCTCGCCAGCACGGGCACCCAACGCGAAACCCGGCGAGGCTCCTTCGCGACCATCACCGCATCGCAGTAAGCATCGAAGGTCTCACTTACGTGTCCATAGGTGGCGACCCACCGCTGGCATTCCCTGCACTGTTCGATATGGCGCTCCACTTCGCTGGCTTCGGCCGTCGGCAGTTCCCGGTCAAGCCAGGCAATTAGTTTTCCTTGAACATCACACATTGCATTTCTCCGCTAGTTTCCTCATCGCGCGCTCCACCGTGTCTCCCACCGTGGACGTGGCTATTCCCAAGACTTCTCCAATTTCGCGGTAGCGCAGTCCTCCCGCCCTTAGCAGCAGGCACTCCCGTTCACACTCCGTAAGTAGTTGGATCGCAGCTGCGACCCAGCGCAACTTCTCTTTTCTCAGCAGTATTTGCTCGGGCGTCGCACTATCCGCCAAGAAATCCATTCCCCCGTCGAGCTCTTCGCCAAATCGCCGGTCGTAGCTCGTCTGACGATTTCGGGCCTGGTTGTGAACAACGCGAAACAGCCAGCCACGGATGTTTTCCTGGTCTCCGCCCGACGACAAATGGCGCTGCAGGCTGACAAACGCGTCTTGCACCACATCCTGCGCTTCGTCGCTCGTAAGTCCAAGGCAGACAAGATAGCGCAGCAGCGGTTTTCGTAATTCGCGATACAGGTTCGTGACCTCCGCGGAGCCAGCTGACAACCGTAGCAGCGGTAGCGCCAGAGGTACGGAATCATCGCTCACAGGAGCCTCCGCAACGCGCCTCTATCCATACAACAAGCGAGAACCCCTTTTTTCCGGGTGGCCTTACCGATTTCACAAGGGATTCTCGCGTTGAAGACATCTGGGTCTTTAGATGCGCTCCATGCTAGCGGAAGTAGTCCACTTAGGAATCGTGCGGTTAAGTACCGGGAAGTCTTAGGGCTGTATCTGAAGCGCCCCCGAGCGAAGAGTTGGGAGTCGAGACGCTGTGTAGGGGCGCTTCAGATACAGCGACTTGAAGGAAGCCGCCCCGGGGGACTATGGGATTTGTATCTGGATGAGCCGGTGTTGGTCGTTTACGAGTGTGCCGTTGCGGTCAGAGTGCTTGGGTTTCAGGAGCGGGTCGCAGAGAGAATGGTCATGGGGCGGCGCATCGGAGAGTCTGGAGCGCACGACCATATTGCATTCTGAGGAATGCGAGACACAGAACCAGCGTGCGCGCCGAAGCACGAGAGAGATTCGAGGCTGGAGATGT
>DATFZT010000200.1:0-11129 GCA_035314185.1 Terriglobales bacterium
AACCTGCGGGGCTCTGACGCGGACTACATTCTGAAGCTTGCCGAGTATCTGGACGGCAAGATGCGCGCGGTGTCGGAACAAACAGCGACGGTGGATTCAGTGCGCCTGGCGGTGCTGGCGGCGCTAAATATTGCCGATGAATATCACTTGCTGAAGCGGCGACTGGAACCAGCTTCGCCGGAAACCCGGCGACGCGCCAGCAAATTAGAAAGCGCGCTTGACGAGGTTTTGCAAGATACCCGGCGCACCGGCTGAAGACGATCGTAACCTGCGGTTCATCTTTCGGAAACACTCGAAAACCCGCCTCTAGCAAACTTCTTGCCAACTATTTTCTATTTTCCACTTGCGAATCTGCTCGCGATTTCCTAGCATCCAAGGTGAAAGTCGACCTGCGGAGTTGGTGCTGGTGGTAACCGATTTTTGAACCAATGCCGAATGAACGGGGACTCGACTCGCAAAAAGATCCGGTGTGCTACGTTCCGTCATGCGGAAAAGCCTAATGGGTCGCGGCGGGTTCCCACCGTCTGAGACGGGTTCATTCTCGGCCCACCACACGGCCCAGTGGGTCGGCTTTTTACTTCAGGTGTCAGGTCTCAGGTGTCAGGTCTCAGGAAAAGCGTTGTCGACCTAAGATTCGAGGTGCAATGCCCGACCGAGAAGATTCCCGAGAAGAGTGGGAAAAGGAGATAGTCGATGTGCAACATAGTGTTACTTTTCCTGAGGAACTGCGCAGTGCTCAGATCATCGCAAAGAAACTCTCTGCATCGCCTGCCCCAATCCAGGACTTTTCCCACCTCGTGCGGCTGTTCATCAGTGGCATTTTGCTAGTCGTAGGTTTTGTTGTCTTTTCCTCCGACAGTCCACACAAGATAGCACTCGGAGTCGCGGCTCTGGCGGCGAGCTGCTGCTTGGGAGTTGCGGCTTTTCGGTGGCCCCGCAAACGCGGCTAGCTGCGCATTTTTCCTGAGACCTGACACCTAACACCTGAGACCTTTCTCCTCTGCTAGACTCTCTTTAGAATTAGAATTCAAGCTTGCCGCTCGGAGCATCTAAGCTAACGTGTTTCCCAGACTTTTTCAGATTGGCAGTTTCTACCTGCCCACCTATGGTGTGCTGGTCGCCACGGGTGTGCTGATCGGAATGTGGATCAGCGTGCGCAATGGAGAGAAACAGGGAATCAATGGCGACGATGTGTGGAATCTCTCCATTCTCGTTGTCCTCGCCGGAATCATCGGGGCAAAGGTTCTATACGTCATCAACGACTGGAGCGCCTACGCGAACAACTGGCGGGAGATTTTCAGCCTCAACACGCTGCAGGCGGGAGGCGTATTTTCCGGCGGGCTGATTGCCGCGCTGCTCGCTGGGGTGTGGTACATGCGGCGTCATCACATGCCGGCGCTACGCACTATGGACGGCATTGCCCCCGGGCTGGCCCTTGGCCACGTCCTCGGACGCTTCGGCTGCTTCTCGGCCGGCTGCTGCTACGGCAAACCGACCAATCACTTCTGGGGCGTCATCTTCACCAACCCCTTGGCGCGTGACGTCAGCGGAACTCCGCTGGGCGTCAGAATTGAACCGACACAATTGATCGAAGCCGCCGCTGAGTTTTGTAATTTCCTGCTGCTCACATGGCTATTCAAGCGCAAACGGTTCGATGGGCAGATATTCGGCAGCTTCATGATCCTATACGGAATCGAACGCTACTTCATCGAGTTTCTGCGCGACGATCCCGGACGAGGTGAAGTCTTCGGCGGCCTCATGACGGGAACGCAGCTGATTTCGATTCTGCTGGTCATCGGTGGTGGACTGATCTGGTGGCTGAAGAGTGGAGCGCCGAAGAGAGTGCCGGCGCAGAACAGCGTTTAGTCAGCCTTCCCAATGCCCGAATTCCCCATCACTCTCGTCGTCTCTGCAAACGACGCAGGGCAGCGCCTGGACCAATATCTCGCCACGCAACTTTCCGAGGTTAATCACACAGAAGTAAGTCGAGCGCGCGTGCAGCAACTCATCGCGAAGGGTGAGGTGCTGATGAACGGGGCTGCGGCGAAGGCGTCCTTGCGGCTGAAGGGTACTGGCGACGAGCAGATCACAGTCGCCGGGCCGGCGATGGCTCCGCCGCTGCGTGCTATGGCGGAAAAGATTGCGCTCGACATCGTCTACGAAGATGACGACCTGGCGATCGTCAACAAGCCCGCGGGCATGATGGTGCATGCAGGCGCGGGAGCGACCGACGATGCGCGCAACCGCGGGACGCTGGTCAATGCGCTGCTGCATCACTTTGGAACGCTTTCCGCGGTCGGCGGCGAACTGCGTCCGGGGATCGTGCATCGTCTGGATCGAGCCACCAGCGGGCTGATGGTGGTGGCAAAGAACGACGAATCGCACCGGCGCCTGGCCAAGCAGTTCAGCGGGCGCGAGGTGCACAAGACCTACATTGCTCTGGTCCACGGCTGGCCGAAGCAGGATCGCGGCACGATTCAAAGCGCGATCAGCCGCCACTCTCAGCGCCGCACACGGATGACGACGCGAGGATTCGGTGGGCGCGAAGCGGTGACGCACTATGTTGTGCAGCGAAGGATTGACGCGCCCTACGGCAAGTTTGCGCTGGTCGAACTCAAGATCGAAACCGGACGCACGCACCAGATTCGCGTGCATATGTCTTCGCTCGGACATCCCGTGGTGGGTGACGCGCTCTATGGCGCGCCCGGCGAATTGCGCTCGCAGTCGAACAAACGGCGGTCGGCAGGCATGCCCGCGACGCTGACCCTGGATCGAAATTTTCTGCATTCGGCGGCGCTCGAGCTCACCCATCCGCGGACGAAGGAGTTGCTCAAGTTCTCCCGGCCGTTACCGAAGGAACTGGAGAGTTTGCTCGATAGCCTGGAGAATGCTCGACTAGAAGGTCCGCGGCTGGAACCTGCGTCCGGTAACGCGGGGTAGAGACGCGGCTTGCCGCGTCTGCTTCCCGATGGCTTCTGCCGCTGCCGACGGAGACGGGGCAAGCCCCGTCTCTACGGGGAATTCTGGGCATTGAGCGCGGAGCCGCGGTCTATAATTGAGGAAATCAGTCTCTTGATCAAATTGTCCCGATGAAATCGCGCATTTTTCTGCTTCTGGTCGCTTTTCTAGTACTGGCTGGCTCGCTCGTTGTCCAAGCGACGTCCCAGACGGCCACGCCCGCTCCCGCGCCGGCGGCGGCGCAGAATGCTCCCGAGAAAACGAGCGCTCCGCCTGACGACAAGACCCAGGCTCCCAAAGAGCAGGCTCCAGCGCAGCCGGAGAATCCACCTAAGTCGGATTCCGATGAGTCGGTCGCGACCATCCGCCATGAGGTCAACGAAGTTCGCGTGGTGTTCACCGTAACCGACCGGCATGGCCGCTACATAAAGGACCTGAAGAGCGACAACTTTAAAGTAATCGACGATCAAAAGCCAGCGGAGCTGCGCAGCTTCCGCAGCGAAACCGATCTGCCTCTGCAGGTAGGGTTACTGGTGGACGCGAGCAACTCGGTGCGCGACCGCTTCAAGTTCGAGCAGGAAGCGGCCATCGAATTTCTGAGCGCCATTATTCGTCCGCGCTATGACAGGGCATTCGTAGTCGGCTTCGACGCCACGCCCGAGGTTACACAGGATTTCACCGATAACACGGAGAACCTTTCGGCCGGCGTGCGCATGTTGCGGGCGGGTGGCGGCACCGCGATGTACGACGCGCTGTATTTTGCGTGCCGCGACAAGCTGTTGAAGCAGGAGCAGGTGGGACCGGTGCGCCGCGCCATCATTCTGCTGAGCGACGGCGATGACAACCTGAGCCACGTAACCCGCGAAGAAGCCATCGAAATGGCGGAGCGCGCGGAAGTGATTGTCTACACCATCAGCACCAACATCAGCGGTATGAAGGGCAAGGGCGACAAAGTGCTGGAGCGCATCGCGGAAGCGACGGGCGGCCGCGCGTTTTTCCCCTTCCAGATGCGCGACGTGTCGGACGCTTTTACCTCCATTCAGGAAGAGTTGCGCAGCCAGTACGCGGTGGCCTACAAGCCGGCAAATTTTGTCCCTGATGGCCGCTACCGCACGATCGAAATCCTGGCGCAGGATAAGGGTCTGAAGGTGCGCACCCGCAAAGGCTACTACGCTCCGAAGCAGTAGAGCAGTTCTCAGTTCTCAGTTCTCAGGGACAACTTCTATGCCCGGTTATTCTGGAACTCCTCTGGCGAAGAAACTGGGTATCAAGGACGGTTTTCGCGCTGCCCTGGTGCATGTGCCGGACGACGTGAAGACCGAACTTCGCGCCGCGCTCGGGAAATGCAGGATCCAATCGATCGGCGGGAACACCAGCCAAGATCTCGATTTCATTTTCTTCTTTGCCAAGTCGCGCGCGGGGCTGGAACTTGAACTGATGTCGGCGGCGAAGGCGTTGGCGCCAGCGGGCATGCTGTGGATCTCGTGGCCCAAGAAAAGTTCAGGCGTCCCGACCGACCTCACCGAAGATGTGATTCGCCAGCGCGGGCTTGATGCTGGCCTGGTGGACGTGAAAGTCTGCGCAGTCACCGACGTCTGGTCGGGATTGAAGTTCGTAATCCCGGTCAAGAATCGTCCGAAAGAGAAACAGCGACGCGCCTAGGCTTGGACGCGGCAAAGCCCCGTCGCCACACGGGCTCTAGTCTTCGTGGCCAGCCGTAGCGTAGTAGCCGCTGCGGGCTTGGATCTTGTAGTCCCCCTGCTTGGGCTTGATCTCGACTTTGCGGAAAGAGCCGTCGCGGGCTGGGTTCGTGGACACATAACCAGCGTTGTACTGGCTGCGGAGCTCCTGGGAAATTTGGTCGAAAGCTTGGCGGAGTTTTTCGATCTTATTGCCGACTTCAATCATGCGGCCGCCGGTCTCCTCGGTGAGCTTCTTCATGGCGGAATCGCCGGAATAGCCGAAGCCCCCCATCCCGTAGAAACCGCGGTCGGCGATGAGCAGCACGTAGCAGATAGCATCGGCTTTCTGAGCGGCTTCGATGGCGTCTTTGATCTTGAGGCGGCTGCCTTCGTCTTCTCCGTCGGTAAGCAGGATCATCGCCTTGCGGCCGACTTCGTGGCTGAGTTCGTCGTGCGACGCGAGATAGACGGCGTCATAGAGCGCGGTGCCCCGAGGGCCGGTCGAAGAACACGGAATGGGACCTTGCGGGCCAATGGGGCCGCCGGAACACCCGACTCCGCCCGTGTTGATCTTGGCAACGTTGAGTGCATGTCGGAGCCGGCTCACGGAGTTGGTGAAATCCTGCAGAAGGGTAATGTCAACGTCGAAGCTGATGACGAAGGCCTCGTCCTTGGGACGCAGCGTGCTTTCCAGGAAGGAACCGCCGACTTCCTTTTCCATTTCCAGGACGCGCATCTGGCTGCCGCTGGAATCGATGAGCATTCCTATTGTCAGCGGGAGATCGGATTCGGCCTTAAAATATTTGATGGTCTGGGGCTTGCCATCCTCGAACAGGTCGAAGTTGTCCTTGGTGAGGTTGGGGATCAGCGCGCCATGCTTGTCTTTGACGTTGAAGAACAACTGGACGACTTCGACGTTGACCTTCAGGGTCTCAACGGACTGGTCCTGCGCCTGGGAATTGGGATTGGAGCTGGGACTCGAGGCGGAGTCGGTATTGGATGTGGGGCCGGTCGACGAGGCGGCCGGGGGCGCCGGAGGTGGGGGAATCGGAGCATTCTGTCCAGCTGCAGCAGGCGACAGGCTAGTCACCAAAGCGAATATGATTAGAACGAGCGATCCCGTGGTCAGGCACGGTTTGCAATGTACTTTAGGCATCAGCGTTTTTTCCCCAAGACTTTGCTAGTCTATCCTGTTAGGGCCCGTAACGGTTTAGATGCACCAAGTCGGCGTGATCGGGCATCTGAATCATAAAAGGCGCTGGGACCGGTGGTCCACTATAGCCATACGGTCGAAAAAGAAGAAAGACAGAAGTAAAGACAAAAGACAGAGGATTCCTGGGATGGCCACGAAAGTTCGCACGGTACTGATTCTGGGATTGATGTTGTTGGGGCTGGCGGGCGCCCTGGCGGCGCAGCAGAAGCCTGATGACATCCCGGATGCTCCGTCGGCGACGCGTCCGATACCGCCGCCGCCACCGCCCAGCCCGCGGCAAGAAGCCGAGGAGGAATCCAAGCCAGAAGCACCGCCCGCCAATGGGGGAACCAGCAGTTCAAGGGAGATGCCCCGCAGCGCTCCGGATTCGACGGATCAGAAGCCGGCTCCGCCGCCGATGCCTCCGGTTCGGACCGTGCCCGCGGGCAGCGTCCCGAAGGATGCGGATAGCGGCCAGGACGTCGGATACACATTCCGTGTGAACCCGACCTTCGTGATGGTTCCGGTAACGATAAAAGACAACGAGGGACGGTTGGTCGGCGGTTTGCGGCCCAAAGACTTTTCGATCCTGGAAAATGGGGTGAGGCAGAAGCTGACGTTTTTCACCAGCGATCCGTTTGCGCTGTCGGCGGCAGTGGTCTTTGACACCGGCATGGCTGACGTCGGTTTGAAGAAGGTACAGGAAACGCTATCCGCGTTGCAGGGCGCGTTCAGCCAGTTTGATGAAGTTGGGATCTACACTTACAGCAGCACGGTAGGCCGGGTGTCGGACTTCACCAGCGTGGGCAAGGAGTTGACGGCGACGCTGAACCTGGTCAAACAATACAGCGGGGCAAATAACGGGCCTCCGGTGACGAGCGGGCCACTCGGTCCGCAGGGCCCGTACATCAATGGTATGCCGATCGACGCTCCCGTAAACCCGGTGAGCACGCCGCCGAAAGTCGCGTACGTATTGAATGACGCGATCCTGTTGGCGGCTCGTGATCTTGCGAAGCGCCCCCGGGACCGGCGGAAGATCATCTTCGTCATCAGCGACGGACGGGAGCAGGGCTCGACCGCCAGCTACGCGGATACGCTGAAAGTGCTGCTCACACAGAACATCACCGTGTACGCGGTGGGAGTGGAAGGCTCAGCGATCCCGATCTACGACCGGCTGCAGCGGATTCACATACCGAAGACGGGGAAGTTGATGGGCTACAGCGACATTCTGCCGAAATACGTCAACGCAACTGGCGGAGGAACGGTCTACGGCGAGTTGTCGCAAGGCGGCATCGAGCAGGCTTACGCCCAGGCCATGGGAGACGCGCGCTATCAGTACACGCTCGGTTACACCCCCAAGTCGGGCATCGGAGGCTACCGGGAGATCGATGTCGTGGTTTCGCGTCCGGGCTTGAAGGTGTATGCGAAGCACGGATATTATCCTCTGCCGACCGCGCGCTAGCCGATGCGGCCGCCCGGCATTTGAGCCCGTGATGTTTTAGTAACGTGGGTAACCAGCGCCAGAGCCTTTCGGTGTGGTATAAAAACCAGCAGGAACCGATACTGTAGTCTAGTGGGTTTGTAGCGAGAGGCTCGCGCTTTGAGGGAGTAGTTCGCGAGGGTCTTTTTCGCAGGAGTCTCTGAGGAAACCTTTTGAGTTTCATCAACTTCGCAGCACGTGAGATAAACTGCAAGATCGTCTACTACGGCGCCGGTTTGGGCGGGAAGACGACGAATCTGCAGTTCATCTTCCAAAAAACAGCGGAACAGCAGAAGGGTAAGATGATCTCGCTCGCCACGGAGACGGATCGAACCCTCTTCTTCGATTTTCTGCCGCTGGACCTGGGCTCGGTTCGGGGCTTCAAGACCCGCATTCACCTGTACACGGTTCCGGGACAGGTCTTTTATGACGCCAGCCGCAAGCTGATTCTGCGCGGAGTGGACGGAATCGTGTTCGTGGCGGATTCCCAGCAGGAGCGCATGGACGCCAACGTCGAAGCGCTCGACAACCTGATGGCGAACCTGAAAGAGCACGGCTACGACTTCAACAAGATTCCCTACGTCCTGCAACTGAACAAGCGCGACCTGCCGAATGTGCTGCCGGTGGACGCTCTCTCCAGGGAACTGCGCAAGAAAAACGAGGCGGTGGTCGAGGCGGTAGCTTTTCAGGGAGTAGGCGTGTTCGAAACGCTGAAGGAAATCGCCAAGCAAGTACTCACCGAACTGAAGCAGGGCGGGTAAGGCAGTTCTCAGCTGTCAGTTCTCAGTAAAAGCCCCAACAAATTTCCCGTAGGGAGGCGGCTTGCCGTGTCTGCCGCGGGAGATCACTCCATCGCTGCCTATTCCTTCGGGCTACGCTGCCAGATGGGCACAGCCGGGTTCCAGTTGTGGACATTTTTGTTGAAGTCTCGCTGGAGTTCGGACGACGGCCGCAACAGTTCTGCAACGTAGTTTTCAACCCGTTCACGAATCTTCGGATCGTTTAACGCCGCCAACAGTTCAGGCTTTTCGATGTGCGTAAGACCACCACACAGTGGGCATTTCACTAAGTCGTCATTCACAATTGCGGCTCCCTGGGAAGATTTTGAGTGATAGGCGAGCTGACCTACGAGCGCTCCCTGCGATCATTAGACCCGACGCAGGTTGGGGCAAGCAGTGATAGGCGTCCCGGGCGTCAGTGACAAGAATCACACCAGGAGTTTGCATCAAGTCGGTCATCAAGGTCTTTCCCTTAGTCCGCGACTTGCCTACGCTGCGCTTCGGGCTTGAAGATCACGCCTTGACTGGTGCGGCTGTTCATCACCACGCGGATCGGTTCCGCAAACTGCAAGTGCCGGACACAACCTTGCTCTTCCACGGCCGGTTGTTCCATCAACCACTGCCAATCGACTGAGCCCTCGCCGGCATCCGGATTCACGGTGAAGTAACCGACCTGAAAAGCAGTAAGGTTCTGGAAGAAATGGCTGCCCTGCGATGGGGTGACGCGAAAATCGCGGAATCCTGCCTCTACAATCACCCGCGCGCCAGAGATTTCATCCCATTCGACCGGAATTCCCAGCCAGGGTTCGGTCGATCCCCAGCGCCCAACCCCGATCAGCAGATAGGGACGATGCTTCTCGTTGAGCAGGCGATTGAATCGAGCTACCACCGTGGCCACCTCCTGGCTGTGACCACGCTCGAAGCGCTGCGCATCGACCACGATGACATCGTGCAGACCCTCAATGCGGCCATTGCCCAAAACCTTGCTGCTCTGGCAGATCAACTGCTTCGGTTGCACATCGTCCAAGGCCAGGTCTTCGCCGTAGCGCGCCAGCGTCAGTGGCCGGATCTGCAGGAAACCAAACTCAGCCGCTTGGCCGGATGCCTGCCCATCCACTAGGTCAGTCAACAGGTCAGCCTGTTGCGGGAGACGCACGGCAAATTCGATCTCCACGGGATGGCCCAGCGCATCCTCACCTGCCCGCACCAGGACATCCAGAATGTCAGCCAACGGGAAGGTGCCGTGTTTGAGCATGGGGGCAAAGGTCACGATGCGCGCGCCCGGCCGGCTCACACCATCGTAGACTGCGTGGTTATCCTTGGAGTAAGTGGAGGCCAGTGCCCGCAGTGTGCCGTCGCTCTCGGCGGCGGCGAGGCTGAACCTCCTTTCGTGCCAATGCCCCGGACGGCCGTCCGCAGCACCGTTCAGCTCCAAGGCCCAGAACTCCGTTTGCGAGTTGGCCAGTATGTCTTCGACCGAAGAGAACTGCACCAGGTTGCGCGGATAGCGCGGGCAGAAAGTTAAACACTTGCCTCCATCCACCACGGCTCGACCCAGGCCCAGCGCGACGGCCGCGATGCCGTCTTCGAAGGTCATGGGAGGAACGGGATAAAAATTGTGCGACCGCACGACGCCGGAGAAATCGGGATAAAAGCGGGCGCCATGTTGCGTGCCCACCACCTGCTGGAGAATCACCGCCATTTTTTCCTCTTCCAGTCGGTACGGCGTGGCCCGCACATAGGCCTTGGCATGGCGGCTGAAGGTGGAGGCATAGACGCGCCGGATAACATCGCTGAGCGCCGCTAGCCGCTGGTCGAGATCTGCTTGCTGGTTACCCAGCATGAAGGTCTCATACACGCCGGTGAAAGGCTGGTATTGCGAATCCTCCAGCAGGCTCGAGGAGCGCACCGCCAAGGGATGGGTTACCTCGGCCAGGAACGATTTCAGATCTTCGTTGAGAGATTTGGATAGCGGTGCGGCCAGGAATGTCCGCTGAATTTCCGCGTCATCCTCGCAATGCAAGGCAAAGTCCAGCAGGTTGTTCTCGGTTACGAACTGATCGAACACACCCGTCGCCAGAACAACGGCAGGCGGCACCGAGATACGAACGCCGGGAAAGCGGCGGGTGATGCGGCTCTTGCGCAGAAGATGGCGCACAAAGGCGAGGCCGCGGGCTTTTCCTCCAAGGGATCCGGAGCCGATGCGTAGGAAACTTGATTCCGAGGGCTTGAACGTGTCCGCCTTGAAATCGCCGATGAGGACTTCGTTTTGTTCGAGGCGGTACTCGTTGATCGATTCGATCAGATCGCGCCGCAGATGTTCGGGGCTCGGAAAATCCGAAACTTTTCGAGGACGGAGCTTGGCCGCCAACGCAAACTCGGTGCGCGCCATCAGCCAATGGGAGAAGTGGTTGCTCTGCGAGTGAAAGACGATGCTTTCCGCCGGAACCGATTGCAATTGCTCTTCCAGTTCGTTCATGTCTTTCGCGCGTCCGACTTCGCTCTCATCCGGCAGACGAAACACGAAATCGCCAAACCCGAATTGCTCGGTCAATATCTCGCCCAAGTCTTTCAGCAGCGTGGGCGAACGCTTGCGCAGAAACGAATAGCCCTCGGCATGCGCCCGCGGGCGGAACTCGGTGCGGCTGGTTTGCAAAACTACCGGCACGTCGGGCACCAGGCTCTTCACCATGCGCGCCAGTTCAAAGCCCGCCTCCGGACTCAGCTTGCCCTCCCAGGGGAACTCCACGTCCGATACCACACCGAATAAATAATTGCGATACTCCTGCACCAGGCTGGCCGCGTCTTCGAAGTTCGAGCTCAGCAGAATTCTTGGCCGCGCCTGCATGCGCACAAGCTTGTGCGCCACGTTGATGCCTTCCTGGATCACGCGCCGCGATTGCTTGATCAGTTCGGTATAGATCACCGGTAGGAACGACGAGTAATAGCGGATGTTGTCCTCGACCACCAGCAGCACCGGCACGCCGATGGCCCGCGTGTCGTGCTGGACGTTGCGTTTATCCTCGATGTACTTGACG
>DATFZT010000201.1:0-10446 GCA_035314185.1 Terriglobales bacterium
TGGCATGGAAGAAGGTGTTCCCATCGAATCGCGCATGATCACGCGCCGAATCGAAGCCGCGCAGAAAGCGGTCGAAGGTCAGAACTTCGAAGCCCGCAAACACCTGCTTGAGTATGACGATGTCATGAACAAGCAGCGCACAGCGGTCTACGGCCTGCGCCGCCGTCTGCTGGAAGGGCTCGATCAGAAAGATCTCGTCGTCGAAGACTACGTCTCCGGGATTCTCGGCGATATCCTGGAACGGCACTGTCCTCCGAAAGAACACGTAGACAACTGGGACCTGAAAGCTCTGCGAGACGCGGTTCTCGCCCATTTTGGCGTCGACATCTACGCCGAAGGCCTCAAGCCTGAACAGATGAATCGCCAGGAAATGGGCGACGCCATCTTCGACAAACTCAAAGAGCGCTATGACGCGAAAGAGGCGCTGATCGGCGCCGAGGCGATGCGTTATCACGAGCGCATGATCATGCTGAGTGTGATTGACGGGCAGTGGAAAGACCATCTGCTCTCAATGGATCACCTGAAAGAGGGCATCAACCTGCGCGGCTACGGACAACATGATCCGTTGGTTGAATACAAGCGCGAGTCCTACGACATGTTCGAAGAAATGATGCAGCGCTTCCAGGAAGAAACGGTTCGCTACCTGTACCTGATGCAGATCATGGAGCGTCCGCCGGATTCGGGACCGAGGCCGAGTGGCGGCGCTCCCAACGAATTGTCCAGCCCGGGGCCCGAAGCCAGCGTCCCCTCAATCATCACCGGCGGTCGAGGCGGCAACGGACGCTCGCCGCGCCAGATTGCTACCTCCGTGGACGAAATCGAAGAAGCCTTCCAGCGCAAGAAGAAGAAGGAACTGGAACAGGCGCGCATGGCCGGTGCTGGCGACCTGCAAGTGCAACAGGTGGTGCGCTCGGGAGAAAAAGTAGGTCGCAACGATCCTTGCCCCTGCGGCAGCGGCAAGAAATATAAGAAGTGTTGCGGCGCAAATTCGTAAAGGCTTTCACCGCAGAGGACGCAGAGATCGCGGAGCAAAATCTTGGCTAGAGCTCCCGAGATCCGCAGCGATTTATTCTTTCCAGCTTTTCTCTGCCGTTAAGCTTTTTTTGATTTCTTGCGGAGTGCGCGAAACGTCATCTCCGTTGCTGCGCTGTGCGTGCGCCGCTTCCATGCAAAGAACATGGGGGCGTAGGTCTGAGTGATGTAATCGCTCCGGCCGATTCCCAGCGCCCTCGCCGTGCGGTCGATCCAGCGCGGCGGCCCTTCGATCTCGCCGAAGTTTCCAATCGGAGTCTCATCCAGCACCACGTGGCCCGTGCCGTCGCTCCACTCCGCGCGATATTTTTCGTAGCGAAATGTGGGTGTGAACCCGAGCGCGCGCAGAATGGCGTCCATTTGTTCGCCGTTATCAACGTGCGTTTCCAGTTCAACGCGCACTTTATGGCGGCCTGTCGTGCCTTTTGCCTTGTGCGTTAGCATCCAGGTCTCGCCGTACTTGCGCAGCCGCAGCATTTCGCCCCGCTTGCGCAGCTTCTGGCCGGGCAGGTCGTAGAGCGAATTCATTTCGTGGGTGGAGCGCGTAAGCCGCTTGAAGCCAGTTTGCTTCAGCGCCCTCGTGAGCGCGGGCAGATTTTCAATTCGAAATTTAATTTCGACTTCGTTGGGCATGCCAAAATCATAACCGCGAGACGCCGAGGACGCGGAGAAACAGCAGCTGCCGAGCTGGCGCTCGGCTTGGACGGGCGGGGCGCCCGTCCCCACACGAACAAGCTAAAGCGTTTCTTGGCGCACTCTGCGTCTCGGCGGTGAAGAGCTCTTAAGACTTCGGCTCGACCTCGGACTCTCTCTCCCTTCGATGGAACCAGCTCATGTGCGGCAGGTCGCGCTCCACTTTTCGCCGTTTCGCGATCAGTTCCGCCGTGATCGACACGGCAATTTCTTCCGGCGTAATTGCACCAATATCGAGCCCGACGGGAGCGTGCACACGGTCGAACAGATGCGCCGGCAAGCCTTCCGCCTGCAGCTCTTTAAAGATGGTGATGGTCTTTCGCTTGGACCCAATCATCCCAACGTAGCGCGCCGGAGTCTGCACCGCCCAGCGCAGCATGCGCATATCGTCGCGGTGTCCGCGAGTGACGATCACGATGTACGAAGACTCGCTGGGCGCGAGCTGTGCCGCGGCTTTCTCGAAATCTTCGGCAATCACCTGCTGCGCCTCGGGAAAGCGTTCGCGGTTCGCGTAGGCTTCGCGATCGTCGATCACGGTGATGTCGAATCCGGCGATGCGGGCAATTTTATAAAGGCTGGCTGCCACGTGTCCTGCGCCGAAAATATAAAGATCTGCCGGAGGCAGAACCGGCTCCACAAAAATCTCGAGCGTGCCGCCGCAGACCAGACCCGTGTCGTACTTGGGATTCTGATTCAGATCAAACGTCATGGTGCGCGGCTTCTCGGATTCCATCACTTCGCGCGCCGCCTGCCAAACCTCGGCCTCAACGCAGCCGCCGCCGATGGTCCCGACGATCGAGCCATCGTCGCGCACCAGCATCTTCGCCGTCTTGAACGAAGGAATCGATCCGCGCACATTCACGATGGTCGCTACCGCTCCGCGGCGTCCGTCTTTTCGCAAGCGGACGATTTCTTCGTAGAGGTCCATAGCGTTGATTATGGGTCGCGGAGCCAGGAAGGTCAATTGGTGACAGTCGCGCTAGACTGAATAGCTTGAGAGCCGCTGTCCCCGCGAAGCGTGGTCAACAATCAAAAGCCCCGGGTCATCACTCCCGAGGCTACTGGTGTTAAACCAGCGAACAACTAATCGACACGGCCCGCATATCCATGGTCTCGCCGAGCATTGCTCATGTCAAGGAGATTCTTGTGAGTGACTGCACGGAGGGCGGCAGACTCGAACTGCAGTGGCTGATGAAGCCACTCACCGGTTTCGCGGACCGTGTCCAGTACCTGCTGGAAACACCCTCCAGACTTCGGCCCGCAGATCCGACTGTACGTCGTGGCTTGAGAACCCGCTGTGCAACTTGTCACAGCACTTTTGGTACATTTCGGTTTAGTATCTAGTTCCGAAACGGTGCGTGACAATACGAAATTCTCAGGAGCCGCATGAAAGCCGTTCGTATTCATCAATTCGGTGGGCCGGAGGTTCTGACCTACGAAGACATCCCCGATCCCAAACCGCGCAAGGATCAAGTCCTCGTCCGTGTGCGTGCCTGCTCTCTGAACCATCTCGACATATTCGTGCGCCAAGGGCTGCCCGGCGTCAACCTGCCGCACATCCTCGGCAGCGACATCGCCGGCGAAATCGTCGAAGTCGGCGAGTACATCACCGACCTCAAACCCGGACAGCGCGTGCTGCTTGCGCCCATGCATTTCTGCAATCACTGCGTGAAGTGCGTTGCCGGCCTGCAGAATCAGTGCCGCCAGTTCACCGTGCTCGGCAACGCCGTCGACGGCGGCAACTGTGAACTGATTGCGGTGCCCGCGGTGAACGTCATTCCCATCCCTGACTCACTCGATTTCAATGAAGCTGCCAGCGTTCCGCTCGTCTTCGTCACCGCCTGGCACATGCTCACGGGACGGGCCGCCATCCGCCCCGGCCAAACCGTGCTAGTGCTGGGTGCAAACTCAGGCGTGGGCATTGCCGCTATCCAGATCGCGAAGCTGTTTCACGCGCGCGTCATCACCACCGCGGGTGACGAGCGCAAAATGGAGCGCGCCCGTGAACTCGGCGCCGATTTCGTCATTAACCATTACCAGCAGAAGATTTCTCAGGAAGTCCGCAAGATCACCAACTTCGAGGGTGTCGACATCGTGGTCGAGCATGTCGGGCACGCTACCTGGGAAGAGAGTGTCAGGTCGCTCAAGGCCGGTGGCACGCTCGTCACCTGCGGCGCGACCACCGGACCGAAAGTCGAACTCGACCTGCGGTTTCTGTTTTCGCGCCAGTTGGCGTTGCTGGGATCGTACATGGGCACGATGAGCGAACTTCACGAAGTACTTGGGCACGTGTTCGCCGGACGGCTCAAGCCAGTCATTGACCACACTTTCCCCTTGAAGGAAATCCGCACAGCCCATGAGTACATGGAAAAGAGCCAGATGTTTGGGAAGATCGTGCTGAACCCGTGAACCCGTTTCACCGCAGGATGCAGCGAGCATGTAACTTCAGTTTGAGGCTGCGCTGGTGATAATCTTCCTCCATGAAAAATCTCACACGTCGCCGGTTCGGCAAGAGTTTGGCCGGTACCGCTGCGGCTGCCATTGCCGGCGCATGCTTCCGGCGGATTGCATTGGCACAAGCAGCCATGCCTGGTCTGCTGCGATTCCCGCCCAACTTCCTTTGGGGATGTGCTACCGCTGCCTATCAGATTGAGGGCGCGGTGAATGAAGACGGACGCAAGCCATCGGTCTGGGATACTTTTTCACACACGCCGGGCAAGACATTTCAGGGAGAAACAGGCGATGTCGCCGATGATTCCTACCATCTCTACAAAGAAGACGTGAAGCTGCTTAAGAACCTGGGTGTGGGCGGCTATCGCTTCTCCATTTCGTGGTCACGCATTTTCCCCAACGGGACCGGTCAGCCGAACGAGAATGGCCTGGCGTATTACCAGCGCGTCGTTGACGAGCTGCTCAAGAACAATATTGCCCCGTACGTCACACTCTTCCATTGGGATCTGCCGCAGGCTTTGCCCGGAGGCTGGCAGTCGCGCGATACGTCAAAGGCCTTCGCCGATTACGCGGGATATGTTTCCAGGAAGCTTTCGGATCGCGTCAGCAACTTTTTCACCATCAACGAGTTTGAGTGTTTCACCGATTTGGGCTACAAGACAGGCAAGTTTGCGCCCGGCCTCAAGTTGCCCGACGAACCGGTCAATCAGATTCGCCATCACGCTCTCCTTGCGCACGGCCTCGCCGTACAAGCCATTCGGGCAAACGCCCGGACCGGTACGCAGATTGGTCTGGCGGAGGATGCGAAGGTCTTTGCGCCCGTCATCGAAAACCGCGCACACATTGAAGCTGCCCAGCGTGCCACTCGCGAGGAGAATGCCCAGTTCCTCACCGCGGTCCTGGAAGGCAAGTACACCGACAGCTATCTCGAACGCGAGGGCGCGAATGCTCCCAAGGTGCAGGCTGGCGACATGAAAGTCATCGGCAGCCCGCTCGATTTCGTCGGCGTCAACGTGTATAGGCCAGAGTATGTTCGTGCGGACTCGTCACCCGCAGGCTACGTAGTCGAGCCGCGTCCAACGTCTTTCCCGCACATGGCCTCGGACTGGATCTTCGTCGGCCCGGAAGTGATGTACTGGGCGATCCGCAACATCAGCGATATTTGGAAGCCACGCGCTCTCTACATCACTGAAAATGGCTGCTCCGCCGACGATGTAGTAACCGCTGACGGGCGTATCGACGACACCGACCGCGTGATGTATCTGCGCAATCACCTCACGCACCTGCATCGCGCCGCTTCGGAGGGCTACCCCATCAAGGGCTACTTCCTCTGGAGCCTGCTCGACAATTACGAGTGGGCAGACGGTTATAGCAAGCGATTCGGCCTGCACTACGTGGACTTTAAAACGCAAACGCGCACACCAAAGCTCAGTGCGGAGTGGTACCGCGAAGTAATTTCGCGTAACGCGGTCGAGTGATGCGCGGATCTTCCGTTCGTTGCTTTATCGCGTCTAATAGCAAGCAATGGCCGCACCAACGAGCGACCTGGATATTGGCCACATGAGCCGCACCATGGGCGAAAAAATCCATCTGCGCGCTCGGCCTATCTGCGGTTAAAATAAGCCATGGCGCAAGAGCTCAGCTTCGGCCCCTACGTTGACATCGAAAACGGCAAGAAGGTGGTCAAGGAACTCGTCTACGGAGACGGTGTGCCCGAAGGCATCGTCATGACCACCCTCGACTCGACCGTCAACTGGATGCGCAAGAATTCCATCTGGCCGATGACGTTTGGGCTGGCCTGCTGCGCGATCGAAATGATGTCAATGGGCGCGTCGCGCTTCGACATCGCGCGTTTCGGCGCCGAAGTGTTCCGGCCATCACCACGACAGTCAGACCTGATGGTTATCGCCGGCCGCGTCTCGAACAAAATGGCCCCCGTAATTCGCCAACTCTGGGAGCAGATGCCGGAACCGAAGTGGGTCATCTCCATGGGAGCATGCGCGACTTCCGGCGGCGTGTTCAATAATTACGCGCTGGTGCAGAGCGTGAACCAGGTCATTCCCGTGGATATCTATGTGCCCGGTTGTCCGCCGCGTCCCGAGCAGTTGATCTATGCGATCACGCTGCTGCAGGAAAAAATCATGATCGAACGCGGCACAGTGAAGAAGGCGCTGAACCTCGTGCCGGCGGAAGAGTAGGGAAAAATCGGGTGATCGGGTGATCGGGCCATCTGGTGATCGAAGATCAAGGGCTTTTGACTTTCGATTGCCAGATGGCCCGATCACCTGATGCTCTTTTCACTGTTTCATCCTGGTCGCCATCTGCCGTTCTGGCGGTGTCATCTGGTTCCAGACCGCGCTCAAATCTTTTTCCAGAATCTGATTGTTCGGATCTACCCGCAGCGCCAGCGCAAACCATAAATACGATGTCGGCAAATCGCGTGGCACGCAGTGGCCGGTAGCATACATGGTTCCGAACGCGCTGCGGGACTTGGCATTCGATTTAGCGGAAGCGGCCTTCAAATATTTCACTGCTTCGTCACAGTTTTCCGGTACGCCTCGCCCGTAGAGATAGGCCTCGCCTTTGCGGAAGGCCGCGTCCCCGGTGTCAGCCGCAGCTGGCGGAGGCGGAGTCGGAGCCTTGGCCGAAGTCACGCCGGGCTCAGGTTTCGACGGACTCTTGCCCGGCGTGACGATCTTTGGACCTGGAACTGGAACCGCTGGTGGAGGCTTGACCTCCGCCTCCACGGTCTTCCCGGCAGTATCGGAATCAGCGCTGGCGCTATTGGGCTGGCTCTCCGGAGCCTTTGCCGAAACCACTGCTTGTGACGAGCCCCGATCGCGAACGGGGGCGGCATCCTTGGCCGTCGGTGTCGGCTTCTCGGATGCCTTCTCGGCCGGAGCTTCGTCCGCGCTCGAAGTCGCGGCTTGCGGCTTTCGACTCTCCGTAACCCCGAGATAGTTTGTGTACGTCCACCAACCTGCGCCGCCCAATGCCGCAAGCAGCACCACCAGCAGCAGGATCCGCCGTCCGCCGGTCCTCGGTTGCTCGGGCTCAAAAAAGGAATCCAAGCCCGAGAACGCTGTTTCCCGCAGCGAGTCCATGCTGGGCTGATGGAAGCTGTTCTGATTGAATCTGGGCTGATTCACGCGAGGCTGATTCGCGCTCGGTTGCTCTGCGCCGGGATGATTCAACCCCAGCATCGACGGACCGCTGATCGGCGGCACCGGAGACCGCATCGGTTCGAGCGCGTTCACCATCCTGGGCGCGGCCGGCGCTGGTGGGCCGGACGCTGGCGCGCCCGTCGGCCTCCGCGTTTCTTGCCGAGTTTCCAGCACCGTCCCACACAATCCGCAAAAACGGAAATTGTCCGAGTTGACCTCGCCGCACTTCGGGCAAACCACGATAATTCTCCGGATGTCGTTTCCTACAGTTTAACTCCTGCCGGCACTGTCATCGCGCTCGTTCGTTCATACTAAGATGCAAACGCCGGTTTCTGCGTATGCCGAGAACCTCAAAAGCCAAGCCCTCGCCCACCCCGAAACATTTCCAGGCCAGGCTCGAGCGCCTACGCTCCCGCCTCCGCTGGGTCATCATCCGCGTGCCCTTCGATGCCGCCAGACTCTGGGAGACGCGCGGCCAGATCAAAGTAAAAGGCGAAATCAACGGATTCGCGTTCCGCACTTCGCTGATGCCCACCCGAGAGGGGTGGCACTTTCTGCTGATCAACAAGCGCATGCAAAAGGGCGCTCGTGCCGCGGAAGGCAGCGTCGCCCGTTTTCAGATGGAGCTCGATCGCGAAGAACGGACCGTAACCATCCCCGATCAGCTCCAGCGAATTCTCAGCCAAGGTCCTCTGAGCGAAGCTCGCGCGCTTCGCCGCTGGTACGACGGATTGAACCATTCCACACGCAACGACATTGCCAAGTGGATCACCGAACCAAAGGGCGCCGAAGCCCGCGCGCGCCGCGCGGAACAGATTGCGGAACGCCTGCTCAACGTCAGTGAGGCGGAACGGGCACTGCCCCCCATTCTGCAGGTGGCCTTTGCGCGCAATCCCCGCGCCCGTGAAGGCTGGGACGGCATGTCGGCACCGCGCCGCCGCGGACACCTGTTTGGCATCTTCTACTACAGAACTCCCGATGCTCAGGCCCGCCGCATCGAAAAAATGCTCGAGGACGCAACCGCTGTCGCTGAGAAAATGGCCAACAAGAGGCGGTAAGCAACATTTCGCCGGAAGCTGCAAACCTTCAAAACCCGCAAAGGACCTAAGGTTTTTCTCTTCCATTGAATTCCTCCGTGGCTCTGTGTCTCTGTGGTGGCCGTTGCTCGGGAAAACACTGCCGCTTGCCTTAGCGGGACTACATCCTTATAATTCGCTCACCGGAATAATCTTAAGCCGTGCTATATCGACAGACGGCGCATGATTTTCGGGACCAGTCAGTGTCAGTAATAACAGTGTCAGCACAGAAGTGTCTGTGAAAGATTGGTTCATGGTGAAGGCCCGACACCATTTGGGTGGAATCGGCCAAGATGTCAATCTCCAACTTCCCCGAAGATTTTAAGGAGCCACAGGAATGAAGAAGATTTTTCTTGCGATGTTGCTGGTTGCCGCAGTTGCCGCCGTCGCTCAAACCACGCCCGCGCCGGTGCCCCAAGGTGCCGCCCCAGTGCCGCAAGGTACCGCGCCTGTGCCGCAGGGCACCTCACCGACTCCGGCAGCGCCCCAGAAGAAAGAGATCAAGGACCCGGCCGAATATAACGCTTACGTAGGTGCGGTGGAGCAGAAGGACGCCGCCGCCAGGGTGAGCGGCCTGGAAGCGTTTCTGACCCAGTATCCCAACAGCGTGATGAAGGAAGACGCCCTGGAGCTTTTGATGGGCGCCTACCAGCAGACCGGCAATCAGGCTAAGACGCTGGAAGTAGCGCAGAAGGTTTTGTCCGCCAACGCGTGCAACATCCGAGCCATGGCGCTGCTGGCCTATACCAAGCAGTCGATGGCGGTAGCGGGCCAGAACTCGGCGCAGAATTTTGCCGACGCCGGCCAATACGGCGAAAAAGGCTTGCAATGTCTCCAGACGGCGACCAAGCCGGATGGCACTCCGGCAGCGGATTGGGACAAGCTGAAAGCCCAGACCACCGCGATCTTTAACGGCGCGGCAGGACTGAGCGCGTTCCAAGTCAAGGACTACGCGAAGGCGGAGAAGTATCTACGGGCGGCGGTGGAAGCTGATCCCGCCAATCTCCTGGACGTCTATGACCTGGCGCTCTCTTACTTGGCGGCGGGACCGACGGAAGATGACGTGAATGGGCTCTTCTTCATCGCGCGCGCTTCCAACCTGGCCCAGGGCGCGGGCAAGGAACAGATCGCCAAGTTCGGCAAGAGCAAGTACACCAAGTACCACGGCAGCGACGATGGATGGGCCGCTCTGTTAGCGCAGACTGCCACTACAACCCTGCCTACTGCCGGTCTCACGATTACAAAGTACGTGCCGCCAACTCCCGCCGAGCAGTGCACCGACTTGATGAAGACGAAGAAGGTACAGGAAATGAGCTTTGCGGAGTGGCAGTTATGTCTCTCCGAAGGCACGCCCGCGGACGCCGACACGGTGTGGAGCACCCTGAAAGGCAAGCCGTTGCAGATGGCGGCCCACATCATCAGTATCGACACCTCAAGCAAGACAGCAACCAAGCTGACGCTGGCGGGTAGTTCAGATGACGTCGACGCGAAGCGTGCCGATATCGATCTGACCATGTCGGCAGTGATTCCGGTCAGGCAGATGCCGAAAGAGGATACGGACTTCCAGTTCGAAGGAACGCCGGTTTCCTACGTGGCGAAGCCCTTTGTGATGACGATGAACGACGGGGCCTTGCTGGTGAAAGCCGCGCCGAAGCCCGTCCACAAGAAACCGGCCGCACACTGAGAAAAGTCTAAAAAAGAAACAAGAAGGGCGGTCCCGTTGGGGACCGCCCTTCTTATTGTTTGTTGCAATCCGCGCGACGTCTAACGAACCTGCTTTCTCTCCACCGTGACCGGCCGCGCGCTGCGGGGCGGACGCTTGGCGCCGGCGCGCATCGGACGAACATCAATCTTTAGCTCCTGCATGGTCCGGCTCAGCGTGTTCCGGTGCATGCCCAATTGCCGTGCTGCCTTGCACTGGTTGCCTCGGTTTTCTTCGAGTACGGTCATGATGAAGCGCTTCTTAAACTCGCGGACCGCCTCCGAGTAGAGGATATTGCTCTTGTACATCTGAAGAATAAGTGCTTCCA
>DATFZT010000202.1:0-2717 GCA_035314185.1 Terriglobales bacterium
CGCCGTGCCCGGAGTACCGCGCGGCTCGTTCGCGATGGCGTTGAAACTGCACCACTGTGCGGTCGACGGCATGGCGAGCGTTCAAATGATCGCGGCGCTGCATGACCTTGCCGCTGATAGCCCGCGCCCCGCGGGACCTGACAATCCCTGGGACCCCAGCCCCCTTCCCTCGACCGCAGACTTACTCGCGCGCACCGCGATCAACGCCGCGTTGCACCCGTTGCGGGCGAGTACCGTCGTCGCATCGAGCGCCCCAAAGGCATTGCGCGGCTTAGCAGTTCTGCCGGGCAAACTGATCGGCGGTGTCGCGAGCAGGGTCGCCACGGGTAGCGTGCCGTCATTGCCACCGAAGACCCGTTTCAACCAAACAGTGGCGCCGCACCGTGTCTTCGAGGCACGGTTTCACGATCTTGCTGATTTCAAGCGGATCAAAGCGAGCGTGCCCGGCTCGACGATCAATGACGTGGCGCTCGCCTACGTCGGCGGCGCACTCCGCGAATATCTGGATGGCCACGGCGAGCTTCCCGATGAGTCGCTTGTCGCGGCCTGCCCGATGTCACTGCGTCAGGCCGGCGATGAGACCAACCAGGGGAACGCCTTGTCCGGACGGCTGCAATCACTGGGAACGAACATCGCCGATCCGCTCGAACGGCTTTCCGCCATTGCCGAAGGGTCCGCGGCGAGCCGGTCCGGGTCGGATCACTCGACCACGACTCAGCTGCTCGATCTGATTGGCACGATGCCAACCGCACTGGTCGGGTTGACCGCGAAGGCCGCGAGCGCACTTCCGTTCTCTGGCCCGACGATCGCCAACACCACCGTCACCAACGTGCCCGGTCCAACCGAACCGCTTTTCTTCTGCGGCGCCCGACTGGTGCGGGCCGCCGGCCTGGGGCCCCTGGTGGGCGGCATGAACCTCATCCACGTCGTAGCGAGCTACAACGGAACTTTGTCCATCAGCGCGACTGCGGATCGCGACGCCTTGCCCGACCCGGCCACGTATGCCGAATGCATGGACAACGCTTTTCAGAAGTTGCTCGCAGCTGCGGACTGAGTTGCCTAAATCATCTCCAATTGACTCGATACCCATCACTCCGGCCCATACATTTCGAGAATACCGGCGTGCGCCGCCTCATAGTATTTGACGATGCGATCTCGCACCCATTCCAGCGGATTCGCGTAAGCCTGATATTCAGCTCTAGCTATTTTGACTAACTCTTCCAATGGAAGATCAGGCCGCTTGGTGAATCTAGGAAGGTATTGCCATTTCTTTGCCCGTAGGCCGAACTGGTTGGCAACGTTCAATGGCGCGATCATGCAGTTTGTCTCGCCTTCCCGGGATGACTGGTAAACCTGGATTTTGCAGTCATCTGACCGGTAGTAGACAACATGCTGGCTTCTGCCGCCTTCGTCAGGGCTGTCGTCAATCTCATCGAGCATAAAGCCCAGTTCTTTGAGTAGCGGTCCCACGATCATCTGAACGTCTCTAGAAAATTCGGAAGTCATAATTATCCGCCTCCCACGTAAACCCAGGCATCGCCAACTCGTTCATATCCGTATGCCGCGGCATTCTTAGTCAAGAAATCTAGCTCCATCGCAGACAAAGACCCAGCACGCTCTAACGCCATCTCTTCCAGTGACGAGTACTTGTCGCGGTCAAGGATGTATTCGATTCGCCCGACATGGTCCTCCATTTGACTTCGGAGGAAATGCTCATTGACTGGCCACGTCAGAGCCGTCCTGTCCGACTCACTAAGCCCGTAGGTCATCGCCTCCCAGGTTTCGTCGCCGGTGTCGTAGTAGATTCCACCGTTGGCGCCTGGCTTCTCCGATATAGCCGGCTTCGTTGCCTTCGTACTTACCCAGAACTACGCGGTTCACATTGCCTTCTGATCCACACGATCTGTTTCACGGCCCTTTTCCTATCGCTGCATGCTCTGATTAGATGCCGCGTAGTGTTACAGCGGTTCGCCGATGTCGGGAAGTAGGGCGAGGTCCTGAGGCTTATTATATTTGCGGAACATTGTCGCAGTCTCCCGGACATTTCTCTTTGCCCAATCAATATTCAATTCACGCAGCACCTGGTACTCATATTTGAAGCGTTCAGTTCGATCTCCCACTAGTTTGGCCGCTTGACGTGCGACAACGCTTTGGCAGTACCAGTAGCGAAGGTCATCGCGGTTGCCCGAGCGGTCGAACACAAGTTTCCCCCGCTCATAGAACGTAAAGTGATATAATCCGTCATCCGCAACGTAAATATTTAGGCCATCATTTGTTCGGAGTCCAACCTGCATCGGACGGACGCCTAACTTCTCTGACAGCCGATCTATCTCCGCTTGGAGTTCCGCAGATTTATCGTCCAAAAGGCGGTCCGTATTCATCCAATATGCCTAACCTGACTAGCTCCTGCACGTTCGGTTGCGCCCCGTCAGGACCCACAATCATGTATTGAAGGGCGCCGGGCGACGGCGTCTGGCCATAAAACGGTTCTACTGGTCCTTCCACGATCTGCCAGCCCGGAGGCAGTGACTCTCCGGTCACCATGTATCGGTTGTAATCCCCTCCAACCGATTCTGGCGCCAAGGCGCGATCTGCGAAAGGGGTGCCATCGGGTGCAAGATAGCGACCGTACTCGGAGCCGAACCGGTCGATGATGGCGCCCTCAGGCAGCTGGGCGGGCTGGGGGACATAGCCTGGCGGAAACCCATCATTCAAAG
>DATFZT010000203.1:0-99429 GCA_035314185.1 Terriglobales bacterium
ATTTGTACGCGTGTGGGACGACTCCCGAACTCACACACAGTGCGACCAGTTCGCGCCAGCGTTCCCGCCCGAGCCGCGCTGGTTGCCGTTTGTGGTTACCGATCTTGCGCTTTTCAGCTCCCCTGATCCATCTCATCGATATAAGCTCATGCGAAAGAGCAAGAAACTGGCAAAACTAACAGTGCGATCATCAGAAAGCCGATCTCTGCGTGCGGGTCTAATCGATTGGTGAAAAAGTCACCGAGCGACTATTTATCCGAGTTTTACGCCCGTACCGAGAAACGCGTTTGTGTCCGCGAATGGAGTAGTTCCCGGTCAGTCAGGTACGACGGAACTACGCGGTTGTTGGTGAAAAATCCCGATTGCAGTGCGCCGAAAAACTCGGGGACAAAAAACTCGGGGACAGACGGGCGTTTTCTATCACCTTAATTGAGGGAACGTCCCGTTTGTCCCCGGTTTATCCCCGCTCAAGCAGTCAGAAGGGCTAACTTGGCCGGCGAACAGGCTGCGTGTGGCTACAGTCGTTTCCCCGGGAAAACCCGGAACTGTCGTTTTCCTTCGATGCGATAGGTTGCGAAGTCCGCGTGATCGACCGTGAGAATGACGGAAAGCGATTCCCGCTTCGCCAGATACACGAGCGTAGCGTCGGCAAAATCCATCGGCCGATCCCAATATCGCGACATCAACTCGTGCAGGTTCGTCAGTTCCGCATCTTCGATTGTGCCCAGAACGAGCGCTCCGGAACGGACGAACTTCCAGGCAGCTTCCATTTCGGCGCGCGAGTCACCCACCAGGTGAAAAACCTCGGTGAGCACCGCCTCGGAGGTCAGCAGCGGCAGCCGCAATTGACGGAACGCGTCGACGCAGGCGCCGTGCCAGCGATCGCTGCGATCGAGTAGCGCCAGAATCGCGCCCGTGTCGATGAGTCCATTAGCGGGCATAACGCCGCTTCAGCCGATTGCGCAGTGAATTGCGCGCCGTCTGGGCGCGGCGAGCGTTGCCGCTGGCAAAAAGCCCGAAGCAGTCGGCCGCGGCGCTGTGAAGTCTGCGTTGCGCCTCGTCTTCCGGGGCATCCGCATCGCCCTTCTTCAGCCAATCGCGGACGGCGGTCTCCAGCACCGACGAAACCGGCACCTTGCGGAGACGCGCTTCCCGCTCCAAATCCGACTTGAGTTCGCCCGCCAGACGCCAGCTGTAAACTTCGGACTTCATGCACTACATTGTAGTGCAAATAGCGCCGGTCTTGCAAGACTCGGGGACAAACGGGATTTTCCTCGACGCCGGCACCGACCCTCCGAGATTTTTTCATCACACCCAGCCAGTGACCGCCCTCACAGACGCGCAATCCGCCCAATGCGAAAATGATCCCCTGACGGGGCAGTGCCGAGGCAAGCCGTTCCCGAAACGGATCCCGCTCTTTGACCACCTAACTCCTTATTTATGAATCATTTGGAGTTAAGTCTTTATTTCTGAATACTTTAGCGCAAAAAAAAGGGGGGGGACAATACTAACTGGTAAACACCTCGCATATCTATCTATAGATCCACTCCCGATTTCACACCTTCATCCAGAAATTGCATATGTCCTTAATATCCGAAAACTGTTAAGCGATGTCAGCACATCAACGCCAGCGGCACTTCATGCGACCCTCCGCGATATACTGCGCCAGCATATTTTCAAAGCATGGCGACCAAACTTCACATCGCAGTAATCGGCGCGGGCGCGTTCGGCGGATGGACCGCTCTTTATCTTCTTCGCAGCGGAGCGCAGGTCACGCTGCTCGATGCTTGGGGTCCAGGAAATTCGCGAGCCTCATCGGGTGGCGAGACACGAATCATCCGCGGCGCCTACGGTCCCGATCAGCCGTATACGAAACTGGCGGCGCGCGCCCTCGATCTTTGGAAGCAGCACCAAGCCCAGTGGAAACGCAAATTCTTTTTCCCCATCGGAGTCCTTTGGATGGCCGAAGCCGATGACACATTCGAGCGTGGATCCCTTCCTGTGCTGAAAGACGCCGGAATCCCCTTCGAGCAGCTCACCGTGAGCGAACTCAAACGCCGCTGGCCGCAGATCAGTTCCGAGAACGTCAAGTGGGCCATCTACGAACCGCAAAGTGGATATCTTTTCGCGCGCGCTTCGACGCAAGCGGTGGTTGATCAGTTCGTGTCTGAAGGCGGAGAGTATCGCCAGGCAACGGTCGCCGCGCAGGACCTCGAGGGCGGCCCGTGGAAAGCCCTCACGTTATCGGATGGCTCAGCGTCGGATGGCTCAACCTTGGCCGCCGACCGCTACGTCTTCGCCTGTGGTCCATGGCTCGGAAAGCTGATTCCGCAAACCGTAGGTCCGCATTTCATCTCAACCAGGCAGGAAGTGTTTTTCTTCGGCACTCCCGCGGGCGACGCGCGTTACAACGAGGGCAACATGCCCGTGTGGGCCGATCACGGCGACCACTTCATCTACGGAATTCCCGGCAACCAGGGACGCGGCTTCAAAGTCGCCGATGACACGCGCGGCCCGGAGTTCGATCCAACCTCTGGCCAGCGTTTGGTAAGCGAAGATGGACTGGGTGCGGCGCGCCGTTATCTTGCCTACCGTTTTCCGGGGATGAAGGATGCGCCGTTGCTCGAAACGCGCGTCTGTCAGTACGAAAATACGACCGACCACAATTTCATCGTCGATCGCCATCCGGGCAATGCCAACGTGTGGATTGTCGGCGGCGGATCGGGGCACGGATTCAAGCATGGTCCCGCGCTGGGCGAGATGGTGGCAAAGCTCGTGCTTAAGGATGAAACCGCCGACCCGCTGTTTCGCCTGGCGCGATTCGACGATAAGAAAGGGTAGCCGTAGTGGAGCCCAGCGCAATTACCCACTGTTGGATTCATCACCAATTGCCTGTACTGCGGTCACCGACTGCGATCCCACTTTCTGCCAAGATGATTCCATCGCGGGACTCTTGAGTGAACCGGCGTGAGGGTAGATCGGCGTGAGGAATAGATCCGAGGGTAGATCGATGAACCGACTATTCACATCTTTAATCGTTCTGGGCTGTATCAGCTTCAGTTTTGCCCAGGGACTTCAGGGCAAGGCAACGCTTAGCGGCAGTGCCAACATGGTTACGGGGCATTCCGTCACTCTGACCTGGAACGCCAGCCCGAATGCGACGAGTTACAACCTCTACCGCGGGACAGTGTCTGGCGGACCCTACCTGCAGGTGGCCTCGGGAATTACGGTTACGACTTATACCGACACTCAAGTCGGTCATAGCCAGAAGCTCTACTACGTCGCCACCGCGGTTCAGGGCAAGAACGAGAGCGGCTACAGCAACGAAGCCGCCGCGGTAATCCCGTAACCATAGGAGAAGGAATGAAATCTCATTGGTGGTTGATCGGGTGGTTGATCTCCACCGTGGCCCTGGCGTCTGGAATCTCCTGGGCGCAATGCACGACTGGCAGTCCAGGCACGAATTGCAGCGGACCGCTGAGTGTGCAGCCGCCGGCTGGGAACAAGCGGCAATCTGCGATTACTCTGGTTGATCTCGGATTACCTGTCCCCGCGGCGGCGGTGGGGCAATACACACTGTCGATCGCCACCGGCATCCTTGTGGAATCGGACAACGGCAACAACTATCACTCGCTGGTCGGACCGCCCGGAACCCAAGGAGCACAAGGGACGTCTGGGCCTTCAGGTCCCACCGGAGCACGCGGCGCTCTCGGCCCGACTGGGGCCCAGGGGTCACAGGGATCTCAAGGATCGCAGGGACCGCAAGGAGCGCCCGGAACCGTACCTGCTCCCGCCGACTATAACTTCTCTGGCTGGGGGTCGTTCAGCGCGGACGCAGGTTGGAACGAAATCGGCAATGCGCTCTATCGCAATCAGATTGACATGTTGAGCGCGATCTCCGTACGTCTGGTGCTGACCCTTGGAATGTACGCTTTGCCCAGCGGGAGTTTTGCTGAGGCAGAATACACACCCGACGGCACGAACTGGTTTGCGTTGTCGGGAAGAGTGCCGGTGACTACGCCCTTCGGGCTCTACACGAGTGGCTGGCAGGGGATGCCAACCGGGGCCAACGGCGATTACGTGGTTCGCATCGTTACGTTCAACTCCGCTAGCACTACCACCAATGTCAGCCTCTACCAGCTGCATTTGCAATTCAAGTAGGACGTGTCACCAGTAAAACGCGCAACCAATCCGATTGCCACTTGCGCGGCACGGCTCCTACTGAATCTGAATTACGCTTTCCGAACTGGAGGCTTTGATCTCTTCCACCCGCGCCGCCACACTGCGGGCAAACGCGAACAGCGACTTCGCGTGGGATGAGTCTTCTCCCTTGAGTACGGCGGGAGAACCGCCGTCGCCCGACTTGCGAATCTCCGGATCGAGTTCGATGTTTCCAAGGAAGGCGATGCCGAACTGCTTCGCTGTCTTTTCCGCACCGCCGCGCGAGAAGATATCGATTTCATGCTGGCAGTGCGGGCAGACAAAGTAACTCATGTTTTCCACCATGCCGACGATGTCCACCTTCATCTGGCGGAACATTTCGATAGCCTTGCGCGCATCCTGCAAGGCAACGTCGGAAGGCGTGGAAACCACGACAGCGCCCGTCAATGGGACGGTCTGAATCAGCGAGAGCGCAACGTCGCCGGTTCCCGGAGGCAGGTCAATGATCAGATAATCAAGCTGTCCCCACTGCACCGATCCTATGAACTGCTTGATGATCGAATGCAGCATTGGACCGCGCCAGATGAGCGGCTTGTCTCCAGGATTGAGGAAGCCGACGGAGATGACTTTGAGCCCGTGCGAGTTGATGGGCGCGATCTGATTCTCGCCCATTACTTTGGGCTGTTCGTTGGTGCCCAGCATGAGCGGGACGTTCGGCCCGTAGACGTCGCCGTCGAGCAATCCTACTTTGTGCCCCATCTTGCTGAGGGCAATTGCGAGGTTGACCGAGAGTGTGGTCTTGCCGACTCCTCCCTTGCCGGAACCGACGGCGATGATGGCGTTGACGCCAGGCATAGGTTGCGGAGTGGGCTGTTGCTGGCCGGGCTGATGGGAATGTGCGCTCATTTTTTGATTATACGGGAACAACCATTGCAGAGGTCAGAGGTCAGATTGCAGAAGTAAAAATCTCCAAGCGCGAACGGCACCGTGAGCCCTAGAGCTCTTACCTCTGCAATCTGACCTCTAACCTCTGACCTCAGTAATGTCCCTCTCCCAACTGCACCTTGCCGCGAAACATGCGGTAGACGAATACAAAGTATGCAATCGCGAGCACTGCGGCTAACGTCCACCAAACCAAGCCGACGCTCAGTCCGTGATTGCCCGCCGCAGTGTTGTAGATGGTGAGATCGAAGCGGTGATCGCGGGCCGGCAGCACCACGGGATAGAGCGCAAACGCCGCGCCCACCAGCATAAAGGTGATGTACAGGCTGGAAGCAACGAACGCGAGTTTCTCTTTGCCCTTGGGATTGGCCCAGAGCATTACCGCCAGGCTGGCGACAACGACGATCGGAACCAGTATCCCGATCGGGTGCTTCCCGTAGTTCTCCATGATTCCGGGCCGGATGAAAAAGGTCGCGACCAGCGCACTGAAGGTCAGGAAAAACTGCAGCGGCCAGCAGAGCAACGCGAAACCGCGGGCGCGGCGGCCCAGATCCTCGTCGGTCTTGAGGGCAACGTAGTAGGAACCGTGCGCAGCCAGTGTAACCAGCGCCATCCCCCCGATGAGTACCGTGTACCAATCCAGAATGCCGGTTTGCGGGCCGAGTTTGAACGTGGTCCAGAGCGGCTCGAAGAAATAGCCGGTGGAATCAAGCGGAACTCCGCGCACCACGTTGCCGAGCGCTGCCCCGAAGAACACCGCCAGCAGAATGCTGGAGACGCTGAAGACCACGTCGAAGAAGTCCTGCCAGACTGGGTTGTCGATGTGGGCGCGGAATTCAATCCCGATACCGCGCAGAATCAGCAGCCACAGCACAATCGTCAGAGGAAGGTAAAACCCGCTGAAGCTCGAGGCGTAGAGCTGCGGAAATGCAAAATAGAGCGTGCCGCCGGCGGCGAGCAACCAGACTTCGTTGCCGTCCCAGACTGGACCGATGGCGCGCAGCACGCGGCGTCGCTCGTCGTTGGTTTTGGCCGCAACCAGATAAATCGCGCCCGCGCCCAGGTCGAATCCGTCGAGCACGACATAGGCCGCCACCATCACTGCGACAATCCAGAACCAAAGGCTTGCCATACTTACCTTGCCTCCGTCACCTTGCTTCTGCAACCGGATGGAGATTGGACGCCGATTCGTGTCCGTCCACGGGACCATGTTCAATTTCCCGCCAGAGCAGGAACAGACCCAGAATCCCCAGCACCATATAAATGCCCATGAATCCCAAAAGAGTGAACATGCCGTTACCCGCCGAGACGAGCTTGGAGTAGCCGTCTTCGGTGCGCATCAGCCCATAGACCAGCCAGGGCTGGCGGCCGAGCTCGGCGGTCAGCCATCCGGCGGTATTGGCGATATAAGGAAAGGGCGCGGAGAGCATCAGGATCCAGAGCATCCACTTGGCATGAAAGAGCCGGCCGCGCCACAGCAGTAACAACGCGACCACCATCACGGCGACGAAGAACGTTCCGAGGCCCACCATGATGTGGTAGCTGTAATAGAGCAACGGGATGTTGCCCGGCCAGTCTTGTTTGGGGAAAGAGTCGAGTCCGCGGACGTTGGCATTCCAGCGTCTATAAGTCAGCACGCTCAACATTTTTGGAACTTGGAGCGGGTTATCGATCGTGCCTTGCTGCTGATCAGGTTGACCTATGATGACCAGCGGCGCACCGGACTGGCCCTGAAACAATCCCTCCATCGCCGCCAGAGTGACGGGTTGCAGGTCGGTGACCATCTTGCCTTGTCTGTCTCCGGTCGGAAAAATCTGCAAAATGCTGAACAGGCAACCGGCGATCACGCCGGCTTTGACGAAGATGCGGGCGTGCGTGGTCCACTTGCCGGAGAGCAGATAGAACGCGCCCACCGCCGTCATGATGAACGCGCCGGTGATGGCCGCCCCGCACATGTTGTGCGCGTATTGCCATCCCGCCCAAGGATTCAGCACGAAATCCCAAAAGCTCGCCAGCTGCAAGCTGCCATCTGGAGCTGTGAAATAGCCGACGGGATGCTGCATGAAAGCGTCTGTGGCGATGATGAAGTAACCCGACAACCACGAACCCACAAAGACCGCGACCGCCGATAGCCAGTGCGCTTTCGGGCTCAGCCGCTTCTCTCCGTAGAGAAATAATCCGAGGAACGCCGATTCAAGGAAGAAGGCAAACATGCCTTCCATGGCCAGTGTCTGGCCGATGACGCCGCCCGCGAAGCGCGAGAAGATTGACCAGTTGGTGCCGAACTGGAATTCCATCGGAATACCGGTGACAACACCCATTACGAAATTGATGCCAAAGATCCTTCCCCAAAAGCGGGCCGCCTGGTGGTAAACGGGGTCGTTGCGCCGCAAGCCGATCGTTTTGAGCACAACGATCAGCAGGGCGAGGCCCATGGTGAGCTGCGGAAAAAGATAATGAAACGTCGCGGTGAAGGCGAAGTGAAGACGGTGAATGAAAAGTGCGCTATCCATAAATAAGGCCTCAAGCACTAACCGACTGTTGCAAAACTCTGGCTTCGTATCAGAGTATCGCTTTCAGCGATACCGTAAGTTCTTCAGAATCAGACGCCCCTTTAGGGGCTGGGCATCGAACACTGCCTAACTCCGAACTTCCTTTCTGCGCGTCGCTTCCGCACGGCGTATCTCCCGGCGGCGCGCGGCACCCTCGTAGCGGCGCTTTTCATCTTCGGTTTCGGGAATCACGGGCGGCACCGCCAGCTTATTGCCCGCCTCGTCAATCGCAACAAACGTCAGATACGCCGAACTTACGTGACGATTCTCGTCGGAGCGATAGTTTTCTACCCAGACCTTGACCCCGACCTCCATCGAGGTATGAAAGACGCGATTCACCGAAGCCCGCAGAATGACCAAATCGCCGACCCGCACCGGCACCAGAAAATCCATATGATCGATCGACGCCGTCACCACCCGCTGCCGCGAGTGCCGGTGAGCGGCCATGGCGCCGGCCAGATCGATCCAGTGCATCAGTCGTCCGCCGACCAGCGCGTTCAGTGGGTTGGCATCGTTGGGCATTACGATCTCGGCCATCTCGGAGATCGATTCGCGCACCGGCCGCGCGCGGGTCAACTTCGCTTTGTCATCGTCGTTCATTTTTTGTCAGATCGTCGCTTGTCAGATCGCTTGTTAGATCATCGATTATTAGATCATCGACTGTCCGATAAGAGCCGCGCCTTGCCGGGCCCGATATGTTTCGAGATAGCAGTTTGCGAGTGTGAGGACACGCGGGTCCAGATGCGAATTGAGCCAGACTTCGCTCACGAGATCAAAAGTCAATTTCCCATGTTCGATCGGAGCGTGACCTAACTCGCAGACAAAGCCGATGGTGACCTGATCGTGGCCGGCGCGGACAACCGAAAATCGGACCGCATCCCAGTCCCGGCTCGGAGGAAGGTGCGGACACGCGCTCGCGTACCCGAGGTTACAGAACTCCCGTATGTGCGTGTCGGACGCAGGCAGTTCCTGCCCCGAGGCGCGGCAGTTTCCTGCCCATCCCGCTCCGAGTGGCAGACGCGAAGGATGCGGCCAGGAGCCGTCATTCACGATTTCAAGCGGCACGAAAAAAGGGCAAGCCAAGTTGGTCACTCGGAGAACAGCCATTGTAACGCGGGATGCGAGATGAATGCCGTGATATGAATATAGGATCGCAAATCGGCTCTTAGCCTTTGGCCGTTGGCTCTTAGCTGAGAACTGAGAACCGGGAACTGAGAACTTCCCTATGGATCGCATTGCCATGCTGAGCGAAATTCTGACCGCCAATCCCGAAGATGCGTTTGCCCGCTATGGATTGGCCTTGGAGTACTCGAAGGCCGGACAAATCGAACGGGCGCTGCAGGAATTCAAGACGCTGATCGAAAAGAATCCGGACTACACGCCTGCTTACTTCATGGCCGCGCAGACGCTGGCTAATGCGAGCCGCGTCGATGAAGCGAAGCGGTGGCTGGTAGATGGCGTCTCCTCCGCGCGCCGCACTGGCAACGCGCACGCGCAGTCGGAGATGACGGCCATGCTGGAAGAACTGGGCAGCTAAGACGCCCCCGTAGGGGCGGACGCATTCGTCCGCCCCGCGGAGCAAAGCTCCGCAGCCTTGGCGCGCTCTGCGCGCCGGCCCGGACGAATGCGTCCGGGGCTACGTGAACCTTGCCGAGTGCTACACTCTTTTGTTCCGCGGAGGCACGCCTTGCGCCGTCTTGCTTTTCTTTTCGTTCTTCTTTTCTCGCTTCCCGCATTCTCTCAAGCCAAACATCCTTTCACTTTCGAAGACATGATGAAGCTGAAGCGCGTCGGCGAGCCGGTGCCTTCTCCTGACGGCAAGTGGGTGCTGTTCGGCGCGGTCGATGTGGATCTGGCGGCGAATAAGAAGACATCCCACATCTGGATCGTGCCCCTAAACAGTGTGGGGACGGGCGACTCGCCCGTCCAAAGCGAGCGCGTGCTCATCGCCGATCAGGATGGTGATCGCCCGCGATGGGCGCCGGACGGCAAGCGCTTTGCGTTTCTCTCGACCAAGGAAGGCGGATCGCAAGTCTGGATCGCGGACTTCGACAGCGCTGCCGGTACAGTTACGGGAGCTTACAAGCTGACTTCAATGCCGACCGAGGCTGGCGGCGAACTCTGGTCGCCGGATGGAAGGAACGTTCTTTTCACTTCAGATGTTTATCCCGAATGCGACGGTCAAGCCGACGAACTGGCCTGCAATGCAAAGAAACTCGACGAGGCGAACAAGTCCAAAGTCAAGGCGCTGGTTTTCGACCATCTGCTTTATCGCCACTGGAACGCTTATAAAGAAGGAAAGCGCACCCATCTGTTCGTGCTCCCTGTGCTCACGCAGGTTCACTCGTACCGCGACCTCACACCCGGCGACTACGACGCTCCTGTGTTCTCGCTCGGCGGACAGGACAACTACGCCTTCTCGCCCGACGGGCTGGAGATTTGCTACACCTCGAATCACGACAAGGTCGAAGCCACGTCCACCAACAACGATCTCTGGATCGTTTCGGTGAATGGAGGAGCGGCCAAGAACATCACCGCCGACAATCCCGCCAGCGACTCGACTCCGCTCTATTCTCCCGATGGCAAGTACATCGCCTACCGCGCCCAGCAGCGTCCGGGATACGAGAGCGACCGTTTTCGGCTGATGCTTTACGACCGGAAGACGGGCGAGAAGACTGATCTCACTGAGACGTTCATCAATTGGGTCGGGGCTTTTGCTTGGGCAGTGGACTCGCGCGCTATCTTTTTCGTCGTCGAAAGTCGTGGAACTACGACGATCGAAAAAGTGGACGCTGACCTAACAGCCCCGCCGGATATCACGTGCGGGTTCACCTGCATCTCGGGGATCATTGGCGGCGTGACATCGAGCAGGCCAGCGGGCACGATGAAGATACCCGAAGAGCCCCCTGAAGTCGGCTACGACGACGACCTGACTCCGACACCTGACGGGCAACATATTGTCTTCACGCGCATGAAGATCAACGCTCCTACTGAGATCTACATTCGCACCAGCAAGCAGGAGCAGTGGCCGAAAGCGGGCGAGCAACTCACCCACGTGAACGACAAGCTGCTGACGGGTATCGCGGTGTCGCCGCTTAACTATTTCTACTTCAAAGGCGCAAGCAGCGATTCTGTCGAAGGCTTCTTGGTCAAGCCGCCGAATTTCGATGCCTCCAAAAAATATCCCGTGAAGTTCCTAATCCACGGCGGCCCGCAGGGCGCATGGGGTGACGACTGGTCCTATCGCTGGAATCCCGAACTCTTTGCCGCTAACGGATACGTGGTCATCATGATCAACTTCCACGGTTCGACTGGATACGGGCAGAAGTTCATTGACGCCATCAACGGCGACTGGGGCGGCGCTCCGTTTGAAGACCTGATGAAGGGGCTCGACTACGCGGAGAAGACCTATCCGTTTATTGATAAGGATCGGGAGTGCGCTTTGGGCGCCAGCTACGGCGGATTCATGGCTAACTGGGTGCTTGGGCATACTGACCGCTTCAAGTGCATCGTCTCGCATGATGGCATGTTTAATACTGTTTCCACCTGGGGGACTACCGAAGAACTCTGGTTCAATAACTGGGAGTTCAAGGGCACTCCTTATACCAACCCGGAGATGTATGAGAAGTGGTCTCCGCGGAACTCGGCTTTGAAATTCAAGACGCCTACGCTGGTTATTCATGGACAGCTTGACTACCGGCTTGACGTCAGCGAAGGGTTTCAGCTTTTTGACACTTTGCAGGTGATGGGCGTGCCTTCCAAGATGCTTTACTTTCCGGATGAAGGGCACTGGGTGCTGAAGCCGCAGAATTCTCAGCTTTGGTATAAGACGGTCAACGACTGGGTTGATCGGTGGATTGGGAAGGAGTAGCCAATTGCCGGTTGCTGGGGGTCAGTTGCGCCAAGTACCACCACCCCCCCCAATTTTCTCTAAAATATTCAAAAATAAGGACTTACTTGTAAAATATTCATTAATAACGACTTAGCATGATTCTGGTCTTGTCAGACCCGTGTGCATCGAATCTTTTTTTGTTTATGGTCCTTTGGAATCATGGATTTAGGCAAGAAATGCCGCCAAATCTTTGAGTTTAAAGGGCTTATTTGTAAAATATTCCGGAATAAGGACTTAGGGGCTGCGTGGGCCGGGCGGGGACGCCCGGCGCTCCATTAATTTCAGCAATAAGAAAGGGTGCGTTTGTAATCCGCACCCTTTTTCTATCTATATATCCATTATATCAATTTGAACCTACCTGTACCGACAACTTTTCCGACTTTATTTTCCGAGTTAATGCATTGACTTACGCGGAAAATCTTCGAAACAGGGGCTTGACAGGATTTCCTGAAACCGGAGCATCAGGGTAGGAGTCCATCCCCGGCCAGCGTCCGACAGCTTCTTTTGTCCTCGGGAAGCCAACTGGTTGACGCCGGGTTCAGCTGCGCCTCCACAGGAGTGGGGGCTTTTGTGGGGACAACTTCGATCTCAACTGGCACGACGTTATCGGGAGCTTTGAGTTCGACCGGTTTCGATTTTACACAGGGCGGAGACACCGAATTCTTCTTCGCTGCGGGGATCGAGCTTGCAGCGCCTCCATGGTCGGCAGAAGCAGGGTCTATAGCAACATGGTCGGCGGCAGGATCGGCGGAGGCAGCGTCCGCGGAGGACTTCGAGCAATCGCTTGGAGTCGAATCTACCGCCGGCGGCGGATCGTTGGTTGAAGCGACTTCCGGAACCGCGAACAGCTCGTCCGGCGCGCCTTGTGGCGGAGCCGCTTGTGCGCCGAATTGCGGCCGGCGCGGCGCAACCGGAATTTGGACATGGCTGCTGGTTGGTGGCGCCAGAACCGTTATCGGAACTATGGCTGCCAGACTCTCCATCTGGAACTCGGCGATCGAGGCTCCCACACTCACCGTGATAAACAGGTCGCACGGGCCCACGCTTCCGGCGGAGGGCAGGATGGAAGCGAGGCCGTCCTGGGTGGTCACGAACTGCGTCTGCGACGAGCCCAGGATCACGGCCAATCCGTTTTGGTCGGGACTGACGCGAGCCAGCGTGGTTTGAAAAGTGACGTTCACTCCCATCACGGGATTCGCGGCAGCCGAGCCGTCGGTCACTCGCATGACCAGCGGCTGGAAAGCCTGTCCGGTGGACACAAACTGCAGCGATCCGCTTACCGTCTCCAGCGTCCACAGCGCAGGCGGCGTGGAGAACAGAGTAAAAGTCTGACAGGGCGCGTTGTTCGGAGCGACGCAGGCGCTCACCTGCACATTGGCATTTTGATTTGTGAGTTGTGCGGTGACGGTGGCGAATCCCGATCCGCTGGTGATGGCGCTGGCGGACGAAAGTGAAGCCGTGCCCCTGGTGACGGCAAAATTGACCGCAACACTCGCTTTCGGAGTACCCAGATCCAGCGCTTCGACTGTGAGCGGAACTGCCATCGTCGCGCCCTGCCCAACCCAGCGCGTGGGTGTCACCGCGGCCAGATCGAGGGTGGTCGAGGTTGCTACCACGGTGGCCTGTTGCGACTGGGGCGGCGAGTAGGAGGCGGGCGCCAGAGCAATTGTGATCGTGCTTTGTCCGATTGTGGTGGGAGTCACGGAGCTGGAAGATTCTCCTGCTTCATCGGTGAGCACCGAACAGGAAGAAGCTCCGCAGCGCAGGCGAACCGGACCGCCTCAGTCGCGGTAACTGCACTCGACGAAACCGGCCAGCCCACCGAAATGATCTTCGGCAAGATGTCCGCCGTGCGACGCGGTGAGTGCAACACCAGGAACGCTGGTCCATGCGCTGAAAGCGGTGGCCACAAAAGTATCGGCCTGCGCACCGGTTAGGATGGGACTCAGGTTCCCCTGGTCGGTGAAGTACTGCACCGCACCATTCGCCCAAATCAGGGGCTGGCCTTCGACTCCGGGATTGTAGCCGGAGCCCGCGACAAAGGCCGGGCCTCCGGCGCGGCTGACGACCGCGCTGCACATAAGAAGAACGGCAGTCGCCAGAATTCGTGAGCGCATCGTCATTCCTCTTCCTTATTGCTGTTCTTCATTTTCATTGCGCGCTTCTTCACTGCGGGCGCTGCGGATGGCCCGCTCCAGTTGCACGACGCTGACGCTCGGGGCCTCGACGGGCACAGGTCGCGGCGTCGACGATTCGCTTCGCGGGATAGCCACTGCGGCAGGCTTCCGCACATGCTCGGACACGTTCTTGCCGCTTGGATCGAGGGCAACCTGGCCGAGCGATCCACCCACCGGACTGGTGAGGCCTAATCGGCTGGGCGGATATAAGAAGATCAAAATGTGCTGGCCCTTGGTCATGGGGCGATGCATGGACCGGGCCCCGGCCCACTCATGAATGGTGAGGACTTGTCCAGGCTCGAACCCGGCAATCGCCCGGTCTACGCGAAAGCTCAACTCCATGGCCGGGACTGTCGCCGGGACCGTCGTCGAGACTGCGCCGGGAGCCGCCTGATCGGTGACCGCGGTCTGGGTTGCTACACTCTGCTTCGCGGCGCTGAGCACCGTGCCCGCGAATATGATCCCGGCCCGGCGCGAAAGCTGTTTCCATTGCGGACCGAGCACGCGCTCAGCGATGACTTGATCCGATTGCTGCGCGGCGGCCCAGTTCGACAGACACGAAGTCGACAGACAAAGCAGCACTAACACGTGGCTTGACGCACGCATGGCGAGTCTCTTTCTGGAGGGAACTGGACCAGGAGCGGTCCGGGGAGTGGAATCAGCGTACCGTGTTAGGGATCAAGTGGATGTGCGGGTGGTCACTGTGGATTTGTGACGAATGGTTAGCCTGGCGCGGGCCGAGATGCACCTTTTGCGTATCGATCTTGCTTTCCGAACATCGTATTATCCGTAAGGAGACCGGACATGGGGGAAATTGCGATTTCTAAATTCAAAGCCACTTGCTCATCCGTGTTCGAGAGGGTCCGCAAGACCGGGAAAGCAGTCGTGGTGACGCGGTTCGGCGAGCCAGTCGCTGAAGTCGTCCCTCCTCATGCCTCCAAGAGGCCGAAGGGCTGGTTGGGCTCCCGGGCGGGAACCGGGCAAATCATCGGCGACATCGTTTCTCCTGCCAGCGCAGAAGACGACTAAAGTCACAGGCCGGCACCACGCGACAGGCTATCTCTTGTAGCGACGGTTCGCCTTCTTGGTCGCCTTCCGTTGCGACTTCCCGGCTTTCTTCATTGCTTTGGACTGTTTCTTGTTGGCCTTGTTCAACATCTTTTGCTGCTTCTTGATCGCCCTCCGGGATTGGCGCGCATTTTCTTGAGGGCTGATGCGCTGGGCTTGAGCCGGCATTGAGGCTGCAATGCTCAAGACGGCCAACAACAGGAAAGCAGCAATTCGTTTCATACCCGTCTCCGTGCGGAATATCTTGCAGCGATTTTATACCGAAGTTGGTCCGGAGGTGACATGTAAAGCGTTACTTCTGTAATCGTCAGAACTTGCTCCATAAACGGTTCTTGTGGGGACACGCAGTTCCCTCAGGGATAAAGCCCAGTGTCTAGAGGCTCGTTGCGGCCCGGCTGAAGCCGAGCCCTTTCAAGGAACACATTGTGAAACAGCCCACTAGTGAATCGTCTTGGTCTTGCGCGACATGTAATCCATCAGCAAATACTGGCCCAGCGTGTAGGGCGTCGTGAAGTAGGCTTTGCCGCGGCACATCTGGCTCACCTTCTGGACGAACTGCACCAGTCCGTAATCCGATGCCAGCATGAAGGTATTGATCAGCACGCCCGCCCGCTTGCACTTCGACACTTCTTCGAGCGTCTGGCTGACCACCAGCGGATCGAGGCCGAATGCGTTTTTGTAAATGCGTCCGTCTTCGAGCGTGAGGGCGGACGGCTTGCCGTCGGTGATCATGACGATCTGCTTCATGTCCTTGCGCTGACGCTGCAGGATGCGTTGCGCCATGCGCAGGCCTTCGCGGGTGTTCGTGTAGTACGGACCAACCTTCACCCTGGCCAGTTGCGAGAGCGGCACTTCTTCCGCCGAATCGTGGAAGAGCACCAGCGACAGCGAATCTCCGGGATACTGCGTCCGAATCAGTTGCGACAGGGCCATGGCAACTTTCTTCGCCGGAGTAAAACGGTCTTCGCCGTACAGAATCATGGAATGCGAACAGTCGAGCATCAGCACGGTGGCACACGACGACTGGTATTCGCACTGATGCACCTGCAGATCGCTGTATTCGAGGTTCAGTGGAAGCCCGAGGCCTTCGCGCTGGATCGCGCTCGAAAGCGTCGCCGTGATGTCGAGGTTCAACGTATCGCCAAACTCATATTGCTTTGACGCACCGCTGGCTTCGATGCCGGTCGCCATGTCGCGCGTGTCGTGACGTCCGAAGCTTGACTTGCCGAGCGACCCCAGCAGATCGCGCAGGGCTTTGAATCCTAAAAAGTCGAGGCTCTTGTCGGTGATCTCGAACTTGGCCTGCTGTGCGTCGCCTACCTGTCCGCCCACGCTCGATTGCTTCGCGGGATCATGAGGTTGATCGATGGAGATGTAATCCTCCTGCTGCATACGCTCGATCAACTTTTCTATCAATTCCTCGAGTCCGCCTTCCATCTGCATCTGCTGCAGGCGGTCGCGCATTTCTTCATCGAACATCTCGCCGTTGAGCAGAGCCTGCTCTAGCGCGCGCTTCAGTTCGTCCAGTGTCTGCTCACCTTCCGGAAGTTCGTACCAGAAATTGTCGTTGAATCCGCTCTGCAGGAAATAGTCCGAGAGCGCGCTGAGCAAGTCCTCCATGCTCATCTCGCTGGCGGGGTCGGGAACGTACTTGGAGTAGCGGATGCGTTTCATATGGACCGTCGTTGGTCGTTAGTCGCTGGTCGTTGTGGTTCGTCGTCAGTCTGTGCGTTCACCCTGCTTCAGTTTTCAGGGTAATAATCGAGAGATTAGCCGGAGCGCGTGCTCGCTAACGACTAGCGACTAACGACCAAACGACCGTTCTCACTAATTGAACCCTCGCTTCCGTCCGAAGCCGGGATCCTCCCGCTCAAACGGAGCCTGTTTCTCAGCGACCTTCATTGGCTTCTCTCCGGCGGTGAACACGCGCTCTTCATTGCGTCCGATTTTCTTGTGCGCATGCAGGCCTTCCAGGACGAACTCCGCCGCTGATACCTGCAGCTCGGGGCTGTCTTTCGGGCCAATGTTCAGCTTGACTAGCTTTTCCATCAGACCCTGAATCTGGCTCAGGCCTTCGAGCACCTCGCGTGCTCCGGCATTGTCGCTGAGTTGAATCTCCCCGCCCAGATCGAACCACTGCACTACCTGATTCAGGCTGACGCCGTGCAGATAAGTATCGAAGGTCTTGGCAATCGCGGTGCGGATCAACTCGCGGCTCACGTGATCGGCGCCTTTCATCTCGCCTTCGTATTCGAGTTCCAGTTTGCCGGTGATGGCCGGCAGGGCCGCGTAGATGTCGCTGATACGCGGCACGATCAATTTTTCCTGATGCGTCAGGGCGCGGCGCTCGGCATTGGAAACCACGTTTTCGATGGCGGAGATGGGCAGGCGCTGGCTTACGCCCGAGCGCTTGTCGACTTTCTTGTCGTCGCGCGCCGCGAAAGCGATGCGCTCGATCACTTCGCTGACGTAGTTCGGAATCTGCAAGCGCGAGCCGTCCCGTGATATCCAGGCTTCCTGCGCGGTGATCGTGATGCCTTCTTCGACCGTCGCCGGATAGTGCGTGCGAATCTCGGAGCCGATGCGATCTTTCAGCGGCGTAATGATCTTGCCGCGCGCGGTGTAGTCCTCGGGATTCGCGCTGAACACAATCGCGACATCGAGCGGCAGGCGGATGGGATATCCCTTAATTTGAACGTCGCCTTCCTGCATGATGTTGAACAGACCGACCTGAATCTTGCCGGCGAGATCGGGCAACTCGTTGATCGCAAAAATTCCGCGATTCGCGCGCGGCAACAATCCATAGTGGACGGTGAACTCGCTCGACAGTTCGTGGCCGCCGCGGGCCGCCTTGATGGGATCGATATCGCCGATCAGGTCGGCGATGGTGACATCGGGCGTGGCCAGCTTCTCTACGTATCGGTGGTCGGGCGTCAGCCAGGCGATGGGCGTGGCGTCCGCTTCTTTCGCGACGAGTTCGCGGCAGCGGCGGCAAATTGGGGCGTAGGGATTGTCGTGAATCTCACAGCCTGCGACGTAGGGCATCTCGGGATCGAGCAGGGCGGTCAGCGCGCGCAGAATGCGGCTCTTCGCCTGTCCGCGCAGGCCGAGAAGAATAAAGTTATGGCGCGAGAGAATCGCGTTCACGATCTGAGGCACAACTGTGTCGTCGTAGCCGACGATGCCCGGAAATATCTGGCTGCCCTCGCGCAGCCGCGACATCAGGTTGTCGCGCAGCTCATCCTTCACCCGGCGCGATCCGAGACGCTGTGCAGTGAAAGGACTTTGGCGCAACTCGCCGAGAGTCCGGGCAAAACTCATGGTAGAACCCCCCACAGAAAAAGGCCTTATTCGGATTATACCGCCGGGGTGCGATGTCAGCTTTTCAGCTCGCAGCACAAGCGATTTGGCCGAAAACTGGGCGTTGGATCGGTTTCCGGGTTGCCGGCAATCCGACCGGGGTCCGGACCGGACCGCTGCTGATCGTGAGTGGAATCGCCCGTGGCTGTTGAAAAACTCTTTCAGGGAATTTTGACAGCGAAATTTGTTCGTAAGCTATTGATTGTTCGTTCGCCGTAGACGCTGAAATCCACTGAAATTACTGCTTTGGTTCCTTTTTCAACGGCCACGCCTGCTTTCGTCAAGAATGACCCAAACGCATTCCGATTCCCCGGTTTGCCGATTCGCGCCCGGTGGGAATAAGCTCATAATCTGGCTAGTATGTCAGTTTTCCCCCTCTCGGATTCGCACCTTCAAGCAATATCTACTAATTGTCGTTTGTGGGCTTTGCTCCTGGCCGCAGCTCTGACGTTAGCTTGCGGCTCGGGCGGGGGTTCAACGAACGCGCTGGCGCCCACGATTGTGACGCAGCCTGCCAACCAGAAGACGACGGTTGGGCTGACGGCAACATTTACTGTAAACGCCGTCGGTACCGGCCCTCTTCAGTATCAGTGGAGTAAGAACGGAACGGCGGTCCCCGGAGCCAGCGGCGCTTCTTATACCACCGTGGCTGCTACGCCCGCCGATAACGGCGCGAATTTTGTTGTAATCGTCACCAGTGCGATTGGCGCGGCGACAAGCAATTCTGCGTCGCTTACCGTCGGTCCCCGAGTCCCCAAGCCCGGCGACTGGCGTTTCCAGGCATTAGATCTTCCTGCCTTCGTTCCCGACGTTGCAACCTTTCTGCTAGGTGGGATGGGAGTTTCGTATCCGAACGCGATTGGAACGCCGCTGTCGATTGGCGCGGCTCCAGGCATTTGCGTTCCTGGAATTGCGGACGACTGTGCCTGGGGTTATTCAGTGTATGGCGAACCTGCGGGCGGCTCTGGAATTTCCGCCTCCTACCAGTCGGATTCATTCACCAATCTGGACGCCGACCTGCAGGCATTGGCAACAAAGAACAACGTGATTACCTCACTCGATCTGGAGCCCGCGAATGGTGTGTTCGCCGTCTCTTGGCTGCAAACCAGCGCCGAAGGCGGATTCAGCGCCATCACCCAATCCATCGACCCTGCGGACGTCCAAGCCGTGGCTTCGCAATTGGGTGAGGAGAGCCAAGTTATCACTGCGTTGTCGTTTAACGCTGGCAAAGTGGAGCTTTTGCCTTATGGTTGGCAGGGCGACACGACCACTATCTACGAGGCCAAAGCGGTCGCCGCCACTGGCGACAACTTCATCACCGAGGCCACGAGTCTGGCTGCGGCCGGTTATATCATCACCGCACTGGGAGGCGACCCGACCGACGGTCTCATCCTTGTAGGTACGCGCGTCCAAGGGGACACTATGTCCCGTTCCATCCAGTTTGTCACGCCGACCGGAACGCAGGGGCAACTCGACAAAACCGTACAATTTACCACCCAGGAGCTCTTTACCCAAGGCGGCCAGAACTGGATCAATCAACAATAGGTTAACGTCCCCACATTCAAGAACTGCATTGCTAGGATTGTTGTCAAAAAATCGCGATCACACTCATAACCTGGAATAAGTAGGTCACCCGGCGAGTCGTCGGCTACTGGGAAAGCTGTGATCAGTTCCAGCGAGCCTTCGCGGCCCGCCGCAGACCCGGCAGAATCGCTTCGAGATAGCCGACCACTGCTTCCAGACGTTTTGCTTCCGACAGCGTCGAGAGCAGGCTCTGCTTGAAGTCGAGGTCGAGGGGGAGCGATCCTGCGAGCAAGAAGGAAAGATTGGCGGCTTGCTCGTCGGGTCCAGAGGGTTCTGTCCCGGCCAGCTTCGCGATCTCGGCGTGCAGACGGACCGCCTGTGTCACCATCTCGGTGGCGGGCTTGCCGGGCTGGTCTTCTTCGTCTTCGTCTTCGTCTTCATCCTGCAGCAGCGAAATCTCGGCCCGCAGGAACGATCGCTCTTCGTTGACCTGGATCACCTCGAAGCGCTCGACGCCACGCGTCATTATGTCCATGCGTCCGTCGTCATACTTTTTCGTGACGGACATGATCTCGGCGGTGCAGCCGATGTCGGCGACTCCATCGGATGACGCCCGCACCACCCCGAAGGGCTTTTTCTGGTCCAGGCATTCCGCGATCATCTCCTTATATCGCGGCTCGAAAATGTGCAGCGGCAGGGGAACGCCCGGCAGCAGCACCAGTTCGAGCGGGAAGATGGGCATCAGCGAATTCACGGCGTCTCCAGTGCAGACGATTTTACGCCACCGGGCAGCTATCAGCCCTCAGCTGTCAGCTATCAGTAAGAACGGGCGTATGTTGGCTTTTACTGAGAGCTGACAGCTGATGGCTGAGAGCTGCCGGTTTGACTTGCCGGCACTCCACGCGATACAAGGGTCGCGATGGAAATGGACGGAAAAGTCGTGGTCGTAACCGGGGCTTCCATGGGAATTGGGGAAGCGATTGCCAAGGTTTTTGCCGACGCGGGCGCCAGCGTGGTGATGCTGTCGCGCGATGCCAGCCGCTCCGAGGCCGCCCGCCACCGGGTTGGCCACACTGACCGCACGCTCGCCATGGCCTGCGATGTTCGCAATCGCGAGGAAGTCGATCGTGCGCTGGCGTTGACGCTGCACAACTTCGATCGCCTGGATGTGTGGGTAAATAACGCGGGCGTGGGTATCCGCGATACGGTCGCCGATATGGAAACGTCGGCATTGCGCGAATTGTTCGAAACCAATTTCTTTGGGACGATTGCCTGCATGCAGGCGGTGGCGCCGGCCATGCGGCAAGCAGGCGGCGGGAGCATTATCAACATTTCGAGCGTTGCCGGACACGTTCCGGTGCCCTTCATGGCCATCTACTCGGCCAGCAAGTTTGCGGTGAACGCGATCGGAAAGGGCGCCCGGGTTGAGCTGAAACGCGACAATATCAACGTGCTGACTGTCTGTCCCGGATATGTACGCACCGATTTTGGCGAGCATGTGGTGGCCGACCGGAAGGGCACCGTCCGTCCGCCGTCGGTGCGTGGCATCACGGCGGAGCGCGTGGCGCAAGCGGCCTATCGCGGATATTGCAAAGGAAAGCGGGAGGTCGTCGTGCCCTGGACCATGATTCCCGTCATCAAGCTTTACCAGTTATTTCCGGGACTGGTGGAGTGGGCAATGGGCAAGGCCATGGGGAATGCGCGCTGAAGCGCAAGCGCGCGGGCAGCGACCAACTGGACGGGCGAGGACGCCCGTCGCACTACAAAACCCAATAGTAAAGAAAAGTAAATCTTGCAAACCTTACGAGGCTTGCCGCATCGAATGAAATAGGCAGAACTGCAGTCTTCCACCCCCTCCAAGGGGCCGTTTGCACGGCGGCCCTGGGGGTGGAGGCTGCCGTTAACTTTTCCGTGCTCCCTTTCGTTAGAATAGGGGTTATGAGATTTCCGTCCCGACCTGTGCGGCTGGTTTCCCGCTCGCTTTTTTCCCTGACAAGACTGTTTAGTGTCACGTTGCCTGTCATCCTGTTGGCCGTCGTGATGGTGCCGGTGAAGGCGCGCGCGCAGGAAGGCGCTCTCGACAAATCCGAGCCCAAGGGGATCACGGTCGACGAAATTGTCAAGCGCTTCGCCGCCAAGGAGAAACTATTCAGGGAAGCACGCGAACAGTACACCTACAGGCAGGATGTGAAGGTGATGACGCTCGACGGCGACACTATCGACGGCACCTACCAGTATGTGTTCGATGTGACTTTCGACGACAAGGGGCGCAAGTACAAGAACGTGGTCTTTGCGCCGCAGACCACGCTGGCACGAATTCAGATGACCCAGCAAGATATCGACGACATCGAGAACCGCCTCCCCTTCGTGCTGACCTCGGATGAAATCGGCGAGTACGACATCCTCTACATTGGCCAGCAAAAGCAGGACGAACTAAACACCTACGTATTCGACATTGGCCCCAAGCAGATGGAGAAAAATAAGCGCTATTTCTCCGGGCGAATCTACGTGGACGACCACGATTTTCAGATCGTGAAGACCTGGGGTAGGACGGTTCCCGACATCCGCAAGGGAAAGAACAACGAGAATTTGTTCCCCAAGTTCATCACCTACCGCGAACAGATTGACGGTGAGTACTGGTTCCCCACCTACACGCGCGCCGAGGATACCCTCCACTTCTCCGTGCAGGACGTAAAGATCCGCGAGATCATCAAATACGCGAACTACCGGCGCTTCGGATCGAAATCCAAGATCACCTTCGAAGGACAGGAAGTGCAGAAGGCGGAGCCGGAGACGAAACCGGTGCCGGATCAGAAGCCGGCTGAGCCGCCGAAGCCGCAATAAAGCCAGGTTTCAAGGTTTCAGAGTTTCAAGGTTTCAGAAGTGCGAACCTTCGACCAGGAGATGCCTTTCCTGGGTCCCAACCATAGAATTGTCATCTTGAGCGAAGCGAAAGACCTGCTTTTTGCTGGTGCGGGAGACAGCAGGTCCTTCGCTTCGCTCAGGATGACAACTTGATTTGAATGCCACGTGATTTTGAATGCCGAAAGACCTGCTCTCGACTCTCAACTCCTCAGTAGAACAAATACTTTCTCCACTTATCATCCGAGTGCCCCATCAAACGCATGATATGGCGACTGGTGTGGAGATTGAAGGAGCGAGGTTCGCGCGCGGGCCTCATGTTGACTTCGAGCGGAAGCTGGTTGCCTTTGCGGCGGTTGCAGGGATGACAGCAGGCGACGAGGTTCTCCCATGTGGAGAGGCCGCCGCGGGAGCGGGGAATTACGTGGTCGAGCGTAAGTTCGCCGGAGGGAAGCGTGGTGCTGCAATACTGGCAGGTGTTGCGGTCGCGCAGCAGAATATTTTTCCGCGAGAGCGCGCGCGACTGATGCGGGATCCGGCGATACTCCAGCAGACGGATGACCGAGGGCACGCGCATGGCAACACGCGCGGCGTGCAGGAAGTGTCCATTTTCTTCTTCGGTCATGGCGACGCCCTTCAACACCAGCACGATGGCGCGGCGCGCGGCACAAACATTGATCGGCTCGTAGGAGGCATTCAGCACCAGCACGGGCTGATGCAGGGCATGGCCGTCGCTTTCCTGATGCATGCCGGAGGTGAGCATCGACGCCGGGAGGTGCGACCGCATGCTGCCACCGAAATTGTGAAATCGCAAGGACATGATTTCTATCCCCGTGCCGCCACCGGCACGCGATGTTCGTCCCCTTCCTCTGAAGTATCCTCTGGCAGATGCCCCGATAACGAGATGACATCGGTAATCTTCAACGTGCGAGCCACCGTCGCCACCCACACCCGCGCCGCTCCGGCACGGCGAAGGACCCTGGCGCACTCGGAGGCCGTGGTCCCCGTGGTATAGACATCATCGACCAATAGCACGTCGCGGTTCAATAGCCGCGCTGGATCGCTCACCGCAAAGGCGCCCCGCAGGTTTTCGCGGCGTTGATGACGAGTCAGCCCGATCTGGCTTTCCGTCTCGCGGCGGCGCAGCAGTACTCCCGTGCACAATTCGAATCTTTTCGGGCGCGACAATTGCTTCAGCGCGCTGCGTGCGATCATCTGCGCCTGGTTGAATCCGCGCTGGGCTTGCTTGCGCGTGTACAGGGGAACGGGGACGACAACGATTGCGCCCACCGGCATCGCCTGCTCCAGGTTGGCAATGGTCTCCGCCAAGATGCGCCCCAGAACCGCCGCCGCGGGACGGACCAGTTGGAACTTGAGCACATGGATCAGGTCGCGCAACCCTCCCTCATAACTGCCGTAGGCGACCGCTCGCACAAACGGAGTATCGGCGCGCTGACAGAGAAGGCACCGCGTTTCCCGCTCACTCTTGCTCCCATTCTCACTGCGATCCGTCTCCGACAAATCAATGCCGACTGGGCGGTGCAGCGTTTCTCCGCAAACGGTGCAGTACGACCCCTGCAGCGGTCGAAGCGCGAGCAGACATGCTTTACAAACGGGAAGTCGGGAAACTCTAAGGAGTGGAGAACCACAGATACGACAATCGGCAGGGAAAAAAGTGAAGAATAAAGTCGCAGCAACGCGCTCAGTCCAACCGGCGAAACCATGCTTTGCCAACTCATGATCCGCCGCTTGGCTCTGGGCAGCCCGTATTCGAAACCCAGTACTACTACTGCTGAAGACGACCTCCCGCACCCGGCAAGCCGGGCAACACGAAGTCAGTATAGCGGCGTTGTACGTCGCTATGCAACGCGGCCATCGGACTTCGAACCGCCCACGGTTTCGCTTTGTGACTGCTTGCGGACGGTTGGAACGCGTTCGAGCACCGGAATCGTGGACGAGACGTAACTCCGGTGATAGCAACGCTCACAGCGCACCGCTTGCAGTCCCAACAACGGAAGCACATGCTTTTCAAAGAAACCACGAGGGCGGGAACGACATGCCTCTTGAAAGCCACATCCCCGGCAGTAGAATTCTTCAAAAAACCGGCCCAAAGAGGATCTAGTAACGGGAGTCAAGGAACACCTCCTGGACAGGATCATTCTAACCCTGAGTATGACCCAAAGTTGCGAATAAAAGTTGCCTGTCAGAAGCGTATTCTCCGCGCACCCGATTCTCATAAGTGACAGGCTGCACTTGTAAATCTGCCTTTCGGCATGTTAAGGTGCGCCGTCTCTGCTAATGTGAACAGCAATTAGATTTCTGCTGACCACGAGGACCTCATGAGCACTCCCGCGGGCGATGCCCAAGGAACTATCCGTAAACATCGCCCTTACGTTCCCGAAACCATGGAAATGAAGGAATTAACCTTCCGGGCCATATTTCTGGGTCTGATCCTGACGGTGGTTCTGGGCGCGGCGAACGCTTATCTCGGTCTGCGCGCCGGCATCACCATCGCCGCGACGTATCCGGCAGCGGTCATCTCGATGGCGGTATTACGAGCCTGGAAGGGATCACTGCTCGAAGAAAACATTGCTCGAACCTCGGGCTCGATCGGGGAAGGTATTGCCGCGGGCGCAATCTTCACGATTCCCGCTTTCCTGATTGCGAAGGCTTGGCCGTCGTTTCGACCGCACGACGCTTACTGGAAATCCACCGCACTGATCATGGTCGGGAGCATCCTGGGCGTGCTCTTTATATCCTTGGTGCGAAGGGTCATGGTCGAGGATCCGGAATTACCCTTCCCGGAATCGGTAGCGGCGGGAGAAATTCATAAGGCCGGCCAGCGCGGCGCCGAAGCCGCGAAATATCTTTTTTGGAACATTGGCGTGGGCGGCGTGGTGTATATGCTTGGACGCTTCGGACTGTTCGCCGCCGACAAGGACTTTCATTTCCGCATCGGCAACCTGGGCCATAGTCAGATTCGACTGGGTCCGGCCGGCAGCACGAATTTTGTGGCGACCGGAGCGACGAGTATGTTTGCCGCTCCCAGTGTGAGTCCGGCGTACTTGGGTGTGGGTTACATCATCGGACTAAAGTTGGCGTCGCTACAATTCGCCGGTGGTGTAATCGCCTGGGGACTGCTGGTTCCCATGCTGGTGTACTTTCTGGGACCGCAACTCAGAAATTATCTGCCCGCCGATACCCCCGACAACTGGTCTGCAATGGTGCTGGCAGTGTGGCGCTTCATCGTTCGTCCCATCGCCGTCGGCGGAATGCTGGTGGGCGCGGCTTACACGCTGTATAACATGCGGAAAAGCCTAACCGCCGGTCTGGGCAAGGCATTCGGCGATTTGAAGCAAACCGCCGATGACCGGGCCAAACTTTCGCGAACCGAGCAATACATGAGTTCCAAGGTTGTCCTCGGATTGATCGCGCTCATGTTTGTTCTGATGTGTTTCCTTTACATCCACATTTCAGGGCTGGTTTGGCCGGCGGTATTGGCTGCTGCGGTTATGATCGTTGTCGGCTTTTTCTTCGCCACGGTTTCCGGAAATCTGGTCGGATTCATCGGCTCTTCAAATAATCCTATTTCAGGCTTGACGCTCTCCACGCTGCTGATCGCGGCTCTGCTCATGGTTTCGCTCGGAGTTTCGGGTGGCGAAGGAGTGGCCGTGGTTCTCGGCGTGGCGGCGGTGGTTTGTGTTTCATCGGCAGTCGCGGGCGAGTTGCTGCAAGACTTCAAGGTTGGTTACATCCTCGGCGGAACTCCGCGCAAGATCCAGATCGCGGAATTGATCGCCGTGGTCGTGGCTAGTCTGGTGATGTACTGGCCGCTGTATCTGCTGAACGCGGCCAACATCCAGGCGGGCGGTATTGGATTCGGGGATCGTCAACTGCCGGCCGTGCAGTCGGGCCTGATGGCCACGCTGGCCCAGGGGATCGTCGGCGGCGAAATGGCGTGGGCGCTGGTGGTAGTCGGAATTCTCTTTGGGCTGGCCATGATCATGATGCAGGTGAAAAGCCCCATGCTGGTGGCGGTAGGGATGTATCTGCCGTTTGAAACCACCTTTGCTATTTTCATTGGCGGAGTATTCCGAGCGGTCGCGGACCGGCTGGCGGCAAAGCGCGGCCTTAACGCGGCGCAAAAGGCCCGGGTGGAGAACGCCGGAGTCCTGACCGCCTCGGGACTTATAGCGGGCGAAGCCCTGCTTGGACTGGTTTGGGCGGGATTGCAATTTGCCCCGAAATGGGCGAGACCGCAGTTCTTCGATAATCCGCTATACCTGGCCGGAATTGGAGTGATGGTGGGCCTGGCCGTCTTAATGATCGGAATCCCACTTTCCAGCGCCGGCGATCCAAATGAACCCGCGCCACCTGTGGGGATGATGTAAGCAGGACCGTGTGTGGGGACGGAGGGGACGGGCAGCCCCCGCCCCTCCAAGCCGAGCGCACCGGGGCCCCCGACAAGCCCGGTGTTGGCTTGACGGGGTGGAGCAGCTCGCCACCGACGATGGCGCCAAAGCCAAGACAAAATCTCCGTCGTGATACTTTGTGTCCTGCGCGGTTTTCGTCCTATGTCGATTGCGGGAAATACTGCCCAAGTGCTGGAGCAGATTGCAGCAGCGGCGCGCCGGGCGGGCCGCAATCCAGACGAAATCACATTGATGGGCGTGAGCAAGACTTTTCCGGCCGAACGCATCCGCGAGGCGTATGCAGCCGGGCTGCGCGTCTTCGGCGAGAACAGGGTGCAGGAGTTTGCCGGGAAGGCGGAGGCCTTGCGCGACTTGCGCGACGTCGAATGGCACCTGATCGGACATCTGCAGACAAATAAAACCGCGAAAGCGGCGGAGTTGTTTGACGCGGTGGATTCGGTGGACTCCGCGCGGACGGCAGACAGGTTGAATGCGTTCGCTGGGAGTGCGGGTAAAGTCTTATCCGTCTTGATCGAGATCAACGTGGGCGGCGAGACGGCAAAAAGCGGAATCGCACCCGGATCCGACGAACTGGGGCGGATTCTGGAAGCCGCGGAGCGATGGGAGAATTTGAAGATTCGCGGGCTGATGACCGTTCCCCCGTACACAGAAGATGCCGAGGGATCGCGAGTGTTCTTTCGCCAACTGCGTATGATTTGGGATGGCATCGCCGCCATGAACCTTCCGAGAGTTGATGGTGAAAGTCTTTCCATGGGCATGTCGCACGATTTCGAAGTCGCGATCGAAGAGGGAGCTACATGTGTGCGCGTGGGGACGGCGATCTTCGGGGAACGAGCAAAAGCTTAACCACAGGGAGCACAGAGGTACACGGGGGAACCCTGCATCTCTCGATTTCCCCTGTGTACCTCTGTGCTCCCTGTGGTTAGGCTTTCGATGGCAGCGATTCACAATTCGTCCAACGGCGTCACTTTCGCGGTCAAGGTCCACCCCCGCGCGAAGAAGAACGCCATCACCGGCGAGATCGGTGATGCGCTGAAACTGGCCCTGACCGCCCCTCCGGCTGACGGCAAGGCCAACGACGCTTGCATTGATTTTTTCGCAAAACTTTTGAAGGTACCGCGTTCCTCCGTTACTATTGCAGCCGGCCAGAGCAGCCGGAATAAAGTGATCCGTGTGGCGGGCTTGTCGGCAGAAGAAGTCCGGCTGCGTTTGAGGATCTGAAACCGGCATCAGGAACGCGCTTTCAGGAGCAACCATTGACCTTCTCCGACCGTTTGCAGGAAATCCGCACCGGCTTTGAACGGCCCTTCTGGGTCGCGAACATCACTGAGATATTCGAACGCCTTTCCTACTATGGGGCTTTTGCTTCTCTTGCCCTGTATCTGCAGGAGAAGCTGAATTTCTCGACTCAGCAAACCGGGACTCTGACTGGCTTGTTCGGGGGCATGGTGTGGTTTCTCGCCATCTTCGGCGGCGCGGCGGCCGACCGCCTCGGTTTTCGCCGCGCGCTTTCGATTGCCTACCTGATCCTCGCCGTCGCATATTTTCTTATCGGCTCGATCGGAGCTCCGTGGCTGGCGCCGGTGCGCAATGCGGTGCCGCTTGGCTTGTTTGTCGGCTGCATTCTCATCCTGCCGGCACTCGGCATCTCGATGGTGAAACCCTGCGTGGTCGGGACGACGGCCCGCGCTTCGAAGGAGAACGTCCGCTCCATCGGCTACTCGATTTATTACACGATGGTCAACATCGGCGGCGCTGCGGGGCCTTATTTTGCTTCCTGGGCCCATCGCCATCTAGGAGTCGAGAATGTGTACCGCGTGGCGGCGGTCAGCGTCTTCGCGATGTTTTTTGTAGTCATCATTTTCTTTCGCGAACCGCGCAAGGCCGGAGACGCGCCTCCGCCCTCAATCGCAACCGTCGCTCGGAACTTCTGCGTCGTGGTGGGCAATTACCGGCTGGTTCTACCAGTCTTGCTGATCGCGTTGTTGTTGCGCATCGGGTTATTCATCTATCCCCGATACTCCGTGCCTTGGTGGATCTGGAGCGCGCTCCTGGTTCTCGTACTCGCCGGGATCAGCCGGTTCATGTGGTTCCTTGTGCTCTTTACCGGATATTGGGTGGTGTTCTGGCAGCAATACATCAGTTTGCCTGGGTATATTCACGGCTACATCAACTCCTCGGCTGACGTCGAGATCATTCTGGTGACGGATGGACTGGTCGTGATCTGTTTCACGCTGGTGGTGAATTACCTGACGCGAAAGATCCCAGCATTTCAGGCGGTGATTTTGGGCACGGTGATCACTTCCGTCTCATGGGTGATCCTCGCGCTGCGGCCGACGATCTGGGGCGCGGTGCTCTCACTGTTGGTGCTGGCACTGGGCGAGATCATTCAGTCTCCGCGCTACTACGTATATATTTCGCGACTGGCTCCTCCGGGACAGCAAGGGACTTACATGGGTTTTGCATTCCTGCCCATCGGCATCGGATCGCTGATCGGGGGCTGGTTTGGAGGAACGCTAGTCCACCACTTCGGGGAAGTCACGCATCAACCGGCGCGCATCTGGTGGTGCGTCACGGCGGTCGGCCTGGCCACCGCCGCGCTGCTGTGGATTTATGACCGGACGGTGCGGATGGGCGACCCGGTTCCGGTAAAGTAGGCGGCGCGTGGTCACAGATCACAGTGACGCCGGGTCACAGCATTTCGCGTGGCACTTCTCTTATCATGAGCTATTTCCCGTGCCCTAGCAGGCGGGGTCAAGATAGGTTGTGTGGTGGCGGGGCACAGCCTCGTCGCCACACTGCCCGCGCTACCCAAGGAGAACATGCCCATGCGCGAAATCACGCCCAGCTATATCGCCGAGCACATCCGGCGCGTGCTGAAGGATGGCGGGTCGGCTCCGCACGCGGAAGACGTGCAGCACTTTTTCAAGGAAGTAGTGACGTCACGCGGCTGGTACACGGGCGAACTCAGGAAATTTGCGGTGCGGTTCCGGCGCAGCATCGCGCGCGAACGGGGGATGGATTTCGTGGTGCAGGTGGCCGACCAGCTTTTCTCGGGCCAGATTCTTGAAGAGAAGGTGATGGCTGTTCTCCTGCTCGAAAAACAGACTGGGAATTTTGGTGACAACGAATTCCAGCTGTTTGCTTCATGGCTGGACCGCGTATCGAGTTGGGCCGATCACGACGCTCTGGCGCATGATCTGCTGGCGCCGATGGTCGCCGCCGATCCTGGCCGTTGCCGCGAGGTTTTTCGGTGGGCAAAATCGTCGAATCGCTGGCGGCGGCGCGCGGCGTGTGTGGCGCTGATTCGCGGAGAGCGTGAGCGGCAATTCTTTGCGCAGGTCGTACGGCTTTCGAATCAATTGCTGCATGACGAAGACGATATGGTGCAGAAGGGATTGGGCTGGCTGTTGCGCGAGACCGCCAAGGCCGATCCTAAGCCTACTGTGCCGTACTTGATGAAGATTCGGAATAAGGCGCCGCGACTGGTGCTGCGGACTGCTTGTGAGACGCTTCCGGTAGTTACGCGTAAGCTTGTGCTGCACGGACGCACAAAGTCTTAACCACAGGGGACACAGAGGTATACAGGGGGAACCTTAAGAGAGGCTGTGGTTTTCCTCTGTGCGCCTCTGTGCCACTGTGGTGATGGCTCTTTTGGGGGCGCATAATCGAAACCCGCCGTCAGTGGCCTTCCTCTTCCAGATATTTCTCCACTTCCGACGCCGCCATGCAGCCGGAACCTGCGGCGGTGATGGCTTGGCGGTAGCGCCGGTCCTGGACATCGCCGCACGCGAATACGCCGGGCACTCGCGTGAAGACGTTCTTCTGCGTCACCAGATAGCCATCGGCATCGGTCTCGAGCTGGCCTGCAAATATTTTGGCGTTCGGAATGTGGCCGATGCCGAGAAACATTGCACTCGCGGGGAACTCCCAGCTTTCGCCGCTCTTCAGATTGCGCAGACGCAGGGCGGTGACTTCTTTTTTACCGACGTCGAGAACGTCGTCGACCACGGTGTCAGTTTGAAATGCGATCTTCGGATTCGCGCGCGCGCGGTCGAGCATGATTTTCGACGCGCGAAACTGCTCGCGCCGATGGATGAGCGTCACCTTGCTGGCGAAACGCGTCAGGAAGGTCGCTTCTTCCATGGCAGAGTCGCCGCCGCCGATCACCGCGATTTCCTTGCCCGAAAAAAAGAAGCCATCGCACGTGGCGCAGGAAGACACGCCGTGACCGATGAGCGCGTGCTCGTTCGGGAGACCGAGCCAGCGTGCCGAGGCTCCGCTGGCAATGATGAGCGTGCGGGTGTGAATGGTCTCTTTGCCAAAGCTCAACTCGAACGGATGTTTGCTCAAATCGGCTTTGACCACGTGGCCCATGCGATAGTCGGCGCCAAAGCGGGCCGCCTGCTTGCGCATGTTCTCGATCAGTTCCGGTCCCTGGATGCCTTCGGGAAAACCGGGAAAATTTTCCACCAGCGTGGTCATCGATAATTGCCCGCCCGGTTCATGGCCTTCGATCACGAGCGGTTTGAGGTTGGCGCGGGCAGTATAGAGGGCGGCGGTGTGACCCGCGCATCCGGAGCCCATGATCACAACATTGCGTATATCCATAGTGATAAGAACCGTGCTAGAAAAACAGTGCTAAGAGAATAGATTCTGAAAAACAGATTTCGCTTCAGTTCGCTGATGGAGGGCCGGGCATCCCCGGCGGACGGGCGAGACGCCCGTCCCTCCACTAGCAACTACGGATTCTTCTTGCTGCCGGCCGCCTTGGTCGTTGTTGTGGTCGAAGTTTTCACGCCCAGACGCGTCAGTTCCTGGGGCACCATTTTGCGCGCTCCCAGAGCGTCGCGATAGCGCTCCATAATCGAAGAGGCGGCGTGGAAAATCGGTTCGTACACGGTCTGATCCGTCGCTGGATTTCCTTCTGTCCCACCACACCGCGCCAGCACCACCGACGCTTTTCCGAAGTGCTCCAGCTTGACACGCGAAACTGGCGTACTCGTAGACAACATCGCGGTCGCGGAAACGACCGCGGAAGCGCTGTCCTCGACGGAAATCTCCATCAGGTCGTTGGGCTTTGGATCGCGCACCCGCAGCACGAGCGTCTCCACCATATTCGTCGCATCCACGCTGAACGAGTATTGCACGTTGCTGAACAGGGTAGCGTCCGGGAACTCACGCCGAACCCTTACCCAGTCAGCCGCGGAGACAGCACCGGGCGGCAAGGGCTCCATGCCGGGGATCGGGGTGCTCGGATCGAGCGTGGAATGCCCGCGAGACACTTCGTAATCCTTGCTGAAGGCTGGCTTGTCTGGCACTTTGGCCAGCACCGACGATAATTCCTTCTGCGCGTCGGCGGAGGGCGAGCACACGTTGAGGACGTTCACTTTCACCGGAGGCGGGGCGCTGACGGGAGCGGTCTGGGCGGAAGCTGCCGCGGGCATTGTTATTGCCATCGTCATCGCCAGCGTCGCAATCAGAATCTTGTGAGGGAACACGGCGAAATTGTATCAGGGTCGAGTGTTGAAAATGTTTCCGGCCGCAGCGCCTGAAGGCGCTATACAGCGCAGCATTTTTCGGCATGCCTGAAGGCATGCCCTGATACGAATCGAATTTCAATCCCGCCCTTTAGTCAGCGGCTCCGGAATCGGGCTCAATGGCGCCGTGCCGGCGCAGCAACTGGGGCAGATTCTGTGAAAACGCCGAGCGCGGCAACACCATGTCACAGCCCACTTCGTGGGCTTTCTGCTTCAAGTCGCCCTGAACGTGCGAGAGGAATCCAATGATCGATGTCCCCTTCTTCAGTTTGCTCTTCAGTTTCGGGATCAGGGTCAAAGGTTTGGCGTTGGCGTTGTTCAAGTCGAAGATGATCAGGGAAGGTTTTTCTTCGCCGTTGCTCTTCATGCGGTCGGTGAGTTCCTTCTCGTTTTTCACGAACTCGACCTTCACATTCATCTTGCGACCCGTATCCTGAATCTTGCTCAGGAAGAACAGGTCTTCGACAAACGCAAAGACGCGCGAAGCCGCATCCTCTCGTGGAGCGGGCAGAGGCTCGGGATCGGCCACCGGGTAGGACGCTGAGAAACCGGGCCTTCGCGGTCCCCTGCCGCCGCCGTTGCCGTTGCCACTATCCATGCCCATATTGGCGCGGTAGCTGTGGTCCATGGGAGCGGTAAAAATGCCCTGGTGCTCCTGGCGCTCGCGGCCCATGGGGCCGCCCGCGCCTCGTTTTGGCGGACGCCGTCCACGGCGCCGTTTGTGTCTTCCTCCGCCTGCGGAGGAGTGTCCGGGTCCTGCATTCATATTTTTTCTCTTGTTAATCTTCGAAGTTGATCCCCGAAGCTAATCCCCGGCCTGAATCGCCGGCCTGTTTGTTTCTTCTTCCTTATCCTTGCGGTCAGCAGGTTAACCGTGTGGCGCCACGCGTAGCTCACTGCGCGCGGCTCACTGCAAATCGGCTACCGGCAGACCAAACCCCACATCGGCTGGATGCTATTCGAGAACGATGTTTAAACTATCGATGTTCGAACTGTCGTTGTCCAAACTGTCGTTGTTCAAGCTACAGGCGCCTGGAGTTTTACTTGGCGCGAACGGCCAGCCTGGAAGCATGGCCATTGGGAACACCTTGATGTTACTCATGAAACCGCCGACTGCGCAAGGGGGGAGTGCCTTTAGTTTTCCACATCTGGCATTACGAAGGTGGGCCGATAAAAGGTGGGCCTATGACGTTCCCTGGTGCGAAGGTGCTGGTCACAGCCGAGCAGGTTGGTTGAAGTTCTGTTACGACAGCGCCGATATAATACTGGTGAAAGCCGCCCCAGCCCGAGAGAAAACATCTGCATCGAATCCGCTTGCGCATCCGGGGCAGCGCTTTGTTGCACGCCAGCCAATTTTTGACCGCTCGCAGAATGTGTTCGGGTACGAAATTCTCTTTCGAAACGGCGTTGAAGACTATTTCAATGCCGATCCCGAACTTGCGGCCCGGTCCACCCTGGACAGTTCCCTGCTCTACGGCATCAACACGCTTTGCGATAACCGCCGTGCCTTCGTAAATTGCACCCGTGAGGTCCTGTTCAAGGATCTGATCACGTTGCTGCCCCCCAGCCAGACGGTGGCCGAGATTCTGGAGACGGTTGAGCCCGAAGACCGCGTCATCGCTGCCTGCAAGCGGTTGAAGGCAGCGGGATATCTCATTGCCCTCGATGACTTCGCGCCCAACGATCCGCGTCTGCCGCTTTGCGAGTTCGCCGACATCTTAAAAATCGACGTCCGGGCAACGCGGCCGGAGGAACGGTCGGGCATGATGCGCCAGTTTGCCTCCCCGAAGTGCAAGATGCTGGCGGAGAAACTCGAAACGCCCCACGAATTCCAGCAGGCGCGTGACATGGGATTCGTCTATTTTCAGGGATTTTTTTCTGCCGCCCCGAACTCGTCGTAGGCCGCGAGGTTCCGGCCAGCCGCTTGCATTACGTGCGGCTGCTCGAGGTAGTCTCACGCCGGGAAATCGACATGCGCGAACTGGAGAAGATGCTCAAACAGGAAGCTTCGATTTCTTACCGCTTGCTCCGCTACTTGAATTCTCCGGTCTTTGGATTTGCCCTTGAAATCAAGTCGATCCGCCATGCCATGGCGGTTCTGGGGGAACGGGAAATGCGGCGTTGGGTGCGGCTCGTGGTCACCGTGGGCGCGGCCGAGCAAACCTGCAGCGAACTGGTGTTGATGGGATTGACCCGCGCCCGTTTTTGCGAACTGCTCTCCAACCGGCTGCAGGCGAACACTGATTTGTTCCTGATGGGGCTGCTTTCCATCATGGACGCAATCCTCGAGGTCAGCATGGACGTGCTCCTCAAGCAACTGCCGGTGGAGCACGAAACCAAAGCGGCGTTGCTCGGCCAGGCTAGCAGCCTCCGCCCCCTGTACCAGCTCATGCTGGCCCAGGAATCGGGGGAGTGGTCGCAATCGAGCACGCTGGCCAAACAATTGAAACTGTCCGACGAAGAAGTCGCCACAACCTGGTGGCAGGCCCTGCAGTGGGCGCAGGAAGCGACCGGGGGAGTGTGAAGAGAGCTGTCAGCTCTCAGCTGTCAGCTGTCAGCTACCAGTAAAACCGGTGGCGTGGCCACCTACGAAAATCTGACTTTACTGACAGCTGATAGCTGACAGCTGCTCTACGGGGCTTCGATCAACTCCATCTTGCCGTCCCTGGTGCGGTGCAGCACCATCAACACGCCCTTGGGATCGCGGAATACGAAAACATCCTTGTCGCGGAAGTGCGCCTCTTTGATCGCCTCTTCTAACGTCATCGGACGAAGCGCAACCGAGTCCTGGGCATGCACCAGATGCACTTCGGTGGTCCGTGCCACCGAAGGAAATTTGTGAACGAGAACGGAAACGGTGGCGTTCTCCGCCAGTCCCAGCGTCGCCTCAAGGTGGTCCTCCAGCCCCTGGCCATCAAACTTCTTGACCGCCTTTCGCTTCTTGCTTAGCCACTTTGTTTTATGTTTGAGGGCCTGCTTCTGCAGGTGGTCGAGAGCTTCATTGACGGCTGAGAGCATATCGTCGGTCTGGGCCAGACCCACAATCGGCCCGTTGGGCGGGTCGATGGTGATCTCGGCTTTGTGCCGGCGCTTTTCGACGGCCAGAGTCACCTTGGTCTCGAACCGGTCGCCCAGAATTTTGCGGATCTTGTCGAGGCCAGTTTCAACTTCCTTGCGGACGGTGGGAGTAATTTTATATTTTCTCGCGGTATATTCCACGTTCATCAGGCATGCTCCTGAAAAGCAAAACACTCGGATTGCAGAAGCTACGAGCTTCGAGCCGCGAGCTTCGAGCAAACCCTTTGCCTTGCGGCACTAAGCTCGTAGCCCGCAGCTCGTGGCCCGCAGCTACTTTTTCACCCGGCGCTGGTGTGTGCTCGGAATCTTCATATCTTCCCGGTATTTCGCGACCGTTCGTCGAGTTACCTGGATGCCTTGCGACTGCAGAATGCGGGTGATCTGTTCGTCGGTCAACGGCCGGCTTGAATCCTCTTCTTCGATCAGCTTCTTGACGCGGCGTTTCAAGATCAGGAGAGAAGTGCCGCCGCCCTCGGGTCCTTGGACGCTCTCCGAGAAGAAATACCGCAACTCGAACACGCCCTGCTGCGTGTGAACGTACTTATTGGCAACCGCGCGACTGACGGTTGAAGGATGCACGCCAATCTCTTCCGCCACTTCCTTGATCATCATCGGCTTCAGGAAATCGATTCCGCGATCGAGGAACTCCTGCTGTCGTGACACGATCGAGTAGCAGACCTTGGTGATCGTCTGCTTGCGCTGTTCGATGTTCTTGATCAGCTGGATGGCTGACTTGTAGCGATCTTTGACGTAGTTACGGGTGTCGCGGTCATTGCCGTCGCGGGTCAGCAGGCGCTTGTAGGCGGGATTCAAGCGCAACTGCGGCATGTCTTCGTCATTCATGATGACCAGCCACTCGTCGCCATGCTTCACGAAAGCGACATCGGGCTCAATCAGCCGGGCTGGAACCTTGTTGTAGCGCAGGCCCGGTCGGGGATCCAGGGTGCGGACATAGTCGAGCGCCGCCTGCACTGCCTCGACCGGACGCCCGATGGCGCGGCCAATTTCCTTGAACTGCTTCAACGTCACCGCGCGCAAATGTTGATCGACGACGGCAATCGCATCGCGCACGACTTGCTCGGTCAGGGCACTACCGTTCGGGTGCAGGTGCAACTGCCCGAGATGGTAGCGCAACTGATAGAGCAGGCATTCGCGCAGGTCGCGACAGGCGATACCAAGCGGATCGAATTGACGCACAACTTCCAGCGCTTCGTGCAGGTCGGCGACATTGAAGGTCACAGCCGGAATCCGGGCTGGCGCGGTGGCTGCTCCAGTGACTGTGCTTCCGTGGCTCGCTGCGGTGGGCAGCGGAATTTCCGGTGTTATGCCAAGGTGAGTATCCGGCGTTCCGTCCCGCGTGACGCTCGTGTGGTGGCGGGGCTCTGCCCCGCCGGGACGGGGCAAAGACCCGTCACCACACAACTCAGCTCCGGCACTTTCTGTACTCAGTTGCGAATAGCCGCCGTCCAGTGTGGCGAGATCTTCAGGCGCAAGAACGGAAGCTTCAGGATCAGCGGTCTCGTCGTCGGAAGTTTCGGCCGAAGTCTCTGAAACGGCGAGCCCCAGCGCCTCGGCTTCTCCAACAATCTTGGCCGCCACTTCCACATCTGCTTCGGGAGTCGCGACCGGGGCAATTCCCAGCAGTTCTTCGTCGCTGGCAATCAGGTAGCCTTCTTCGTTCAGATTCCCAATGATCAGCTCAGCGGCCTGGTGCACTGGCGGCCGTACAGAAATCGCGCCCAGCTGCCATAACAGGTGGTCACTCAGGTTTCCCGGCTTCGACAGGAAGTTCTCGAACGACGGTTTCTCGATCTCTTCCATCTCTCCCGAACTGCGATAACCGGGATCGAGATACTCCTGGAAGAACGAGCCAAAGTCGATCTCCTCGAAAGGATCCTTCTTCTCATCCGCGATGGTCGGACCGTCTTCCGGTGCGGCGGTCGCCTGGGAGGCCAGCCGATCGCGCTCTTCCTCCTGGCGTCCGACATCGTCGAGCATGGGGACGGCGTCTTCCAGCTCTTCCAGCACCGGGTTCTCGACCATCTCGGCATTGATCATGTCCTTGAGCTCGAGCTTGTTGAGCGCAAGCACGGAGACCATTTGCACGAGGCCCGGCGTCAGAATCTGCCGCTGGGACAACTTGACGTTCAGTCTGTGCTGAAGAAGCACTATTTCTCCCTAAAAGAAGTTCTCGGTTCTCAGTCAATCCGCTGCCCTTAACTGTCCGGCGCAATCGGGTGTCGAAAATTTAGCTTCTCATGCACCGAGGTCGACCGCATGGACACTAAAGGTCAGGGGGGCCACGCCTTAGTAACTTCTGGCAGTTCCCAATTCTCAGTACTCAGTTAAAACAGAGTTGACTGAGAACCGGGAACTCATACCAGTGAGAAGCTTTCCCCCAAGTAGACCCGCCGCACTTCCGGGTCACTCCCCAACTCCTCCGGCGTACCGGAGCGGAAAATCCGTCCTTCGTTGATGATGTATGCCCGATCCGTCACCGACAACGTTTCGCGGACGTTGTGATCGGTGATCAGTATTCCGATGCCACTGGCTCGCAGATCGGAGATGATTTTTTGCAAATCCAAAACGGCGATCGGGTCGATGCCCGAAAACGGCTCGTCGAGCAGAATAAACGTGGGGTTGATGCAGAGGGATCGCGCGATTTCCACCCGCCGCCGTTCCCCACCCGACAACGCATAGCCTCGATTCTGCCGGATATGCTCCAGCCCGAGCTGGTCAATCAGCTTCTCCGCCTTCTCCCGGCGTTCGTGCCAGGAGATGGGTTGGACCTCCAGAACGGCCAGGATATTCTCCTCGACCGTTAATTTGCGAAAAATCGAAGCTTCCTGTGGGAGATAGCTGATGCCGTACTGGCGCGCCCGTAAGTACATGGGAACGTTAGTGATATCTTCGTCGTCGTACAACACCCTGCCGGTATCGGGAGGAATCAAACCTACGATTGCATAAAAGGAAGTGGTTTTTCCGGCGCCGTTCGGTCCCAAAAGGCCTACCACCTCGCCCTGCAGAACCTGAAGGCTGACGCCGTTGACTACGCGACGGCCACGATAGGATTTCCCAATTTCGTCGGTGGCCAGCGTGTGCATTTATCGTGCCACTTGCGTCTTAGTGACGGTCGGGGATGTTTCTTTACCTTCCACGAGCACCCTATCATCGTGTCTAAAGAAAGTCAACGAATCGCCTGTAATTTTGCCTCGTTCGGCATCAAAAATGCTGGGAGGTCCGCCGGTCAGGACGAACTTTTCGTCCGCCGACGTGTAGACCAATCGGTCACCCGTCGCGTGCCGTGCCGGCTCCGTGATCACAACACTTTTTTCGGCGATGATTCGCTCCACTTGCCCGGGAGTTGCCGGGTTTGGCGCTGTCGCCATCCCTGTTCCTGCCTGCGACTCGCTCCGCGGCCGTAGAAATACCGTCATTTGCTGTCCCGTCATGGTCGCGTCGGACCCCTTCGCGGTCACTCCGCCATCCAGAAAAATCTTCCGCTCCGCATCGGTGTAGTTCAGACGCCCTGATGTGATGTGGACCGGGGTCACCTTCCCGCTCTTCTCCATTTGCACCAGGACGGTTGAGACCGGTTGAGCGAAAGTCCCTTGCGCGTCTCCATGGGCAACGAGGGATCGATGGTCGCGATCAAATTGAAGCGTGGGAGCCTCTACCACATTCGCGTTTTGCCACAGGCGGGCATCGCCGGAATACACCGCAATCGCCGATGCCCGATGAGCGGTCATGTTGCGGCTGGTTACGTGAATCGGGTCGGACGAAGCGAGCATACCGCCATCTGGTTGCGCCTTCAGGTCGGAGTACGTGCTCTTGACATTGCCTTCGGCAAAGGCGTCGCCAGTCGCCCGGTTCATGCGAAGCGTCTGGGCAGTCGTGGTCATGCCGCCGTCCACCACTCGCGGCGATCCGTTGAGCACCAGGAGTTGATCGGCCGTGGTGTACTCTCCACGCCGCGCCCAGGCTTTTTCGGTGCCATCGACATAGGTGAGGCCACCCGTCTGCGTGATCGACCGGACCCCGCCTTCGGGCAGAAAGACGACATCCAGCATCTGACTGGACGATACTCGATCAGCCTGCGCCGGAGCGCCGGCCTTATTGGATACGGGCTTACTCGTGTCCAACAGGCCGCTAATAATCTTCGCGTCCGGTTCTCCATGCAGCGTGGCCAGGCGATTTTTCTCGGTGAATTTCGCAGTGAACTTTGCCGCGGTAACCACCGTCTTCTGATTCGAGCCCGGCTGCGTGATCACGATTTGCGGCGGTCCAGCGGTCTCGGCGCGCTGCAGCAGACGCCCGTTCTTTACGATGAAGTCCATCACCGGGGCGGTCATCTCGATGTCTTGCGCGCTTCCCGGCTTTCCACTCGCCGCCCCTGAAGGGGCGTCTGACTTGGCCGAGTTTGCGGTATCGCTGAAGCGATACCCTGATACGAACCCGACTTTTTCCGCAGACTGTCCTGTTCCGCTCTGGCTGTTCTTCTGGGACAACCGCACGCCGTCTTCAGCGTGAACCGTCTCCAGCAACTGCTGACCGGCAGCGCTCCCACCAAAGTGCAGCGTCACCCGCCCCGCGGCAGCGTCAGCGGGCTGCGCTCCCAGGGAAGCGAGTTGTACGTTGCCGGTGAGGATGGCCGTAGTGAGCAGATTCCGCGTTCCAGTCAGCCACATTTCGGCGCGGTCGGAACGCTCGTGAGTCTCCGATCTGGACGCATCCGAGTTGGACGCATTCGAGTCGGACCTATTCGAGTCGGACCTTTTCGAGTCGGACAATGACCTGCCATGAATCTCGGTCTCCACGTCGCCCTCGGCAAGGATGCGGTCGACCGTGTTGTCCTCACGAAGAAAGAATGTCGCGTGATCGGACCGCGCTTCCTGCTGCTCCCGGGCCATGTGCACCCCGGTGAGAACGACCTGATGGGGCTGCTTCGTAATTACCCCATGATCCGCATTCAGATGGACCAGTTGCGGCCGGTTGACGGTCATCACCACCGCCGACAGCAGGTTCATGGTGCCCGTCCTGGCCACATATTGAATGCCCAGAGCCGAACCGGATGCCTGCGGCGTCTGAAACACCACTTTTCCCGTGGCGGAAGCGTCCCCCGTATTTTTGTTGAAGACCAGCCCGTCGGTTTCAAGATGAAGTGGGGTTCTGGTTTGCTCGGGAGGCGATTGGTCGGAATGCCGCAGCCCCTCGGGATTCGCTTCCAGGTCAATCAGCACTTTGCCCTTGGCGTTCACATTGCCCGATGCGGGATCGTACTCGAACTCATCCCCGGTTATCCGGTCGAAGCGGCTGGCGTCCCTGCCGTAGATGACGATCTTGACGTTCTGCAATTCCGCGCGTCCACCCTCTTTGAACTGAACTGCCTTGGACGCGCTCACGGTAAACTGAGTGCGGCCTTCCAACGACTTGGAGATGGAAAAGCCCTCGGCGGTCTGCTGAATGTCCAGGCCCATTTTCGTCGGAATGTCGTGGACGACTTTGCCCACACGCCAGCGCGCGTAGAAATACATGCCCGCAACCGTCGCAACCATCAGAATCGCGCCCAAGGCGAACCAGCGGCGCAGCTGTGAAACCGGAAGGGCCATCAGAAGGTAGTGTATCGCGTGAGCCTGCGGCTGAGTGTGCGAGCGTCGTTCCTGGTGCCGCAGCCCTAGATGGTCGCCCGGTTTTCGCATACAGCTTGTTGAACCGTGGTTGCAACTGCTGTAGCGCCTCGTCGGCCACGGCCCGCAGAGCGCGCAACGGGTGGTCTTGCGGAACTCGCTGTTCGGGGCTGACTTAGCTGAACACATTCAACTGCTGCTCATCTTTTCCGCGCATACCTTCTTCTTATCAGCTTGCGTTGTGGAAACAAGAGAGTCTTCTGGTGCTGAGCAACTTCCTTGAGATTCACGCTTCGGCAGGTGGCGCGAGGGCTGTTCTCGACAGTCATATCAATTCTGTGTTCAGATTCGCCAGGAGGTGCTTGGCTATGAAACGAATGTCGTTGCTGCTTCTGCTCCTTGCCCCACTTTGTGCGGCTCTTCATGCCGAAGACCAGCAATTCGCCAGAATCGGGGATCTCAAGTTGGAAAATGGGGAAGTGATCCGCGATTGTGTTGTCGGCTATCGCACTTTCGGAACAGAAAATCCGCAAAAAAGCAACGTGGTGGTATTTCCCACGTATCTCGGCGGGCGCTCAGCCGACCTGGCTAGCCGCATTGGCGCAGGCAAAATGGTGGATAGCGCCACGTACTACGTGATTGCTGTGGACTCGCTTGCCGATGGGATCTCCTCCTCTCCCTCAAACAGCAGCACCCAACCGCGAATGCAATTTCCGAAAATCTCTATTCGCGACATGGTCAACGCTGAGCACAAGATGCTCACGGATTCCTTGCACCTCACGCACGTACTTGCGGTGATGGGATTCTCCATGGGGGGCATGCAAGCATTTCAGTGGGCAGTTTCATACCCAGAGTTCATGGACAAGATCGTCTCGATTGTGGGCTCACCGCAACTTACATCGTGGGACATGCTCCTGTGGCGCACGGAACTGCTTGCGGTGGAAGCGGATCCGGACTGGAAAAATGGGCAGTACACGACTCAACCGAGGCTACATCTGCTCGACAGCGTGCACGCCCTCGTCCTTACCACGCCTGAACACGTCGTGAGCAGTACGCCCGGCAAGGACTTCGAGAAGTTCTTCGCCGAGCAGGCGGAAGACGGCAGCTTTGATGCAAACGACAGTGTCCGGCAGACGCAGGCTATTCTGACCCAGGACATCGCAGCGCCATTCGGGGGATCCCTGGAACGCGCGGCAGCAATCGTTCACGTCCCGGCCCTGATCGTGATCAACCGGCAGGACCATCTCGTGAATCCGACGACCTCGATTCAGTTTGCCAAGCTGCTCAAAACGCAGCTGCTAGAACTGGACAGTAGCTGCGGCCACCGCGCTCATCGCTGCGAACAGGCGAAAATCGGCCAAGCTGTCAACGATTTCTTGCAACAATAAGAAATGAGGATTTCACCCGCTGGCCGTATACCGGTGCGATTGAGCGGTCCACATTGGACAAATGCTAGGAGCCGACTTTTTCCGCAGCCTGCTAGTAGCGCAGATATCCAATCCCCACCCGCATGTGGTGCACCAGGCTGTCGGGGGTAATGATGGCGATGGTTAGTCCGAGCATCGCGTGGACGACGGCAAGGGGATAGATGCTGCGGTAGCGCCGGAACATCTCGCAGAAGAAAAGGGCGCCGATGAGCGTTGCGGTGGTCAGGATGGGATTGGGCAGGTGAACGGCGGCGAAGAGTGTGGATGCTATCCAAACGGCGGCCGAACTTCCATAGAGTTCTTCGAAGCGGTTGAAGAAAAATGATTGCAGTATGAATTCCTGAATCAGGGCCCAGATCACATATCCCCACACCGGCTGCAGAGCTGGCCAAGTCTGATTGGCGGGAATTTGTCCGCCCGCCCGGTTCGCGAGAATCACCATGAGGACAACCGTCAGAAAGCCGATCCCCAGGACCAGGCTGACGCCGAACGTTTTCGGTAACCGGAGACCGAGACGCTCGAGCGAGGGCCGGTTGATCAGCACCAGGATCAGAATCGTGAACATCGCGATGATGGCCCAGCGGTTGCGGATTTCCCGCGTGGGCGCCCAAAGCGTCAACTCCAGAAATGCAAATACGATGACGATCTGGGCCCAAACAAAGTACCGGCCGAAGGCGGTCGCAACCACGGGGAAGATTTTCGACCCAACCGCCATTTTGTCCCTCGCTAAAACCAGAACGACCAGATGGCGTCCACGCTGGCGTGAGTGATCGCCGAGGCCGGTACTCGCCGTTGCTCGCGCCATGCCCGGCCGTAGAAGATCCCGGCGATGGTTGCCAGCAAGACATACTGCCAGTTGAAGTGGGCCGACCGTTTGTTGAAATGGGAGAGTCCAAACAACACTGCCGTGATCGCCAGCGCCACTCGCCGCCCCACGCGCCGTTCCAGCAGGTTCTGCACCCAGGCGCGAAAAAACAGTTCCTCTGGAACCGCAATGAAAATGAAGATATAAATCCAAGTCGAAATCATCTTCAGAATGATCGAGAACCGCGGCGCGTAGCTATGCGGATGGAGAAAGCCCAGCGCCATCCCCAGCGCGAGAACTAACGGAGTAAAAAAGACGAGTTCCCGCAGCCCGGTCTTCCAGTCTTTCCAGCGGAGGCGAAAATCAAAGCCGGTTCCGCTGAGCCGCCGGATGGCCACGAATCCATACAAGGCGGCATCGACGAGGAGCAGTTTGCCCAACCCCGCAAGCCCGCTAGGCCACGCTCGCTCGAACCAGCGCAAATCAACCGCCAGTCCCAGCGTCAGGAGAATGATCGCATCTCGCCAATTGCCGTGTTGTTCGGGATCGGCGATGGCGGCTTGCCCCAGCAGCCACGCGATCGCCACGGGCAGCACGGAATACAGAGCACACCATTTCCACGAAAACATCTGCTGCGAAGAGCAAATCAGGACGTAAGGCAACGCGCAGAATACGGGTAAGGCGGTTCGTACCGTTGACGGCCAGCGGGCGCATGCCTGCCCCACCCGTTCGCCGGCGAATCCAAACACGGCGACCGGTGCAAGCTCCAGCACAAGCGCCGCGATGGCCGCCGACGTTGCGTTTTGCATGCGATTATTTTAATTCGGGAGGGATTCGGGAGCGAGTTCGGAAGGAGTTCGAGAAGGCGGCGGGAGATTGTGACGCCCCGCGAGGGCACTTGATTTTGGGTGGCGCAGCGGTTTACCGCTGCGATAACGGGCCTGCTATCAGAGCCGGCTTTAGCCGCGGAGGCAAAATCGTGCGCAGCCTGCTGGGTTAGCGCTCGCCGAGTTTATACCCGCCGTACCAGCGTTCCGGCTAGGAGATCGTGCAATCCCTGTTTGCGCTCCGTGAAACCGACCATGATGAAGCCGATGCACAGGATTAACCCGGAAAGCCACTTCGCAAAATGCCTTCCCGTCGCGGTTTCGAAGGAGATTCGGTTACCATTGAGATCGGTAACTTTCATCCCGAAGATCATCTTGCCCAGCGTCGCCTGATACGACGAGCTCTCCATGAATGCTTCATACAACCAGGAGCCAAAAAGCGACATGATGAGGGTAAGACCGCCGCCGAAAAGAGCAAGCCCATGATGGGGGAGACCGCTCATCATACCTGCCAGCCCGAGACCACCGAAAATCAGGTGAATCGGAGACACCACCACGCGCACAATGATACCGTCGATAATGGCCGCAACTACCCGAATCCAGAAGCCCCCGTAGCGAACTCCTATCGCCGGCGCAACCGGCTGATACGCAGGCGCTGGGGCTGAGTAGGGCGATGCCGGACTGGACGTCGCCGGGTTGGCGGGCACTGGGTTGGCGGACACCGGGCCCGTGGGCGCACCACAACGACTACAAAACTGAGCGCCCGAGGTATTCTGCGCGCCACATTTGTTGCAAAAGAAAGTTCCGTTCATGCCCGGCACTATAAAGATGGATTGGCTTCTTGTCAAAAGGAACAAGTAGACCGGCAGAAACAAAAGGGGGAAACAAGCACGCTCACCGGGCGCGCACCACGTCGCGCAAAGTCAGCTCCAACCCGCCGAATTCCGGATGGTCGTTCATGCCGAGCGAGTAGGCAATGTCGAGCCGGTCTCCAGCCAGCAACTGCAAGCGGTCGCAGGATTCCTTCAGCCCCCAGCCCATCGCTTTGAACCCGATGTTGTCGCGCCAAGACGATGACGATGATGATGATGACAATGATTCGACGCGTCGATTCGGAATGGCCGCCGCATCGGGATGGCAGCGCGGAGTGAAGTCTTGCGCTGTCGCGCCCGCGCCCATAACCGTGGCAACGACGGCGGGCGCAACTCGCAGGCGCACATGCTTCTCTTTCACCGCCTGCGGAGGCGCCATCAGCCGCACCGCTCGCGCGGCAAAAACCGGCTCGCGATTTTCCATCCCAAAAGGCTCCAGCAAAAGCAGAGCCTGGTGAAGTTCGGGCGTGACCTCCGCCAGCGGCAGTTCTCGATCAAACTCCAGCTGCGGCTCAAAATCGGCGGGAGTGAGTCGGGCGCGCGCGTAGCTGTCAAGATGCTCGCGCAGTTTCTCCACGTTGGCACTGGGCAGCGCAAAACCAACCGCGTGCGCGTGTCCGCCGTAGCGGGAAAACAGCTCGTGGCATGATTCGAGCGCATGCAGTAGATGGAACGCCGGGATCGATCGTCCCGAGCCGTGCGCTTCGGCTCCCTCACGGGAAATGACCAGGGTTGGACGGCCGTGGCGCTCCACCACGCGCGACGCGGTGATGCCAATCACGCCGCGATGCCAGCCTTCGCCATCGACCACCACGCAATAGGCTTCGCGCAACGCGGGCTCTTCTTCCAGACGACGCAAAATGCTGTCCATGATGCGCCGCTCTTCTTCCTGACGCTCGGCGTTCAACTGGTCAAGCCGGCCGGCAATCTTCCGCGCACGCTCCGCGTCTTTCTCGTTGAACAGATCGACCACGTCGCGGGCGACGTCCATGCGTCCGGCAGCGTTCAGGCGAGGCGCGACGCGGAAGGCAACTTCGGTCGCGGTCAGCGCGCGCCCGTCGCCCAGTTTCGCAACTTCGAGCAAGGCCTTCAGGCCGACGTTCACGGGACGACGCAATCCCTGCAATCCCAGTTTAGCGAACACGCGATTCTCGCCCAGCAACGGGACGGCATCGGCGATGGTCGCGATGGCCACGACTTTCATGAACGACATCAGCAGGCGCGATTGATCTTTAACATCCAGCCGCCGCTGCATCAATCCCTGCGCCAGCTTGAACGCCACGCCGGCGCCGCATAAATACTTGCAGGGATAATCGCAACCTTCTTGATTTGGATTAATAACCACCAGCGCCTGCGGAACGCCGTCCATGCCCGGAAGGTGATGGTCGGTGACGATCAGGTCGACTCCGGTGCGGCGCGCGGTGTCGGCGGCGGCGAAGGCGCGGATGCCGGTATCGACGCTGATGATCAGCCGCACGCCGTCGGCGGCGGCGCGCTCGATCACCTCGTCGCGCATGCCATAACCTTCGCGGATGCGATGCGGCACATGAAAGTCAGCCGCCCCGCCGCACAGCTCGATCGCCGTCTTGAGGATGACGATCGCGGTGGTGCCGTCCACGTCGTAATCGCCATAGATGAGAATTTTCTCTTTGCGCTCTAACGCCGCTTCCAGCCGATCCAGCGCGGATTTCATGCCGCTCATCCGCAACGGGTCGTGAAGGTCGCTGAGCGTCGGCGAAAGAAACCGCGCAGCCGCCTCCGGCTCCTCGATCCCACGGCCGACGAGCAGATCGGCCAGCACGGGCAGAGCGGCAGGGGAGATTTTCAGGTTGGAATCACGCAGTGAAGCAGCCAGCACCGTGGCCTTCGGAGAGTTGAGCGGATTGGCGATCCATCGTTTGCGATTCATCGTTGGCGATCCATCGTTGGCGACCCATCGCATGAGCAGCTTTCTGGAAGGAACCAGATTAGCAGCTTGCCCATATTGCCAGAAGCAGGCACATCACGGTCATTCATGGAAACACACGAGATTGCCGATGGAATAATCGGGGAGACCTGTAGTCCTTTCCCTTATTTTGCCGCGAACGCTTGTGGCATGGAGAACGAAACGTACACGACACGGGAATGTTATGACTCTGGCAACGGAAACATCCCAGGCGCGAGAAGCGACGGAACTGCGGTGGGATCCGGACAGGATTCCGCCCTTCCCGGCAATCGCGCTGAAGGCGCTGAACCTGATGTCAGGCACGGACACGTCCTTGCTGGAACTCTGCAATTTGATCCGCTCCGATGTCGCATTTTCGACGGCCGTCCTCAGGATCGCCAATTCTCCTCTGGTTGCGTTTTCCAAGGAGATCACCAGCGTGCTGCAGGCATCGATACTACTCGGCTTCCAGCGCCTGAGGACCATGGTAATCACAGTTGGCCTGAGGGCGTATCTCAAGGGCTCGTTCACACCGCTAATCCAGTCGTGCTGGCATCACAGCATCGCCTGCGCGATCATCGCCGAACGCAGCGCAAAGTGGAGATTCCTGGACAAAGATTTCGCCTACACGGCTGGAATTCTGCACGACATCGGCAGGGTAGCCATGGCCGCGGTGATGCCAGAGGCATATGCTCGCGTCATCGAGCGCGGGGCGGACCAACCCCAGGACGTTCTTCAGAGCGAACTTGAGTTGTGCGGAATCGATCACTGCCAGGCTGGACGTTCGCTGGTGACTGCCTGGAAGCTTCCCGGCGCGTTCCTGGCGGTCGCCGCGTGCCATCACGACCCGGAAGCACGGGCGGTGGGCGCAGCTGCATTGGTCCCGCGCAGCTGCGAGTTGGCGGATGCGCTTGGGTTCGCGGTAATTCGCTGCCGATCTGGTCGCAGCTATGCTGAGATTCTCGCCGCGTTTCCCGAGCCGGCGCGGAACCGCTTCCCCGCCGAGGCTGAAGAACTCTGCTGTGAAATCGCCAACGAGATTGCGGCGATTGAGTCGGCGTAGGGGGAAACTCGGACTTTTGGAACAGGTCCTGCGCCGTTTGCGCCTTTACCTAATGAATTGCGAAGCTTTGAAATGCGAAAGATACCGAACTCCCGGCCGGTTCGAGCGTGAACGCGATCAAGTCTTGTGTGCCGTCATCGTGATCGCTCCATTGAGCGTTACAATATCGAGCCTCCCCTATGTCCGCGGTTGCAAGGGCGACTGGCGCTAGGCCGTTACGAAATAACGAGATTTGCAGAATGCTACCACTTTGAGTATTGGGCGCCAGTCGGGAATAAATTGCGAGCGCATATTGTTTTCGCTCGGGTAAAGCTCCAACGTACTTGAGCTTCGAGCCTGGCGGCAACACTTGCATATACTCAAGGAAACGGCTTGAAATATCTATGGCATCCTCTTGATCGCATTCTCCCAAGTGTACCGGCGGGAGAGCACGAGAGTGCGATGGTGTCGGAAGGGATCGCCATGCTCCATCTGCGTAGGCATACCAGTCGGTGGCAAATCCCAGCCCGGATCGTTCACTTCCATGGCGAATAGTCAGAAGCTTTCCATTGAAGCTGAAGACGGCATGCTCTCCACTCACGTAAGCATTTCTCACGATAGTTGGTTGCAATGTTTGGCCGCTAGCTTGCAAGAGTCCAACCAACAATAACCACTGAATGTGCCTGACGATCAATCTTGTCATGCGACCCTCGACAGAGTCCTACCGCTCCTCGTCCTGGTCGGGCTCATCGATCATGAATCCGCCGCCGTCATCGGCCAGTTCGCGGAGATGCTGATAATGTTCGTACCATTCGGTGCCGGCTTCGAAGACGAAGACGCATCCCTGGTACGCCCAGCCCAGCTGCACGAATCCAGTCTTTCCGACGTAGGTCTTCAGCCAGCGGCTTTCTTCCAAGTCTTCTTCGCTTCCGTAATCGCCGTCGGCTAGCCGCTGGGACAAGCGCTCCAACTCTTCGCGGTCAAGCGCCCAGGAGTGCATGGTCAGGAAGGGTGCGCCGGTGGATTTGGCCAGCTCCACGAAATCTTTCCAGCCATCCGGGTTGTGTTCCGAGTCCCAGAGCACGCTGGGAACCTCTTCGCATTCGACATAGCCAAAGAAGCGGCGCATGCCCAGACCTTCAATGAAGGCGGTCATATCGTCTTTCATGCCGGTCAAGTCGTCTGGATGTGGAGACATGGAGTGCCTTTATTGTACGGCTTACGTCGGTCACCCGCCAATTCGCGGCCAGCGGCTGGCTTGTTTGGCCCTGTGGGGTTTTCCCCTGTGAACCCCTGTGTTCCCCGTAGTTCAAGAAAAGTCTTTACCACAGAGGACACAGAGGTGCACAGGGCACACAGGGGAAAGCTTGCGAGGGCCTCACTTTCGCCACCGCTTTCCAGCGTTGTGTTAAACTTTGTGTTCACAAAAAAGCGCTTTCATCATGCTCTTTTCGAAAGAATACGTGGGCTATCTGGCCCGCGAAGTTTCCAAAAAACTGGTGGCGAGCGGTCTCATTGAGACCAAGGCGATGCCCGCTCTTAACGAGAAGGTGCACGCCGCCCTGCTCGAAGAACTGGCGCTTGAGGACCGCATTAACGACGAGGTGCGCGTCATCCTCGAGGCGTATTCCGACGAAATGCAGAAGAGCGGCGCCAATTACCAGGAAATGTTCCGTAAGGTGAAAACCGAGCTGGTGAAGAAATACAAGGCTATTCTTTAGAGTTATAAAGAGAGTTAAAACAGAGTTAAGAGTATGAGGACGTCCCTGCCGTGCGATTGAGTCGCGACAAAGTCAACAAACTCGCCCACGTGGTCACCGACGCGGTGGCCGACCTGGATGAGGTCGAGTTCATCGAAGACCGTAACACCATCCGCCTCGAAGTCCGCAAGATTCTGGAAGAGTTGTTCATGCAGGAAGCCCGCATCGATCAGGCCGCTCGTCAAAAGATCGAGAGCCAGCGCCGCACCATCATCGAGGGCTCCGAGGAATGGTCGATCCTCTATCGCAAGTATTACAACGAGGAAGTGAGGAAGCTGGGAGTGTAAGTACCCAGTTGCCAGTACCCAGTACCCAGAAGCGCTACAGCAGACTGGTTACTGTGTACTGGGTACCGGGTTCATCCGCAGCACGTCATCCTGATCTGTATCCTTGCTCTTGATCCCAAGCGCATCCAGCTGTCGCGCCACTGGCTGCACGTCCTGCAGAATTCGCGCCAGCGTTTGGCCTACGGCTTCCTTGTCGCTGTTTTCCGCGCCTCGACGCTTCATCACGCTCTCGAAAAAAGTCTTGGGCCGCGGATAGACCACGATCTTGACGTCATCCCCTTCGGGAACTCCGGCCGCTTTCTTCGCCAGTTTCAGCGCCGTATCGTACCCGCCGAGTTCATCCACCAAGCCCAGATTCTTCGCATCCTGGCCTGACCAGATCCGCCCCTTCGCAATCTCCAGCACTTTTTCCTTGGGCAGCTTACGGCCGTCGGCAACCTTACCGGTGAAATCCACATACACACGGTCGAGCCACGCCTGGAATCGCGCCCATTCGGCGGGCGTGTAATCGTGCGTCCCGGTAAACATGGTGGCGTTGTTGCCCTGGTGCACTTCATCCCACGACAGGCCGACTTTGTCCCACAAGCCGTTGGTCAGCATCTTTCCGCCCAGCACGCCGATGGAGGCGGTGATGGTTCCGGGCTCGGCGACGATTTTGTCGGCCGCCATGGCCACAAAATATCCGCCCGACCCCGCCAGATTTCCCATCGAGACGATCACAGGTTTGCCCGCCTGGCGCGCCCGCACCACTTCTCGCCAGATGGTATCGGAGGCGACGTACGAACCCCCCGGGCTATCAACGCGAAATAAGATCGCCTTTACGTCCGCGTCTTCCGTGGCCGCACGAATCGCGCCTGCCACCGTATCCGAGCCCATATTCTGGCTGCCTTGCACGGGATCGTAATCGCTCTTGCCGCGAGTGACGCCGCCGACGCCGAACACCAGCGCAACCGTCTTCCCGTGATCGTGCGGACGTCCGGCGCGGCTCAAATATTTGTCCAGGTAGAGCAGCTCCGCCCCGTCGCCTGCCTGGCTTTTCACTTTGCCGTAAACTTCGTCGCGATAAGCAACCGCGTCCACCAGTTTGGCGTCGACCGCTTCCTTGCCCAGATACGGCCCGGCATCCACCAGCGCCTCGAACTTCTCGGGCGGGATCTGCCGCGCCTGGCAGATGCCGTCCTTTATCTGGTTGAACCAGGAAGTCATGATCGCGGTCATCGCTTCTTTATGCGGGCCGGTGTATTTCGTCTCGGTATAGAAGTTGAGCGCGTTCTTATATTCGTAACGGTGATCGCCGTGAAAAGTTACTCCCAGCTTGGAAAGCGTTCCCTTGATAAATGGCGACTCCAGGATGATGCCGGTCAGTCCGACGTCGCCCGAGGGCTGCAGATAGATGTGGTCAAAGGCGGTCGCGAGATAGTAGGCGCCATTGCCCGGACCAAATTCGCCGAAGGTTTCCGAGTAGGCGACGGCAAATTTCTTGTGCGCGCGAAATCGTTGGACGGCATCGCGAAGTTCCTGAGTCTGCGCCATGCCCATCGGCGCCGCGCCGATTTTGGCAATCATGCCAACGACGCGATCGTCACTCGCTCCGCGATCAATCGCGTCGACCACGTCGCGCAGGGTTTGTTGCCGTTCGCTCAAGAGCAACTGGGCCGCCGCAGTGTCGGGCACGTCCTCCATGAACGACTGCTCGAAATTGGCTTCGAGAATCGTCTTCGATGGAACTTTGCCCTTGGTGCCGATCACGGCCACTAACACCATGGCGAGTCCGATCAGCCACAGAGCTCCTAAGATGGCGAGAAACCGCACGATCAACTTGGACATGGATTGCTCCTTTTTGGTGAGAAAGAGCAGTCTACCCAAGTGCGGGGGTTCGGCGCTAGAGCGTGTATTTCCTCACAAGTATTCAGCGACCAACCCGATAGGCGTGCAGCGGCGCTTTTGTATCGGTCTCGGGCAAAGATTGCGAACCCTTCATCATGCTCCAGAGTATTTGATTGAATATCGTGTCATCGACTCGATCGGGCGCGCTGAAATCCAGGCCCTCGGACGCTCGCGCTGCTGTCGTTGCGGGGGCGTTGGTCTCGTTCATGTCTACCTGAGGAACAATAGCGGTCCACGGCGAAAGATCGGGAGTTTCGACAAAGATGTCAGCCAAAGATCGGCTGAAGTAGTCGAACTGTGAAAGCCGCCCCAATCCCAGGATGTCTTCAATCGCCGCTACAACATCCGTCGTATTGGCAAACCGGTGGATGGTACCGGGGCGGTTGTAGGCTGAAATAGCGAAGAAACACGAACGATGGGAGTCGATGTGGTCTGGCCCCGATTGCGAATCATCCTCGAGCACGAAGATCACCGTGTCTTTCCAGAAAGGAGACTTGGAGAGTGCTTCGACAATCCTGCCCAGCGCCAGATCGTTGTCGGCCATGAAGGCGCGGGGTGTTCGAAAGCCTGCGCGTCCACCGGCGGTGTGGTCGCTCGGCAGATGCATCACTTCGAGACTCGGCATCTTTCCATCGCGAACAAACTTTTCCAGTTCGGCGATCCAGGCATCGGCACGCGCCTGGTCAGAAGTCTTCAAGTCAAACGCGGGGTACGTCGGACTGACATAAGGCACTACCTCGCGCTGCGTGACCGGCCATCCCTCGGGCACTTTGACCATTTCGCCGTAATCGCGAAAGCTGATTCCCTTTTTCCTGGCCAGCGTCCAGAGAAAGCCGTTGATCGGCTCGTCGATTTCCTCGCCATCCACTCCTTCACGCTTGCCAGAGTAAGCAGAAGGGATCGTCTTCTCTCCGAAATCGGTAACGTACGCCGCTGTCGACCAGATGTGGCCTTGCGAGCTCACCTCCGCATTCGTGAAAAAACGGTCGAACAATCCGAAACGTAAAGCCAGGGCGTGGTGATTGGGGGAGATAGCTTGCCCGAAAAAGACCAACGCTGGATCGCCGTCCCCTTCTTTCAGGTCGCCCAGCACCTGGTCATAAGTGCGATTCTCCTTGATGATGTACACCACGTGTTTGAAAGGCGGATATGTTTTTCGGACCCGAAGCGCCTGCCAGTTGTTCGCTTCAGCAACTCGCCGCGAGTACTCGGCCAGCGTGCTCGAAGGTATTTGGTCCGCACTTGATCGCAAGGTTCCGTTGAGCTGCCCTAACGCATAACCTAACGGTCGCTTGATTCCTTCACCCGGAATCGGACCGTCAGGATTCGCATGGCTTCCGTGGCCCTTGCCATTCAGCACAAGAACTTGTCCACCGGCATCGAGGACGGCCGTCGGATACCAATCTGCTGGTATGCGACCCATCAATGGCGACGGCGCGGTACCTGAGTGTTTTTCCGAAACATGATTTTCAGAAACACGCTTCTCAGAGACATCGAACACGGCCACTGCATTATTGTCGGCCTCGGCCACAAAAAGCTGCGACTCGTCATGCGACAGAGCCAACGCATTCGGTGTGCTTCCTTCGGCAGGTCCGGCAGGTGCGGCATCGCTCAGGTATCGCAGGACCGTCCTCCGCGTAGTGTCGACGACGGCAATTTGATCGGTACCTGCCAGAACGGCAAACAACCGGGAGCCGGTCCGATTCGAAAGCAGAGCTGAAGGACGAGGCCCCACCTTCAACTTGCCCAGAGGAGTCAGCAGCCCATCTGGCTTCGTCTGAAATTCCGCGACCGTATCTGCGGCCCACGCAGAAACGTACACTTTTCCGTTCGCTGCAGCTTCGACGGCGTAGGGGTAATGATCGGTCGGAAACCTCTGCACGACTTTTGAAGTGGTGACGTCGACAACGGCCAGGCTGTCGCCAACGTTCTCGGCGACATACAGATAGTTCCCGGTTCGCGAGACGGCAAGACCCGCCGGATATCGTGAGCCAGGCTTCTCCGGCGCTTTCTCGGCGAGCACGATCTTCCGTTCCAACGCTGCGGTCCCATCCCGCCACGAGTAGCAGAAAATCGTGTCATCGTTGCCGCCCGATACAAAAAGCTCCCGGCCATCGCGAGAGAATCCAATGCCTAAGAACGCGGCGGGCTGGATCAAAGTCTGCACAACTTGCCGCGATTTCAGATCGACGATCTGCAATCCCTGCTCGCGCCAACCACTCAGAACGACGGCGAGTTTGTCGCCGCCGGGCGCGATGGCCATCGCTAATGGCATGCTGCCCAAATCAATCGCGTCTCCCACCGCATCAAGACGTACCCCTGTGGACAAGGGTGCGGTGTAGGTTGCAGCCTCGACGGCGTCTGCCTCAGCCCCGGTTGGAATTGTGGCCGCGGAAAACAACACCACCAGAAGAACACAAGCAAACAAACGAAGACTCTTCATAGCGCCTTTCGAAGAGTAATGTGGAACACGAGCCGCCGGAAATCAATAGCCACTTTGTCTGGGCGAACAAATACCACTTTGACTGCACAACGCCATTACGCTTGAGGAAAAATGCCGTGTAGAGACGGGGCTTGCCCCGTCTTGGGTCACTTCGGAACTATGTTCGAGCGTGCAGGCGGAGTCGCGAGCGTAGGGCAGCGCGTGATGATGGACACAGATTGGTTGCGATGGGGATGAGAAAGTCGAAGCGCGTCCCACGCGTGACGCCCGTCCACTGAATAAACGAGTCTTGTAAAAATTACAGCGTAAGAAATGCCCGCTAGTGCCAGTTTAACCACACCCGACGATTGAGTGTTATCAATGACTTGCACTCCCGCCCAGCAGCGCCCATTTTTCGGACTCGGCCATTGTACTACACAGATATACATATACATGTGTACGTACAAAATGTCCCGCGTGGAAAATTTTGTACGTACACCTGTTCCGCCGCCGGAACCGGCTAGGATTTCGAGTGACTCTGGTGGGCAGGCGTCGTGATCGCTCCCTCGGACGCTGACCTCACTAGCGCGGCGTACTTTGCGAAGACGCCGGTTTTGTAGTGAGGCGCCGGGGGCTTCCATTCTGCCAGGCGGCGTGCGATCTCGGCATCGGAAATTTCCAGCTCCAGCCTTCGGACTTTTGTGTCGATGGTGATGCGATCGCCTTCGCGAATTGCGGCGATCGGGCCTCCCAGAGCGGCTTCTGGCGCTACGTGGCCTACCATCAGGCCGCGGGTTGCGCCGCTGAAGCGGCCGTCGGTGATCAGGGCCACGCTTTCGCCCAGGCCTTCGCCTACGATCGCCGCGGTCACGCTTAGCATTTCCCGCATACCGGGACCGCCTTTTGGACCTTCGTAGCGGATCACTACCACATCTCCGGCTTTGATCTGCTTGCTGGTTACTGCCTGCATCGCGGCTTCTTCGGAATCGAAGACGCGAGCCGGGCCGGTTTGCGAACCGCGCTCGTGGCCGCTCATCTTTACTACTCCGCCTCCCGGAGCTAGGTTGCCTTTCAAGATCACCAGGCCGCCGGTCGTCTTCAACGGCTTACTCAAGGGAGCGATCACCATCTGTCCGGCGGTTTCCTTGGCGGCGTTTGCTTCTTCGGCAAATGTCTTTCCGGTCACCGTCATCGCCGTGCCATTGGCATGCTTGCCGTCGAGCAGCCTTTTGGCGATTACGGGAATGCCTCCGGCTGCGTCCACGTCAGCCGCTACGTATTTTCCCGCGGGCTTCAGATCGGCTAAGAGCGGCGTACGCTCGCTCACTCGCTGAAAATCGTCGATTTCCAGCGGCAGGCCCATCTCGCGTGAGATCGCTAACAGATGGAGGACGGCGTTGGTCGAGCCTCCTGTCGTAGCCACGCCTGCTATCGCGTTCTCGAATGCGGCGTGGGTCAAAATGTCGCTGGGACGAATCCCTTGCTTCAGCAGATTCATCACTACTTCGCCGCAGCGGAAGGCTACTTCGTCCTTGCGCGGGTCCATCGCCGGGATTCCGTTGAATCCCATGGGCGAAAGGCCGATCAACTCCATCACCGTGCTCATAGTATTTGCGGTGTACTGGCCGCCGCATGCGCCTGCTCCGGGACAGGCCACGTTTTCCAGCGCCAGCAGATCGGCGTCGCTCATCTTGCCGGCAGCATTCGCGCCTACGGCCTCGAACACATCCTGAATAGTGACGTCCTTGCCTTTGTACTTGCCGGCGGCGATTGTTCCTCCGTAAAGTACCAGGCCGGGCAGGTTCATGCGCGCCAGCGCCATGGCTGCTGCGGGGATCGTCTTGTCGCATCCGACGACGCACACGGCCGCGTCGAAAAGCTGTCCGCGGCAGACCAGTTCGATGGAGTCGGCAATCACTTCGCGGCTTACCAGCGACGCCTTCATGCCTTCGGTGCCCATGGTCTCGCCGTCGGAGATGGCGATGGTGTTGAACTCCATAGGAGTGCCACCGGCGGCGCGGATCCCTTCTTTCACCTTGGCCGAGAGGCGGCGCAGGTGGAAGTTGCAGGGCATGGTCTCGATCCAGGTGTTGGCTACGGCGATCAGAGGCTTGGCCAGGTCGGCGTCGGTGAAGCCGATGGCTTTGTACATGGCGCGCGCTGGAGCCTGGTCGCGCCCGTCGGTGATGCTGCGACTGCGATGTTTGAGGTCCATGGGATTATGCGGACAGTTTAGCTGAATCTATGAAACGATGGAGCGACGGGCGTCTCGCGTGTCCGGCAGTCGGGTGGCCGGGCGGGGACGCCCGGCGCTCCACTACTCATGCGTTGACGACTTTCGGCGCTGCTGGCTTCGCCTCGGCTGCTTTCTTTTTGTCCGACGGCAACCACGACATCATCGCGCGCAATTGCTCGCCTACTTTTTCAACCGGATGCTGTTTCGCGGCCTCGCGCAGCTTGGCAAACTTCTTGCCGCCTTTCTTGTTCTCGGCAATCCATTCTTTGGCGAATTTTCCGTTCTGGATTTGCTTCAGCACTTTCTTCATCGCCTTGCGCGTGTCGTCTCCCACAACCATTTCGCCGCGGGTCAGGTCGCCGTACTCGGCGGTGTTCGAAATCGAGTAGCGCATGCGACTCAACCCACCTTCGTAGATCAGGTCGACGATCAACTTCATCTCGTGCACGCACTCGAAGTAGGCAATCTCGGGAGCGTAGCCGGCCGCCACCAGTGTTTCGAAGCCTTTCTGCATCAGCGAAGTCAGGCCGCCGCAGAGCACGGCCTGTTCGCCGAACAAGTCGCTCTCGGTTTCTTCCCTGAAGGTGGTTTGCAGCACGCCGGCGCGCGTTGAACCGATGCCGTGGGCGTAGCTGAGCGCGAATTCATGGGCGCGTCCGCTGGCATCCTGGTGGATGGCCAGCAACGAGGGCACGCCGCCGCCCTGCGAGTACACACGCCGCAGCAAATGGCCCGGACTCTTGGGCGCGATCATGACCACGTCCACATCTTTTGGAGGCTTGATGGTCTTGAAGTGAATCGAGAAGCCGTGCGAGAAGCCGAGAATTTTTCCTTTGCGCAGATGCGGCTTGATAGCCGATTCGTAGAAGTCGGCCTGGGTCTCGTCGGGGGTGAGAATCTGGATCCAGTCGGCGCGCTTGGCGGCCTCCGGGGGAGCGACCACGGTCATGCCATCGGCGCGCGCCTGCTGGGCCGAGCCGCGCTCGGGATCGAGGCCGACGATTACGTCGTATCCGCTATCGCGCAGGTTTTGCGCTTGCGCGTGTCCCTGGGAACCGTAGCCGAAAACGGCGATGGTTTTGCCCTTTAGGGCGGAAGGATTAGCATCGTTTTGATAGAAGACTGTGGCCACTGGAAACTCCTTATGGATGTTGGCTGAAATGCTTAATTATGTTCGAAAGCAAAAACCGACCAATCGGTCGGTTCTAGAGATGCTAAACACCGCGACCTCCCGGTGTCAACCGCGGATTCCTGCGGTATCCATTCTAGACCACCCGGGTTCGGGTGGGCGCTACGGCAGTTCCAGGTCAAGAGCATAGATTTCGTCGGTACTCAATCCCCGCACAAAGAGGTAGAAGCCGTCGGGAGCGAGTCCGCTCCAGGGACCAGCGGCAATACTCGAGTATCTGCTTAAGTCCTTCAAATCCGCCATAAGCTCCGTGCCGGTCTGGCCGACCTTGACCCGCCGAAATGTGGGATGCTCGGTGTTCACAACATCGTAATAAATGTAACTTCCATCATGGGACCAGTTGGGAAAGCTGATCACGTCGGGTTCGTTCACCCAGTCCGACCACGTCTGGGTTTTGAAGTTGAAAAGAAGGAGTCTTTTGGAGTCTGCCGAGAGCGCGGCCAGATGCTGGCCATCGGGTGACCAACGGGGACTGTACAGGTTCTCCGAACCCGGTACGGTCGAAACTTGGTGGGCAGCGAGGTCCACGATCTGGATTACCAATGGTTCCGTCGATCCAGTGTCCTGGGTTCGACCCAAGGCAAGTTTCTTGCCATCGGGCGACCACGCCGGATCCACTTGGGTGTGGGTTCCTGACAGCACTTCCTGGGGCGTACCACCCTGGGCAGAGATGAGGAAAGCTTTCCAAGGCCGACCGGGCTGGATGTCAACATACGCGATCCGGGTGCCGTCGGGAGACCACCGGGGCAGGCCGGCGGAGACCGGTGGGTAAGTTAGCTGCAGGCGGTCGCTGCCGTCCGCGCGGCTGCGCCAGAGTATGTTCTCCGGGTAAGAAACGTAGGTGACCCACTTGCCGTCCCGGGAGAAATCCAGTTCTCCCGCCGAAATCCCGGAAAGAAAAGGCACAAATTGCCTTGACTTGGGATCATAACGGACGAGTTCTCCGCGAGCCTGCGACGCATCTACGAAGATTCTCTTGCCATCCGGGCTGGGTGCAAAGAAATCGAAGGACAACGGGCCTGTGGTCAGCTGGAAGGGGACGGAAGAACGCCCGTGAAATAGTCCTGCCTTTTCCCTTATCGCCCAAACATTGTTTCCGGAAGGGGTCTGGCTGAGAAAAATATAGTAGCGGCCATCCGGCGTCCAGGCGCCGCAGCACTCGCTGGGCGGGTTGTGCCATCCCGCAAGCACGGGATGAAGATCACTGCCATCGGACCGGATTTCCCAAAGGGACAGAGAGTTGTTATCGGGCCTTGCGATCGTGAAGCGAATACGGGTTCCATCCGGAGAGAAGCGGAGTCCGTGGGGGTCTCCCGAAATTGTGATTAACTTATGAGGATCTGTGCCGTCGGCGTTTGCCTGGTAGACGTCAGAGGCCTTAAGGAACACAAAATGGCGTCCATCGGGAGACCACGCCGAGCCGTGGCCGACAACCTCTGCGAGGCGGCGGGGAGCGCCGGAGGGAAGGGGGAGAATCCAGGGCGTGCCCTCCGCCTGCGTGCCCTCAAAGCTGACCACCATGAGCTGCGTGTGATCGGGAGTGATGTCGGCGGCGATCGCATTGTCAAATGGAGTGGCAATGGGGGCGGTTTCGCCGCCAGTTGTGGAACCCTGGACAATCCGGTACGCACTGCCCACCTCTGTTATGTAGAGCCGGAAGCCATCGGTGACCACGTTGACCTTTGGAATCCCGTCGTGGGTGAGTTGCGTGGTGGCGAGTACCCTGGGTGGCGGTGGCGAGGAACTGAGCCAGGCAAATGTCCCGGCAAGAATTACCATCACCATCAAGATTGCCGCTGCCCAGAGCCAGTTGAATTTGCGGGCAGGCGCCGGAGGTGTGGCCACTTCGATCTTTCCGGAAGTAGTGTCGCGCCGAAGCCGTTTCAAATCGGCGCACAACTCAGCCGCGCTCTGGAAGCGGACTTCACGATCCTTTTCGAGCGCCTTTTGAATGATGCGCTCCAGTTCAACGGGAATTTGCGGGTTGAAACGCACGGGCTGCCCGGGTGCTTTGTTCAGGATGGAGTCGAACAGCGCGGCCGTGGTGTCACCACGAAAAGGGAGCAGTCCCGTGACCATCTCGTAAAGAACGGCGCCAAAAGAAAACAGGTCGGTGCGGCCGTCGAGCTCCTTCCCCAGCGCCTGCTCGGGAGACATGTAGGCAACCGTGCCCAACGCGCTACCCGGACTGGTGAGATGTCCCTCGCTTATCGTGCGCGAACCGTCGGACTTCGGGAGGTTGACCGAGCCGATCTTGGCCAGACCGAAGTCGAGGATCTTGGCATGTCCGCGATTGGTGACGAAGAGGTTCGCAGGTTTGATGTCGCGATGCACAATGCCCTTGGCATGAGCCGCATCCAGGGCGTCGGCAACCTCGATTGCCAACGACAAGACGGTCTCGATCTCGAGAGGCCGGCCCGCGATCAGGTGCTTCAGTGTCTGCCCTTCGAGAAACTCCATGACGATAAAAGGCTGGCCATCCTGCTCACCGATTTCGTAAATGGTGCAGATGTTCGGGTGGTTCAGGGCTGACGCGGCCTGCGCTTCGCGCTCGAAACGAGCCAGGGACTGAGGGTCTCGAGCAACCTCATCGGGCAGAAACTTCAAGGCCACGAAGCGGTGCAGTTTCGTATCCTCCGCCTTGTAAACCACACCCATTCCACCACCGCCGAGCTTCTCGGTGATCTGGTAGTGCGAGATGGTTCGTCCAATCATGGCTCACTCGACTATGGTTCGTCCGATTATGGTTTGCGCGGAAACACCGCAGTTCGTGGCAGGCCTATGTTAGGGAGGCTGGGCAGGGAAGTAAAGCTGTTAACCAACTCGAAATGTCACGATGATAAACTCCTCATCCATGCTGGAAGTGAACGGCCTGACGAAGAGCTACGGAAAGCTGATGGCCGTCAGCGGGGTCAGTTTTCGGGCTGATTACGGAGAAACCATCGGCTTGCTCGGACCTAACGGCGCCGGCAAGACGACGACCGTCTCGATCATTGCGGGATTGGTGAGCGCGGATTCCGGCGAAGTTCTGATCGAAGGCAAGCAGGTAAAGAGTGATACCGACCCGGTCAAGCTGAAGATCGGTCTTGTCCCGCAAGACATGGCGCTTTACGACCAGCTCACCGCGCGCGACAACTTGATTTTTTTCGCGGCGCTTTATTCGCTCGCTGGCGCGAAAGCAAAGCAGGCTATCGACGACGCTCTGACTCTGGTGGGACTATTGGATCGCGCCGGCGACAAGGTAGGCACCTTCAGCGGCGGCATGAAACGGCGTCTGAATCTGGCGGCCGCGTTGCTTCACGATCCGCAGATGCTTCTGCTGGATGAGCCGACGGTCGGTGTCGATCCGCAAAGCCGCAACGCTATTTTTGAAAATCTCGAGACGCTGAAGAAACGCGGCAAGACCCTGATCTACACGACGCACTACATGGAAGAGGCGGAGCGCCTCTGCGACCGCATCGTGATCATCGATCACGGAAAGGTGATTGCCAATGACACTTTGCAGGGCCTGCATAAGCTGTTGCCGGTCACCAACGTGATGGCCATTGAACTCGACCAGGCGGACGGTTTCAAGGTGGAACAGATGCTGGTACTGCCGGAGGTGAAGTCGGCGGCGTTGGAGCAGGGTACGCTTCGGGTCGGGGTTCACGATCTTTCTCGCGGCGCGCCTGGCGTTCTGCGCTGGCTGGCCGAGAACGGACATTCCTATCATCATGTATCGAGCGAGCAGCCGAATCTTGAGACCGTCTTTCTTACTCTCACGGGAAGGAGCCTTCGAGACTCAAAATGATTCCGTTCCTGGCCCTGGTGCGAAAAGACCTGAGGCTGTTCTTCAACGACCGCAAGGCGGTGGTGGTCGGGCTGGTCGTCCCGATATTGTTGGCTTCATTTTTCGGCTACCTGTTCGGTGGGCAAGGCGGCAACGCGGAGACGAGCAAGGTACCGGTGCTGGTGATTGATCAGGACGGCAGCGACACCTCCCGCAGCCTGATCGCCCAGCTCACTGACGATAAGAATCTTGAGGTGAAGCCATCCACGCTGGACGCCGCACGCGTCGACGTTCGCAAGGGCAAGGCGACCGCCGCGATCGTCATCCCCAAGGATTTTGGCAAGGATGCGGGGCACGCGCTCTTTACTGGCGCGGCCAAGCCCGAACTCGGCGTGCTCTACGACCCATCCCACAACGTGGAACTTGGGATGGTGAAGGGCATCCTTACGGGCGCAGTTATGCAGGCCGTCAGCAAAGAGATGTTCACCGGTAGAAGTGGACGCGAGATCGTCGACGAGTCGATCACTCGGGTGGAGAACGATGCTCGGCTGCCAGCGGACGATCGGAAGGCTTTGCGCGATCTGCTGGGCAGCGTGAAGGCGTGGAACCAAGAACAAGGCCGGGAGAGCGCGTCCGGGCAAACCGAGTTATCCGGCGGACTGACCGTGCCCTTCCAGACGCGAGAGGAAGCGATCACTTCGGGGCAAGACGTCAAGTACAACGGCTACGCACACTCATTCGGAGGAATGGCGGTCCAGTTCATTCTCTTCATGGGACTCGATGTCGGGATCGCGCTACTGATGCTTCGCCAGAGCGGGCTCTGGCAGCGCCTTCGAGCCGCTCCACTTTCCCGAACCATGCTGCTGGGCAGCCGGACGGTGAGCGCCTCGCTGGTGGCAGGATTTATTCTCCTCGTGCTCTTCAGCTTCGCCCGGGTGGTGTTTGGCGTCCGTATCCTGGGCAGCTTCGCTGGCTTCGTGGGAGTGTGCGCTGCATTCTCGCTAATGACCGCCGCTTTCGGGCTGATGGTCGCGGCTCTGGGTGAAACGGTCGAGGCCACGCGCGGCTACTCCATCATGGCAACGCTCGTCATGGTAATGCTCGGCGGGGCCTGGGTGCCAACTTTCGTCTTTCCTGCGTGGCTCAAGAGACTGACCGTGGTCGTTCCAACGCGGTGGGCAATGGATGGGTTGGACGGCATGACCTGGCGCGGCTTGGGATTTTCGTCGGCGATCGCGCCCATCGCTGTGTTGATGTTCTTCACGCTGTTGTTCGGGGTGATAGCGGTGATGCGATTCCGCTGGGGAACGGATTGAAGCGTCAGCCCCATCGATTCGGTTGAAGCGGATAGGGAAGTCAAAAGCCCACTTGGTGTTGGTCGCCTTCCCCTCAAAACTCGAAATACGCCCCAGCGCGCGTTGGATTCACTCCGTCCCCGGTTCCGGTCGCCGGCAGCAAGCCTTCTTCGATTCCATGCAGGCTTTCCCATGCCGCCTCGGTCAACGCCGGGTCTGCGCCGACAATGTCACGGATCATTTGCCATGCGGCGAGGTTGAGCGCTCCCTCAGGTGCGGGACCCATGGCCAGCGAGACTGAACACTGCGGACAGAAACAGATCCGCTGTGCCGAAGATTTCTGGCGTGGCCTTACTCCCACCGTCTGCGCGAACAGGTAGACGGCAACGGATTTTTGCCCGGCTTCAAGCTCCCGACTACAGCGAAGACAATACAGGCTGTCCAAAAGTCCGGCCTCCGGTTATCGCCAAGGTTTGTCCAGGATACTGTCTCCAAGACGCTGCCGATGGCACAAGTATGTAGAAGGATTCCCGCCAGCCGCGCACGCGAACCAAGCTTTGCTCTAGCCAGGCGTGGACCTCATCGCGCACTCTAAGTGGCATGGGAGTTGGTCCATCCGCCAAGGTCTGGCAATCGTCACGGCTTTCGAAACAACGGCAGCAGGTCGCCGCCGTTTGTTACCGCATCCGAAAACGCAGCATCGAATTTTTGTTGGTTCAGACCCGAGGCGGACGTTGGATTTTCCCCAAAGGCGGGGTTGAGCTTGGCCTCACACACGCCCAGTCGGCTGCCCTCGAGGCCTTTGAGGAGGCTGGGGTTCATGGCCGGATGGAAGAAATCGCCTTCGCCCGTTTCTTCCATCGCAAAGTTGACCCGGCAAATCCTGCGAAAGAAACGCGGCATACTGGCCGATCTGCCCCTCCGGGACTTGCCGTAGCCGCTCATCTTTGCGAAGTGTCCCGGCTCGAACCGCCGCAGGAATCCAATCGAAATCCCACCTGGTTTTCCGCTGAAAAGGCGAAGCAGCGCCTGCTAAATGACCGTGCGCCGGAATTCGGCTCCGAACTCGCTCGCGTCGTTGACCGTGCCGCGGGCCGCATCCGGCGCTTGCACGGAAATTCCGCGCCCCCACCAGTTCACGCGAGGAAAGACGCGTTGCAAGAGGTTCGATTCGATGCCTTCGAACTAGGCCGAGTGCATGCTTCAGCATGGTCAGCCTCATATGCTCGCTACATTCGTCGTGAACATCCTGACCTGCGATCTTCTGCTGGCCAATCTTCCGCCAACCCTCCGCTCGGATCCAACCGGCCCACTTTGCGATTAGGTGACGGAACCGACTCTTCAGCCGACACGCTGCAAAAGGTGCAATTCATCGATGGAGTCCGCTCAACCAGCCGAACCAAAGCCCTCGCGAAATCTGTCAAGAGCCGCCGAAAATAGCTTCTATCGCCACCCTCTTAAACCTGCGGCGAGAATCGCCTGTAGAGCCCGGAGCCCATTCCGCGATACCATCTCTGGTGATGCTTCGCGAAGCTGCCACCGAATCTCGTCAGGAACCCCGACAAGACCCTCGCCAGGAAATCCTGCGCGCCGCCGCTCGCCTGTTTCAACAGCGGGGATACGATGCCACCTCCATGAACGACGTCGCGGCCGCGCTCAAACTCTCCAAGGGCGGTCTCTATCATCACTTCCAGTCGAAAGACGAAATCCTCTACAACATCATGTCGCACGCCATGGAGATCACCGAGGAGCGCGTGATCAATGTGGTGCGGCGCATCGACGGAGCCAGCGTTGCCGGAGCCGAAGAGCGATTGCGCACCTTGATCCGGCTGCACATTCAGGTTGTGCTCAGTCCCGAAGACCGCGAGATTACGGTGATGCTGCATGAGAACCATCCGCTGCCGCCGGCGCTCCGGCGCAAGATTAACGGACGCAAGAAGGATTACCTGGTCTTCGTCGAGAACCTTATTGCCGACGTGCAGCGCAAGCGGAGTTCACCATCGCCGGTCACGCCGCGCGCGGCCGCCTTTGCCCTGGTCGGCATGATCAACTGGATCTATCAGTGGTACAAGCCCGAGGGTCCGCTGACGGGAGACGCGCTGGTGCAGCAGTACACGGATATTTTCTTTCATGGCGCGATGGGGTAAGAAAGCCTTCGGCAACTGCCCAGCCCCTAAAGGGGCGTCTGATTTCTGAGGACTTTCGGCATCGCTAAAGCGATGCCCTGATACGAAGCTGAGCTCTTCGGCACTCTGTTGAACCGCTGCGCGGCGGACGAAACGTGACTCACTTCTTCCACATCGACGATCTGACTCGCCAGCGCGCTGGAAAAAGCAAACTGTACCTCGAATTTCTCCGCGTGCCTGCCATGAGCGCCGGCGTCTACGTTCTGGAGAAGGGCAGCACCGACCCGCAGAAGCCACACCGCGAAGACGAGATGTACTACGTGGTCCGCGGACGAGCCCGCATGCAAATCGGCTCTGACCACGCCGAGGTGCGGCCCGGTTCAGTCATTTTTGTCGAGGCGGAATTGGAGCATCGGTTCTACGACGTCCAGGAAGAACTCGAAGTCTTGGTTTTCTTCGCGCCCGCTGAACAGGAATAAGATCCTTGTCTAGAGACGCGGCTTGACGCGTCTCCGAGGCAGACGGGGCAAGCCCCGTCTCTACCCATCACTTTGCTGGGACCCAATACACTTCTTCTTTTAGATTCTCTTTCTTGAAACCGACCCGCTTCAGAATGCCCTTGCCATGCTCGACCATCTCGGGATGCCCGCAGAGATAAGCGATGCTGTTTGCTGCGGTGCATCCCCACTGGTCGGCATACTTGCGAATCAGTTCGTCCACCCGGCCGACCTCGCCTTTCCAACTCTCGTCCTCCCACGGACGGCTCACCGTGAAAACACAACGCAGCCACGGCGCTTGTTTCGAGAGGTTTTCCAGCTCTTCGCGGTAACCGAACTCCCACGACCTGCTGGCGCCGCTTAGCAGAAATAATTTGTGGTCGCCGGCAAACCTGCCTTCTTTCCAGTCTTTGAACAGGGTTCGCAGATAGCTGACAAAGGGAGCGATTCCGGTGACGGTGCTCACCATGAGGTGGTTCGTATGCTCCGGATGTGTAGGCTCGAATGTGAAGAGCCCCTTCGCAACTTTGCGCAGCAGAACTTCATCGCCCAGTTGAAGGTCGTAGAGCGACGGCGTGGTCTCGCCGTGCGGCACCAGTTCAAAAAAGAATTCCAGCTCCTTTTCGTAGGGAGAAGAAGCAATTGAGTAGGGACGCTCCAGCCGCCGTGCGTCCCGTTCAATACCGAGCGTCGCGTATTGGCCCGGAGCAAATTTGAACTCCGCCCCTGGGTCGAGACCAAGGCGGATCATCCAAAGGTCGGGGGCAAAATCCACGCGCTTGGTGATGCGGGCCAGGTAGTGCTTGTCGTCCATAGAGAAGGTCTCAGGTCTAAGGCGTCAGGTCTCAGGGAACCACCGGTGTTGCTAATCATCCATCGCGATGAAATCCCGCGCGCTGACCAAATAACCGACCGGTCGGTTGCGACGGTGTTATAGACTACCGCATTTTGCAATTTTTGTCGGTGTTTATCAGCGGGCGCTGAAGCACAGGCCGTCTGTCGGCTCTTTTGCCTGTCGGCTGGGATCATGCGGCTGGCGAAAATCGTCATCCCCGCTGAAACGTTTCTCCATCTGCTCTCACTATGGGTGTGAAAGCCTAAATGGGACTTCCCCTTAATTCCCGCCGATGACGACACCGGCCTAACGAGAGGAGTCAATTATGGGATCGCGACCGTTCGAAGAGAAACAAATCGCCCGCGAAAAAGAAATAAAGGAAGTGCAGAAACCCGAGAAGGAAAAGATCGAGAAGAGCGAGAAAGAACATAAGGACCAGAAGGACCAGAAAGACGCTCCGGACAACAAACAGCATAAGGACACGAAGGACCAGAAAGATGGTCCGGACAGCAAACCGGATAAGGACACCAAGGACCAGAAGGACGGTCCGGATTACAAACAGAAGCAAGAGAAAGAAAAGCACGAGAAAGAACAGAAGTCGGAGAAAGAGCACAATAAGGACTATGTGCCCGACAAGGAACACTTGCGGGACAAGGTGCAGAAAGACAAGGAAATACATGAGGTGCTGCCATATGCCGCGACTGCGGCAATGCCGGCTGGGGCTGGAGCCGCGAAGTACCCCCCTGACAAATTCACCGACAAGTTACCGCATAAGGACACCAAGATCGAGATCAAGGAGTTCAAGCAAGAGATCAAAGAGTTCAAGCATGAGAAATTCGAGATCAAGGACCACAAGTTCGAGATCAAGGAGTTCAAGCACGAGAAACTCGAGTACGAGGGAGTTGTGGGTTTTCCTGAACCGGGCGGACCGGTGGAGCAACGACTTGCCGCGCTCGAAGCGGCGGTGGCGCAGTTGCTGCACTTCATCCCGGAGAACCTGCGACCGGACCTGACGCAGGGTGCGCTCAGGCAGGAACCGGACGCGGGAAAACAGGGCGTAGCCGGAGCGGCGAAGTCTGAAACTAAGGCTGACCAACCAAAAGGTAAGAGCTAATCTCGGATGAGGGCAGGTCTCAAACCTGCCCTCTTTATATTGGAGCAACCTGTATGTGGCTGGTATTGTGTTCCTCCTCCGATCCGTCGGGCTTGTGGGTGTACGAAGGGCTCAGACAGCTCGGCGTCGCTCCTCTGGAACTGGTGCTGGCGGAGTGGCTTGGTTATGGAAGCCGGTGGGAACACCGGTTAGATGGCAGTGGCACACACCTCAAGATAGTTCTGCCGGATGGTCGCGTTTTATGTAGTTCGCGAATTCGCGGGGCGATCAATCGTCTGCTGGCGCCGTCGCCGGGAATTGCCCAGCGAGCGGCCGCTTCCGACAAGGAATACGCCCAGGCAGAGCTGCAAGCGTTCTATTTAAGCTGGCTGAATGGGTTGCCTGGCGTGGTGATCAACCGGCCTACGTCGGTCGGTTTATGTGGACCGTGGTATCACCCCTCAGAGTGGGTGTATCGGGCCAGTCGCGCCGGCTTGCCGGCCCCGGTGTACCGGCAGAACGGTCACGACGCAGCGGAACTGGGCTATCGTTCGCTGGCTCCTGAAGGAGCTGGGACGATCAAACTAATCACATTTGGCGGCGAAGTGTTTGGGGGGCGGGTGCCCGATCGCATCGTCGGCGCGTGCGTAAAACTTGCGCACGAGGCGAAAACTCAAATGCTTGGAATCGAACTGTATGCGGCCGAAAACGGCGAGTGGACCTTCGCCAATGCGACACCGTGTCCTGACCTTTCGGCTGGAGGAGCGCCGCTGCTCAAACGTATGGCACAGTCCCTTACGGAAGGAGGACAGCCGTGATCCTGGTATGTGGCATTCCGTCGGAAACGCCGTTGCGAATGGTGACTTCCCGCCTGGAAGAAACGGGTACGCCATTCGTCGTGTTCAATCAGCGCGAGTTCGCGAATTGCGAAATTTGGCTGGAAGTGAACCACGGAGAAATTGGCGGAGAGTTGCGCATCGGGGAGCGCACTTATCCGCTGCAGGAGTTTGTTGGCGTTTACCCGCGGATGATGGACGACCGTTGCCTGCCGGAATTATCCGATGAGCCGCCGGATTCGAGTTTGCGGAGCTATTGCCGCTCCTTCCACGACGCGTTGACGCGCTGGATGGAGATTGCGCCCGCACGGGTGATCAACCGCTGCGCACCGATGGCCAGCAATTCGTCGAAGCCTTATCAATCGCAGTTGATCCGCGAGCATGGGTTTCTCATCCCCGAGATATTGATCACCACTGATCCAGAACTGGTCCGCGCATTTCGGGCGAAACATGGGCGGGTGATCTACAAGTCGATCAGCGCCGTACGGTCCATTGTGCAAGAGCTAAACGACGAAGACGAAGAAAGATTGGAGCGGATTCGCTGGTGCCCTACGCAGTTTCAGGAATATGTGGAGGGAACCAACGTGCGGGTGCATACCGTCGGGGACGAAGTGTTCGCCACAGCGGTCCGAAGCGAGGCTACGGATTACCGGTATTCCACGCGTCAGTCGGGCGAGCCTGCGGAGTTGCGCGAGGTAGTGCTTTCGGACGAACTGACGGCGCAGTGCCTGAGGCTTTCGCAATCGCTCGGCCTGGAGTTTGCCGGCATCGACCTGAAGGTGACGCCAGACGACGAGGTCTACTGTTTCGAAGTCAACCCGTGTCCTGGCTTCAGCTACTACGAGGCGAACACTGGCCAGCCGATCTCAGCGGCTGTGGCCCGTCGTTTGGCGGCGGGGCCGGCCCACGCTACCGTTTGTTCCGACGCTGCTCAGGTTTGCGTCTAACGGGGTCTTAGGGTTGGACGTGCGGCTTTGAAAAGAGAACAGCCCGCAAGCTTTCCAGCCTGCGGGCTGCCCGGTGGACTGTTTGGGATTGACTGAGGTGGTCACTCTCGTGGCCCCTCGCTCGTTCCGGTGCCGTGCACAGCGTGTGCCCGGCGGATCAGAACTTTACTCGTTCAGCCCATACTCACGGATTGTTTGCGAGAGATTGTTCCCGATTCCCCCGACCAAAGGTTCCTCGAGAACTCCGCTTAGAGCAACCGCCCTAAGACTCAGCCACCTCACCTGGTCTGGTACTGCTACTGTGACTTTCAGAACTTGTCATCCGACCACCTCCTTTCCGGTGTACCGGCAGAGTACAAAAAAAGCCGGGGAGGAGTCAACGGCAGAGAGGTGGAGTACCGAGGGAATTAACAGCTGTCAGCTGTCAGCTCTCAGCCCTCAGTTAAGGACGCCAGGATTCGGAACTGGAAACTGAGAATTGATTTTCACGGGTACACTTAGTTCGCTGAATGAAAACGACGACTGTGGGGTTCCACTCGACATGCCAGCCGTGAGCGTCGCAGCGACCGTCCTCAACGAGCGCGATGACATCGACGCTCTGGTTGAGAGCCTGATGCAGCAGACACTCGCTCCTGCCGAAGTCATCATCGTCGATGGCGGTTCCACGGACGGAACCTGGGAGCGGCTTGAAGCCGCGCGCTTAAAATACCCCTCGTTGGTTCCGATCCGCGACGAAAGCTGCAGCTTGAAAAGCTGTCCGGGACCGATCGCACGCGGGCGCAATGTCGCGACTGCCGGAGCTTCGTCCGATGTAGTCGCCTTCACCGATGCGGGATGCACGCACAGCCCTGACTGGCTCGCCAATCTCACAGCCCCGATTTTCGCGGGCGACTCGGAGTATTCCGTTGGCGGATCGTATATTGATGCCGCAAACTCCACGGTGTGGGACGTTGCCTCCGCGCCCTTCTTCGGCGTCAAGTTAAGCCCCGACGCAGCCACCAAGTCCTGCACCGCTCGCTCGATGGCCTTTCGCAAGGAGTTGTGGCGACGCGTTGGCGGATTCCCCGAGAACGTTTTCCTCGGAGAAGACACGGTATTCGATTCCAAGGTGCGAAAGCTGGTGACTCCCGCTTTTGCGGAACGCGCCAAGGCGGCTTACCAACCGCGCCACAGTTTCCGCTCGGCGCTGCGGCAAATGGTCAGCTACTCCGTAACCGACGGCGTTTTGGGGGGACGCTCGGCGCGCCTGTGGCGGAATGTCGCTCGCTGCCTCGTCGAGATTCTTGCCGCTCTTGCTCTGATCTACTCGCCCATTCCGCTATTATGCGTGCTCGTGCTTGAAATCTATTTTGCTTTCAGGTTGGACTGGAGGGATCTCCGCAGAGCTGACTTCCAAACATCCCTGCGAACTCTGCCCGCGCGCCTGGTGTTTTCTTTGCTCGTCCCCTGGGTGGTCGCCTGGTATCAGACGCTGGGCAGCATCACTAAGAAGAACCGTCCCAATCGGCAGAACTTTGCGTAGTTGAGCAGGTCGCAGTCCCCGCAGCGGCTAAAGCCGACTCCAAAAATATCCCAGCTATCGCAGCGGTGAACCGCTGCGCCACCCAAAGGCAAGTGCAACCCCGGTGAACCGCTGCGGCGCCCGAAATCAGGTGCATTATTGCGCGGATTGAAGTCTCTGTAGCTCGCTTCTGGCTAACGCGTTTTCGGGGTGAAGGGACGCTTCCGCCTGGTATTCGGCGATTGCCCGCTCGCGGTTGCCGCTGGCCTCCAGGATCTTAGCCAGAACGAAATGGAATCCAGGCGAGTTTGGCCCCCTTTGCAGAGCACGCTCGGCATTCTCGGCTGCCTGCACCAATTTCCCCTGTTCCATCTGGGCACGGGCGAGATAGATGAATTGGTCTGGATCCTTATCATCGATCCGAGTCGCGCGCGTCAGATAGTCCTCGGCATCGGAAAACCTTCCCATTCGGTAATAGGCGTAACCCAAGTCGTAGTTAGACAGCCAGAAGCGTGGATCGCGCTGGAGCGCGCTCAAGTACAAAGGGACAGCACGGTCATAACGGCCTATATCGCCGAGTTCATTGGCCAGGTTGACCTGTACGATCGGGTTTTGAGGCGCGTACATCATTGCGTTCTGGTAGAGCAGAATGTTGCTGGCCCACTGCACCTGATGAATCAGGGTGCCGATGAAAGCGGCAATACAGAGAATCGCCACCGCCGTTCTCTGTAGCGTTCTTGAGGCAGAGACTTGTTCGACCGCCAGCGCTATCAGAATCACAATCCCCACGGAAGGCAGGTAAAGAAAACGATCGTGAACAAAATTGTCAGGCGCAATTGCCCGCAAATATAAAGTGGGCAGGATGGTCAGAATCGCCCACCCCAAAGCGAAAACTCCAACGCGACGGTCAGGGAGCTTAGAAATCCCGTACCCCGCCGCGACCAAAGCGCCCAGCAGGAAAATGACGGGCAGCAGAAAGTTCTCAAAGCCCGGCGCGGTTACATAGGCCAGCGAGTAGAACTCGCTGGAGGAGATGGGAAGCAGCAAATGCTTCAGATCGAACCACAGGATCGATGGCCAGGTAAGAACCATGGTGGTCCAACTGAGAGGCGCGAGGGATTGCGCCATGCCATGAAGCATCATTCTCCGGGCAGTGAGATAGATCGCAAGAACCGTGAAATAAGGAATCGAAGCGAGACCGTCCTTTAAGGCCGAACCTTTCCAGGCCGACCAAGCCGGCTCTGAATTTTCGGTGGCGCGTGCCGGCGCAAAGATCACCGCGAAACCAAAAAGCAGAAGTGGAAAAACGGCTGCGGTTTCCTTCGAGAGCAGCGCCGATCCGAACAAAAACACGGATGTTGCCATCCATGTGATCTTTCTGCCATGGCGAAAGTTGAGATACCCAAGGAAGCTGCCGAGCAGCAACGCGGTCATGAGCAAGTCGTTCACGGAGGAAAGCCAGGCAACGTTTTCCACGTGAACCGGATGCAGACCAAAGAGAATGGCAGCCAGGGCGGCAGTCCTGCGACTGCCGGTCAACTTTCCGGCTGCCACAAAGACGAGGTACGTCGTCAGAACATGCAACGCCAGCATGGCGAAGTGCCATCCCGCCGGATGCAGACCAAAAATCGCGTGGTTAAGCCGGAGCCATAGGAGCACGATTGGCCGATAAAAGGTCCCGCTTGAGGGTGGCGCGGTGCCGGCCGAAATCTGAGGAATGAAGTAATGCGCCAGGAAGCGCCAGGAATGGATGACGACATTGTCCACGATCACTGGCTTGTCGTCATAAACGAAGCCGAACGAAAGTGTGCCCAGATAGGCGAGCGCGGTAACCGCGCACACCAGGGCCTCCATCACGCCGTTCTTATCAAAGAAACCGTCAAGGAAACCGTCGAGGAGCCGGGCAGGTGAGGATGGGCTTTCCAATTTCCGGTCGACTGGTTGCACGCGGTTGAGTATAGCGGAACGGAAATACTCGCAGTACATGCCCGCCAGATACCTACCTTCGTTACTGCCCCTTCCCTAGACTGAAAGAACCCCTGCAAAGCAGGAAAGGCTTCCCCGAAGTCATCGATCTTTGGCATCGCTCCATGTGTAGACACGGGGCTTGCCCCGTCTGTGCTGCCGACGCGGCAAGGCGCGTCTCTACGGGAACACTAGCCCTTCCAGCGGTATGCATCTGGTTGGGCCAGTCCTAAATGCGCCAGCACGCGGTTGGCGAATTCCTGTGCCATGGCATCGACGCTCGACGGGTGGTTATAAAACGTTGGGATCAGCGGGAAGATCGTCGCGCCAGCATCCGCCGCTAGCGACATGTTGCGGATGTGGATTTTGTTCAGCGGCGTCTCGCGCACGCACAGCACGAGCGGCCGACGCTCCTTAAGAGTCACATCGGCGGCGCGCTCGATGAGGTGCGAGGCGGTGCCGTTGGCAATGCGGCCAAGGGTGCCGACACTGCACGGGATGACGACCATCGCGTCGGAAGGATACGACCCGCTGGCCACGTTCGCCCCGATATCGGTGTTGGACTGCTGCTGAATCTTTGCCGAAGGCGCGCCGATGATTTGACGTAGGAGATCAGAACGGCCTTCGATAGCGAGTTCTTCGGCCAGGACGCGCAGGCCGCTGTCGGAAGCGATGACGTTTACCGTCTTCACCCGCGGATCGCGTTCCACGGTGAGTAGAAAATGCTTCAGAAATATCGATCCACTGGCGCCGGTCGTGGCAACAGTCAGGTTTTCCGGGGTCAGGGGCAAAGTCGGCGCTCCACGAGGCTCACTTCGGTTCACGGCCTCGAAAAACTGAGGATAGGGACGCAGGAAAAGCAAGTCAAGGATAGCAGGTGCGGAAAGAGTCATTATTTCGATGCGCAGCCCCTAAAGGGGCACCTGAGTTCGGAGGCTTACGGCATCGCTAAAGCGATGCCCTGATACGAAACAGCGAGCGCCCAACAGCGACCGGCTAACGACTAGCGACCAACGACCAACGACGAATCATGGCCACCACCAGCATCTTACGATCGCGACGCAGTGCCGCCCAACTCCACGCCATCGCCAGCGTGGAGCGTGAGATTCGCGCCATTGATCCGGCTGCGGGACGCAAATATCTGCGCGACTTTCGCGAAGCCTACCGTTCTTACGAAAAAGTTCTCGCCGCGAGCGATGTACGCCACGAAATCGCCCAAGCTGGAACGGTCCTGGTCGGCGATTACCATGCCCTGCCCAGTTCGCAGCGCTATTTGGCTGAAATCCTCCGCGATTCTGAACTCCAGCAGCGACCCATCGTGCTGGGAGTCGAAACTATTTTTTCCCGCGACCAGCACATTCTCGACGAATGGTATCGCGGCGAGATTGACGAAAATGAACTGCACCAGCGCATCCGCTTTGAACTCGACTGGGGATACGACTGGGCGCCGTTTTACGAACTGCTCTCCGCCGCGCGCGACCGCGGCGCATCCATCTACGGGCTCGATTGCATGCCTCGCGAAGATCTGCGCAAGATCGGGGCGCGTGACCGTCACGCCGCCGACAAGATTGCCGAACTCCGGCAGCGCCATTCCGACGCGCTGATCCTGATTCTTTTCGGTGAGTCGCATCTCGCGCCCCAGCATCTGCCGGCGCTGCTGCAGCAGCGGCTGCCAGCGGAGCCGATGCTCACCGTCCTGCAAAATGTCGATGCCCTGTACTGGCGCGCCGCCGGAGAAGCTCGCGACCATGTCGAAGCCGTCGAAGTATGCAACGAACTCCGCAAAGACGTCCGCGAGCATGTTCTCTGCGTCTTCAACGCCACGCCGCTGGAGAAATACGAGCATTACCGCCTCTGCCTCGACCGCTGGGGACGCAGCGATAATGACCACAGCGCTCCCGACCTCGGTCCGACGCTCTACAACCTGATCGACGGCATGGTGCGTTTTCTCGGCATCAATCAGTACTCCCCGCACAACACTACGCAGCCGCGGCTGCTGGTTGACCTGATGCCCGAAGTTCATTCGCGCAGCTCGAACGCGCTGCTGCACCGGCTGTTATCGCGCAAAGGATTCACCGCTGAACATCGCCGATCTCTGCTCCGGCAGGTTCGCGAGCGTGGCAGCGTCTACCTCATACCCATCAACGCCGTGTACGTGCGGCAGTTTCGCATGACGTCCTCCGCCGAAGACGCCACTCGCTTCCTGCATCAGGCGTGCCGCGGATTGCCGAATCTTTGTCCTTGCCAGGGCAAGGCTTTAGCACAGCACACCGCGGGGCACACTGCACCTGCCGCGCAGTCGCTCGACAACGACGATGCGTTTTACATGACCGTTATGGAAAACGCGCTCGCCTGTTTCGGGTCGCGCATATTGCATCCGGCACGTCCCGCTCTGCGCGACACCGATATCGCGGAATTGTTCGATGTGACGCGTGAAGACCTCGAACATCAGACTTCGCTTCCCTTCGCCGATGCGGTTGAGGCGCTCGATTTCTTGATTCAACACCGCGAACAGGATTCTCGCGCTACGCAAGCCCCAGCCTTCACCGGCCACAAGTGCGAATACGTCGTCGAGCAACTCGGATATCTAACGGGAAACGATCTCTACGACGCCTACCTTGAAGGCCGCCTGACCACCGCCGCCTTGCGCAAGCTCTTCCTCACCCACATCGAACAGCCCGGCGTCGCCCGCAAAGCTTACGTCCAGCTCAAGACGCGCCTGCGCCCCGAAGAGCGCGGGTAATATCCGTCGCTCTTGGCTCAGATTTTCCCCCGTGTCCCTCCGTGTCCCCTGTGGTTCAAGGTTTTGATCTTCGTTTGTCGCTCTAGGGGCTCTAGGCGTCCTCTGCGTCTCGGCGGTTCAAGTTTTTGATCTACTGCGGTATCCTCACCTGTCCGATGCCTGATGACTTCCCACTCCAGTCCCAGACGCCCGATGCGCTCATGCTCTTCGGCTTCTGGTATCGCGCGCTCCCGGCCAATCAACTCCACCGCGGACAACTCGCCAAGACGATGCTGCTCGAACAGCCCCTGGTCATTGGACGCGATCAGCAAGGCCAAGCCTTTGCCCTGCGCGACGCCTGCCCGCATCGCGGCATGCCGCTTTCCTGCGGACAATTCGACGGCCAACAAATCGAATGCTCCTATCACGGCTGGAAATTCGACGCCCACTCCGGCCAGTGCCGGCTGATTCCGTCGCTCGTCGCCGAGCAGACTCTGAAAATCGACCGCATTTACGCGGGCAGTTATCCCTGCGAGGAGCGCGACGATTTTGTCTGGGTCTTTATTCCCGATCCCGGCCCGGCCGGCGCTGGATTCTCAAAATCCGCGCCCGCTCCGGTTCCAGCACCCGAGATTCCGAAGTTCAGCAAGCGCTACAAACTCGCCTATCTCACCGCCGACCTGCCTTGCTCCGTCGACCACGGGATCATCGGTCTGATGGACCCGGCGCACGGTCCCTTCGTCCACCAAGCGTGGTGGTGGCGCACGCAAAAGTCGATTCACGAAAAGCAGAAAAACTTCGAACCTATCCCCTACGGATTTCGCATGAGCGCGCATACGCCCAGTTCCAACAGCGCTCCCTACAAACTGCTGCGCCTTTATGCGGACGCCGATTCGATTTCGACGACCATCGATTTCGTCCTGCCGAATTTGCGCTCGGAGATTATTCGCGCCGGCAAATACTGGTTCGCGAGCCTGACCACGGTCACTCCCATCACCCGCACTCAGTGCCGCATCGACGTGGTGGCCGCATGGAATTTGTTTCGCTGGATTCCCTTCGGTCCCGAGCTGCTGAAATTCGTCTTCGCGAAATTCGTGGAGCAGGACCGCCGCACCATGGAGCTGCAGTCCGAGGGCCTGAAACACAATCCACATTTAATGCTGATTGACGACGCCGACCGTCCCGCCAAATGGTATTTCGGTTTGAAGAACGCGATGCTGGAAATGAAGAAAAACGGGGGCGAATTCCGGCATCCTATGAGCGGGCCGGTGACGCTGAGGTGGAGAAGCTGAAGGGCAGTTCTCAGTTCTCAGTTCTCAGAAAAATTGTTACCCTAACCCACCTCACATCGAATCGCGAGGGAACTGAGAACACCCCTCACCAGATAATTTTGACTCCGTGGTACAACCTGAATTTCTCGTCCGGCGTCACCACGGAAATTTTTTCGGACAATGCCTGAGCGATGATTTGGCGGTCGAAAGGATCGCTATGATGAAGCGGCAATTCAAACAAGCGCAGGGCATGATTACCGGTGTAGGGCAGTATGCGAATATCCAGGTCCTGAACCGCCTGGCGCGCATTCGCGGCGTTGAGCTGCAGTTTGCCCAGAGACGCTTTGATGGCGATCTCTGTTATGGAAACTGCGCTTAACTCGAGAACATTGTCTGGGTTCTCCAAAGCGGAGGTCGCTCGCTTGCTGAGCCGCTCCGGCGCCTCGACCGCATAAATCAGAATGGCGGTATCAAGAAGCAGGCGCACCCTACACGCGCCCCGCGAGGAAATCTTCCAGCTCTTCCGTACTCATAGGCTTCCACCAATTGGGGTCAAGCACCTGAATTTTGCCTTTCAGCGTCCCCAGCATTCGCTTCCTGCCCGTAGGCTTCTTGGTGCGCACGATGTCCACGACCGGCACACCCCGGCGGCAGATGGTTACGGGCTTTCCATCCTCGACCGCTTTAATCAATTCCGGCAACTTGTTCTTGGCATCGGCCACGCTGACTTGCATGTCTTGATTATAGCTATTGGAGATGGCTATGTAAATAGACAGGGATCAGGCCCGCAAATTCCGGGGACTACCTTTTCGCCAGCCAGTCCATCGCTTCCTCGCGTGTCTTGAACGTCGCAATCTCGCGTTGGGAAAAATTGTGGAAACTTTCCATGAGAGCGTGCGGGATACTCTCGGTGCCGACCCATGCCGTCTTCTTCACGAACGGCCGGTCGAGCGCCAGCACTTCTTTGATCCTGGTGGCAACCGTGTGATCCACGGTGGCGCCGGTGAAATCGGCGAGTGTGACCACCGACTCGTGGCCGTGCTGCGCCACTATGACCCTCACATACTCATGCAAGAGCTGCATCTCGTGCGCATTGGCGTGCGAAAAGTCCAGCAGCAGAATCCGCTTGCCCTGGTGCTCGATGAAATGTATGCGATCATCCATAAACTTCCAGGAACTATCCGGGTTACCCTAACAACGACTCCACGACACTGTAAGCCTCACTCAGAGCCGAGTCCAGCGCCTCCGCATCTTTGCCGCCCGCTTCGGCCAAGTCCGGACGCCCGCCGCCTTTTCCGCCGACTTTTTGCGCCACTGGACCAATGACTTTTCCCGCCTGGATGCGGCTGGTGAGATCTTTGGTCACGCCCACGATCAGCGAGACATTGCCATTCGAGGCTGAACCCAGCACGACCACGGCGGAGCCGAGCTTGTCGCGAAGCTGATCGACCAGTGTGCGCATCTGCGCACGCTCCAGATTATCCACGCGGTGGGTGAGGACTTTGACGCCGCGGACCTCTTTGACTTTTTCGCCGATGTTGGCCGTGCTTGACGACGCCGACTTCATCCGCGCCTGATCGAGTTCTCGCGCTAAGCGTTTAATTTCGGCGTCCTTCTTTTCTAGTTCCAGTTTCAAAGCCTCGGCCGGAGAAGCCGGCATCTCCTCGGCAGGGGGTGCCCCATCCTTTCGCGGTTTTTGCGAAAGGGTGGGACCGACGAGGCTTGCGACCACGTCTTCCAGTTCGTGATCTTTGCGGAAGTGGCGCAGCGATCCTTCTCCGGTCACGGCCTCGATGCGCCGTACGCCGGACGAAACGCTTCCCTCTTTCAAAATCTTGATCAGGCCGATCTCGCCGGTCGCGCCGGTGTGCGTGCCGCCGCACAGTTCGGTGGAAAAATCTCCGATCTTGATCACGCGCACCCTGTCGCCGTATTTCTCGCCGAACAGCGCCATCGCGTGATACTCGTTGACGGCCACGTCAATCGGAACGTTTTCGATGACCTCGACCCGCTCATTGCGCAGAACTTCTTTGTTGATGATGTCTTCTATATCTTGCAGTTCTTCTTCGGCAACGCCGGTGAAATGGGAGAAATCAAAGCGCAGATGATTGGGAGCGACCAGCGATCCCGCCTGCTTCACATGCTTGCCGAGAACCTCGCGCAGCCCCGCCTGGAGCAGATGCGTAGCCGTGTGATTGCGCATGGTCGCCTCGCGAATCGAGGTATCGACCACGGCATCCACTTTCTGCCCAACGCGAAGGGTGCCCCACCCTTCCGCGTTTTTTGCGGAGGGTGGGTTCTTGACCACCACCTGATGCGCGCGCACGCCCTGCACCGGGTAGTAGCATCCAGTCACTTCGGCGACGACGGTGTTGTGATCGTCAGAATAGAGCCATCCGCGATCGCCGACCTGGCCGCCGGATTCGGCATAGAAGGGCGTGTGGTCTAGGATGATCTCGCCGGACTCGCCGGGCTTGAGTTCCTGCGCACCCTGGCCGCCTTTGATGATGGCGAGGACTTCACAGTTGTCCGAACGCGTCCGCCGATACCCTTCGAAGTCTGATCTCGGGAGTTGTTGGTAGGCAGGATTCGCCGTCTGCTTGGCCGCACCTTTCCACGAGGCGCGGGCGCGTGCCTGCTCCTCGGCAAGCGCTTCATCAAAACCTTCATGGTCAAGAACAACGTCCTGATCGCGGCAGATGTCTTCAATGAAATCCCTACGTAAACCAAAGGTTTCGTAGAGCCTAAACGCTTTCGCCCCATCAAGACGCGGCTCGATGGATAGCGGAACGGTGTCACTAGGCCCACCGATTCTTTGCAGGACTTGCTTGATTTCTTGGCTGTTGTCCCAGACCTCCCTAACTCCCTCGGCTATTCTTGCGCGTGCGGCGGCCTCCTGCCGGGCTTGAACTATCTCTTGTTCGAGGGCGCTAAAGCCGAGTTCCAGAGTGTGAGCGAATCTCGTCTCCTCCGCCAAGACCGCTCTTGAAATGCGATCAGCGGACTCCTTCAGTTCAGGGTATGCATCTTGCATGGAGTCACAAACCGCGGATACCATCCTGTGCAGAAAGGGTTTTGTCTGGCCGAGCAACCGTCCGTGCGTGATTGCGCGGCGGATGATTTTACGCAGAACGTAGCCGCGACCCTCGTTTGTTGGCAGCACTTCGTCGCTAATGAGGAACGTGGCCGCCCGCGAGTGATCGGCAATTACTCGGAGCGAGGCAGCCGACTTCGTATGTGCTTCCTTGTTAAGTTCCTTCTTAAGTGAAGTTCCCGTCACCTCCGCCGCACGCTTGATCAGGGGCGTAAATAAGTCCGTGTCGTAGTTCGAGATCACGCCCTGCAGCACAGCGGCGATGCGTTCTAATCCCATCCCCGTGTCAATCGACGGCTTGGGCAACAGCTTCGTAAATCCGGGCTGGCGATCGTACTGCATGAACACCAGATTCCACAGCTCCACATATCGCCCGCAGTCGCATCCGAACTTGCAATCGGTGTGTCCTTGATCCGAAGCGGCGACGCCCATGTCGTAGTGAATCTCGCTGCACGGCCCGCAAGGGCCCGTGTCCCCCATCTGCCAGAAGTTATCCTTCATGCCAAACGCGAAGATACGTTCCTTCGGGACGCCAACGCCTAGCCAGATCTGTTCCGCCTCATCATCTCGCGGGACATCAAATCCCGCTTCAAGCGGCCCCGCGCCTTCGAATATCGTGACGTAGAGCTTCTCTTTCTCAATCCCAAACCATTCCGGAGAAGTGATCAGCTCCCACGCGTAGGCGATGGCGTCTTTCTTGAAGTAGTCGCCAAACGAAAAATTTCCCAGCATCTCGAAAAACGTGTGATGGCGATTGGTGAAGCCTACGTTCTCCAGATCATTGTGCTTGCCGCCCGCGCGCACGCATTTCTGCGAGGTGGTCGCGCGCGCGTAGTCGCGCTTTTCGAGGCCCAGAAAAACGTCCTTGAACTGGTTCATGCCGGCGTTGGTAAAGAGCAGCGTCGGATCGTTCGCCGGGACAAGCGACGAGGAGTGCACCTCGCGGTGTCCCTTCTGAATGAAGAAGTCGAGGAACTTGCGGCGAATTTCGGAGCCGGTGAGCATGGAAACTAGATTCTAAACGATAACCACAGGGGACCCTTCGACTTCGCTCAGGGCAGGCTCCGAGGGGCACAGGGAAACACGGAGGGAGATCCGATCTTGCCCGGCGACAGAACTGGCGGCGTCGAAGACCGGCTGCGCAAAACAGCACTTCGACGCCGTCCAGAAAAAGTGGATTTACCTTCCAGACCTACGTCACGATGCAACAGATTCTACTTAACTATGTCTTCGGTTTTCTCGCCAACCTTCTTCACGCCTTTGCCGGTATCCTTGGCAGCGGTTTTGGTGGCTTTGCCGGTGTCCTTGGCGGCGGTTTCCGTGGCCTTGCCAGTCGCCTTGGCGCCTTTTTCCACGCCCTTCCCGGTATCCTTGGCAGCGGTCTTGGTAGCCGAGCCGGTCTTGTCGGCGACCTTCTCGGTGGCTTCGCCGGTCGCCTTGGCGCCTTTTTCCACGCCCTTCCCGGTATCCTTGGCAGCGGTTTCGGTGGCTTTGCCAGTGTCCTTGGCGGCGGTCTTGGTGGCGCTCGCCGTCTTCTTCGCGGCGGTATCGGTCGCTTTGCCGGTATCGTCGGCCGCTTTCTTGACGTCGGTTCCGGCCTGTCCGTGCGAGAACGCAGTCAGAGTCAGCAGCGCGGCTGCAATGATTAATGAGAACTTCGTTTTCATAGTTCCTCCATACAAGTTGCAGAGATGGTTAGGTGAAAAGTTGTATCAGAGTGATGGGGATGGGCGCAACCAGCAAGGACGAGGTTTCAAAGTTTCAAAGTTTCAAGGAAACCCACCGGGTCGCGCGAATCCGAGAAGAGACGAATCTTTGAAACTTTGAAACCTTAGCTTACCCATCCGAAGTCTCGTTCTCGAGTTCGGTTAGCGTCTCTTCGTCCACGTCCCATTTTTTCAGGATGGTGAATATGGTTTTAGCTCCGAACCCGGCGCGCATCAGCTGGCGGAAGACACGGGCTGCCTGCTTCTGGTCTCTGTCCTTGGGCTTCTGCAGGCGTTTGCGGCGGAGATAGGCGCGCGCCAGATTTTCTTCTTTCACGTCGTCATAGACCGAAGAAACCGCTTTTTCGATGACGTCGCCGTGCACTCCCTTGGCCTTCAGGTCGTTGACGACGCGCATGCGCCCGAATTTCTCGTTGTCACGGCGATACGACGAAAAGGCCGCCGCGTACTTGGCGTCGTTCAGATAGCCCTGGTCTTTCAAGCGAACGACAATCAGTTCCACCAGAGTCTTGCCGATTTCCGTATCCGCTTCCACCCGGTTGCGGAGCAGGCGCTTCAGTTCCGCGACCGAGCGCATGCGGCGCGCCAGCGCGCCTACGGCGTATTCGTACAGCTCGGCTTCGGTGAAGAGTTTCCTGGGACGTCCGAACGCCATGTGTACACGATAGCGCGAGACGAGGCTTGAGGGTTAGCGCTCGCTGACGCGTTCAAGACTGCGGCGAAACTCGAATTCCGGAATCCAGCGCCTGAAGGCGCGGCGATGTTGATGCTTGCGGCATTCCTGAAGGCATGCCCCGATACGAAACTCACTTGCATCACGAACCATTCAGGTTCAGCCCGCTCACTTTGGCGGCGCGGAACTCGGAAACGCCGGAGCGGGCGGTACCGGCGACACCAGCGGCATGGTCGCAGGCACGCTCGATGCGATGGGCGCGACCAGCGCCGCTTTTGCCGACGCTGGCAGCTTGTCGGCATTGGCCAGCAGGATGGCTATTTGCCACATCTGATTTTCAGTAAGCGATTTGCTGAAACCGGGCATGCCGGTCAGGCGAATGCCATTGAAGATCTTCCAGTAGGTTTCGGCCGGCGGATCGTCGGTCACGCCTTTGCCCTCGAACAACTGCGGCGGCCGCGGATACATTCCCGCCGCAATCGACGACTTCGGCGTCAGCGGCAGGCCGTGGCAAACCGCGCAATGCCGCTTGTAAAGGTCGGCGCCGTCCAGGTAGTTGCCTTCGGTCGCTTGAACCGGGACATTCTTCGGCACGTCTTTGGCGAGGCGCGCATTCAAAGCCTTGTGCGCAAGAAGAGTTTCGAAGGGCAGGTCCGAATCGGTGGTGGCAACGGGAGCGCTGCCACTTGCGAAATAGAGGTAAACCCCGAAGGGCACGACGAGGAAACCGAGCAGCATTCCGATGATGAATCTCTTCACTGGTTGGTCCTTCCGTTACCAAGTTTTTACAAATTTAACACTATCCTCCGCATCTAAACTCCTTTAATCGGCATACAATTTCTGGTGCCTCGGCGGCGAGATGCGCGCAGGCCCTCCTGAGATCGGAAAAACCATGCGAATTGTCGGTGCGGCCAGCGCGTTTCCCGAGCATTACTACTCCCAGGAGATGTTGCTCGGGGCGCTGCAGGAATACTGGGGCGACCAGCTCGAAAATCCGCAGGTGCTGCGGCGTTTGCATCGTCACGTCAGCGTTGACGGACGCTTCCTGTCTCTTCCCAAAGAAGAATATCTGAAGATGAAGACCTGGGGCGAGGCCAACCATCATTGGATTCGCACCGCTAAGGAGCTGGGTGAGAAGGCGATTGCCGGCGCGCTGGCGCACGCGGGGTTGCATGGCCGCAATCTGGGCGCGTTCTTTTTTGTTTCCGTGACCGGCATCAGCAGTCCATCGATTGACGCGCTGCTGATCAACAAGATGGGATTGTGCAGAAACATCCGCCGCGTTCCGATTTTCGGGCTGGGCTGCGTGGCGGGCGCAGCGGCCATTTCGCGCGCCGCCGATTATGTGCGCGCTTATCCGGATCAGGCTGCGGTGGTGCTGTCGGTCGAACTCTGCTCGCTCACCATTCAGCGTGGGGATGTATCGATGGCCAACCTGATTTCGTCCTCGCTGTTCGGCGACGGCGCGGCCGCGGTGATCGTGGCCGGAGCGGATTGCGGACTTTCCGGCCCCAGCATCCTCGCTACCCGCTCAGTGTTCTATCCCGACACGGAAGAGATGATGGGCTGGGACGTAACGGAAAAAGGCTTTCGCATAGTTCTCTCGCGCGAAATTCCGAATCTGGTGCGCAAAAATCTGGCGCACGATCTCGCTGATTTTCTTGCCGAACGCGGGCTGACTCGGGCCGACATCGGCAGCTGGGCGCTGCATACCGGCGGACCGAAGATTCTGGAAGCGACCGCGGAGGCGCTCGGCTTGAACAATGGCGAGCTCGACGTCTCCTGGCAATGCCTGCGCCGGACGGGCAATTTGTCGTCGGCTTCGGTGTTGGTGGTGCTCGAAGAAGTCATGAAGAATCGCCGGCCCGCCCCCGGCACGCTTGGCTTGCTGGCGGCGATGGGCCCGGGGTTCTGCTCGGAGTTTGTTTTGCTGGAATGGTAGGAAGAAGCCAGGTTTCAAGGTTTCAAAGTTTCAAGGTTTCAAAGAAAACAAAACCTGTGAACCGTTTTCCAAATCCGGTGGATGTCTTCGTGGTCGGCGGCGGACCTGTCGGTCTGGCTACGGCCATTGCTGCGCGCCGTCGCGGTTTGAGCGTGGTGGTGGCGGATGGCGCTGTTCCGCCGATCGACAAGTCGTGCGGCGAGGGACTGATGCCGGAAGGAGTCGAGGTTCTGCACCAGTTCGGCATTACGATTCCCGAGGGCGAAGCTTATCCGTTCCGCGGCGTTCGTTTCGTGAGCGACGGCAGAAGAGCTGAGGCTACGTTTCCTCGCGGAGCGGCGCTTGGAATCCGGCGCACGAGTCTGCATAGGGTCCTGATGGATCACGCGGCGGCCTGCGGCGTTCACGTGTTGTGGAATACGACGGTCACCGGGCTTCATCCAGAAGGCGCGCTCGTGGCGGGAGAAATGGCGGGAGAATTGGTGCGCGCGCGCTGGGTGGTGGGGGCCGACGGAGCCAGTTCCCGTGTCCGCAGTTGGGCAAAGCTCGATCCACACGAAATGGGTGCGCCTCCAAGAAGGAATCGGCGCTTCGGATTCCGGCGCCACTACCGCGTCGCCCCCTGGACCGACTTCATGGAACTGCACTGGGGCCGACGCTGCCAGGTTTACGTCACGCCCGTGAGCCGCGAAGAAGTTGGCGTTGCGCTGATCTCGTCCAACCCTAAGCTGCGACTTGAAAACGCGCTTGGGGAGTTTCCGGAACTTTCGGCGCGCCTCGAAAATGCGGAACACTCTTCCAGCGAGCGGGGCGCGATCACCGTCACCCGGCGGTTGCGGCGCGTGTATCGCGGGCGAACAGTATTAGTAGGCGACGCTTCGGGCGGAGTGGACGCCATCACCGGAGAAGGTATTTGCCTCGGCTTTCGGGAAGCCGCGCTGCTCGGCGATTGCCTGGCGAGCGGAGACCTTGCCCGCTATCAACAGGGCCATCGCCGGCTGCTCCGCCGTCCTGCGCTCATGGCTCGCTTGATGCTGTTCATGGCCAGACACCGCCATTTGCGACGACGCACCATGCAGGTATTCCAGTCGAGTCCTCGATCTTTTGCTGGAATGTTAGCCATGCACGTGGGCGAAGGCTCCACGCAGGATCACATCTCAAACGGAATTGCCTTGGGCTGGGAACTGCTGAAGGCCTGAAGCGATGACAAGAGCTTTTCGTTCGATCGTTCTTGCTCAGATCGGCCTGCTAGTCGCGACAGTGGCGCCAGTCGCCCAGCCGGCGCCGGTTAGCCATGAACTCCTGCTGCAACTCGACGTTGCTCGAAGCGGGGCCGACATCACTCTGGCCGGCAACCTGCACACGGTAAAGGGCAAGTTCCTGCTGAAACGTGGCGCCATTCAGTTCGATCCCACAACTGGCAAGGCCAGCGGAGAAATCGCGTTCGACGCCACCAGCGGCAAGACCGGCAACGGTTCCCGTGATAACAAAATGCACAAGGATGTAATTGAGAGCTGGCGCTATGCGGAGATTGTCTTCCACCCCGCTCGCGCCGAGGGCGCACTCGCCGCGGAGGGCGCTTCCACGCTCCAGGTTCACGGCGTGTTTACCATGCATGGTGCTGATCATGAAGTTACTTTCCCCGTCGAAGTAACTTTCACCGGGGGCGCCTGGACCGTGAAGGCCTCGTTTCAGGTTCCATACGTGCAGTGGGGGATGAAAAACCCGAGCGTGCTTTTCCTCAAAGTTGGCGACACGGTGCAGGTGGAGTTTCATGCCGCTGGAAGCTTAACTCCGTAGAACCCGCGCTGGATGGGCGGTTCTGGCGGTCATGGTTACTTCCTTCCGATTACCCCGCGCTGATTCACTTCCACAACGGCGACCAGGATGTCCGCAAACTTTTTCACTTTCCTGTTTCCTCAACTGGCAAGTGCTTGCAGCAGCGGGCACAAACTTGTGCCTCTATTGGCATGGCGGGTGCACTTATATGTTGCATCCTCCCCGCCAGGAAAGTTTGACGAGAACGAGAGTAATCGAATTCGAATTTGTTGGAGGATCCATCGTGTTACGTCGCCGCTTTCTCTTGTCGCTGGTTGTAGCCCTGCTCTTCTCCACGCTGGCCTCGGCTGATTCCGCCACGGTCAAAATGACGTTCCTTTATCCGGGTACGAACGTCTCAGGCGGCTACTACACCTATCCTTACTATTTCTCGATCAACGGTGGGAAGGCCACAGCCATGATGTGTGACTCGTTCAACAACCACATCTCCGCCGGTGAGAGCTGGAACGCCAACGTCAGCGGACTTCTTTCCGGCAAAGGCCTGTTTGGCAAGGACATCATGGATTACAAGGCGGCGGGCATCATCTTCATGGGCGTGATGAATGGGACGTATAGCGCCCAAACCGGCAACTGGGCGGTATGGAACCTGTTCAGCAAGGGCATCACGACAAACAGTGCGGTGCTGGCCCTCGATAGCAACGCTCTGCTGTTGGCACAGCATGCTCCGGCGAGCGAGTTTAGAGGGCTGGCGCTTTACACGCCTGTCGGTGGAAGCCCGGGCAACGGTCCGCAGGAATTCATCGGCTATCGAAAAGCGTCGCTGTCCACACCGGAACCGGCCAGTCTGTTGCTGCTCTCGACCGGTCTCATCGGGATTGCAAGCCTGGTGCGGCGCAAGCTGCGCGGCTAATTCGGGCTTTGTCCACGTTTTCGCAAGTCAAGTTCCTCGTGCTCCTTTGGTGCCGCCTTCAGCGCAAGTCTGATGGCGGCTTTTTTTCGATCCGATCGAGTTCTGGCCGCAGGAACCCGGCAACTTCCTTCCGCTCCGCATCCCATGTATGGAACTAGCTAGGCCGGGAGTTCGCTGGACTTCTATTCTCGTGGCCTGAGGCCCGCATTTCTCTCGGCCTCAAGGTTCTCACTGAGTTGGAATACCTGGACCCGGCTATTGTTCGTGTCACCAATGTAGAGGCGGTTTCTCCCATCAACACACAGACCGGCGGGAGAATTAAACTCTCCAATCTCCGTGCCGTTTCCGCCAAAGGAACCGAGCAGGTTGCCATCGCGGCCGTAAATTCTGACATGCGAGTCGGTAGTGTTGCTCACATAGATATTGCCGGTCAGGTCTACGCCCAGTCCCACGTTGTCCGTGATGGTTGGGTCTGGGATGGCACGAATCATGAATTGCGACACAGGGTGGCCCTGCAGATCCATGACATGGATCCGTGAATTGGCTGAGTCCACCACCACCAGCTCGTTGTTCCCAATCGCCATCTCGGTGGGATAGTCAAGGTCCATCGGAATGGTCTCGTTAACGGCTCTTCCGATGGCATGCGGGCGAGGCCGGCCGATGCGTTTGAGGATGTTGCCTTCGAGAGTGAGCACAAACAAGACGTGACGAGGTGTATCGAGCACAAACAGCCGGCCAGTGTTGCGGTCAATGGCAATCGCCGTTGGAGAGTGAAACAGACCCTCGTTTTCGCGTTTGCCGATGTAGCGAAGAAACTTCCCGTCGGGAGCGTACACGAGGACGAGTCCGCGTTCGGAGTCGGCGATGTAAATGTTGTCGTCTGCGTCCACCGCGATCCCGTTGGGCCGCAGGAGGCGGCGATGCGGGCCCCCAGCGATGCGGAAGGAATCGGGGGCGCCGAGAACGTGCACGGCGCGGATGTCGCGGTCGACAATGAGGACGCGTCCGCGGGAGTCAACCGCAACGTGATGGGGCGCCATAAGAATTCGTTCGTGTCCGTAGGCAAAGGTGACAATGTTGTCCCGAAGCGCCGCCAGCATCGACTTTCCTTTTACGGGTTTGGCAGCATGGGCAGGCGGTTCATAGTTCTCTTCGACACGCTCCCTGGGATGAAGGTCGATGAAATCGGGAACCTCGCTGGGACGCGACCAGACCCCAGAGGAGCCAGGACGCGAGCCCCGACTGCGGACGTTGTCATAGTCGATTCGGGTGGTCGTTCTAAATTTTCCGTCCGAGAAATAACTCCCGAGATACTCAATTTCGTTCCCGCAGCACGACCTGGCCCCTGGGAGCGCACGCGGTTGTCGTTCACGAACGGGCGCGAGAGCGGCCTTATCAAGTGTGGGCGAAGAGGCGGAAGGCTGGGGCAAGCTCAGCGGAACAGCGCCGATGCTGATCCACATCAAGAATAGTATTTGGGGGAAACATCCAACCGAAAAAGGCTTCATGGCAATGCCTCTCGACTGGCGTAAACATGGGGGGAAGGAGGCTGGCGGTCAGTTGGCCAACCTGGCAACGGCAGTTTACCTGTTGCGCACTTATCGCGCGGTGATGTGTGGCACCAATGACTGTGCGGCCTACGCCGAGCGCATCTCGTGGCCAGCCGAAGCCGGCGCAACCCCGTGTTCCCATGGACACGGCCGCGTTGCTGAAGACACGCCCCCATTTCCAGGCACGTTATTAACTTCCTTATTTTCAATTGCCTGGCTCTGGCTGTCCGCTTGCTTTTTCTTTCTACGAAGGCATGGAGCTAATCATGGAAACGATTCTGCAAGGTCTGGTAATTATCGGCGGTCTTACATTCTCGCTGGCCGCGTCTCTCCTGATCGAAGAACTTATCTTCGGACAGATCGTCCGCGTCGCGTTCGCGCGCCGGCCGGAAATTCCTAAACACTTTTCTGAAAACGCGCCGAAGTATTGATCCGAGGTATTGAAAGGAGTACCACCATGCTGTTGTTGAAGTATTTGCTGTTGAGCGCGGGGATTGCGATGTTCGTGATCGCCGCTGGAATTCTCTCCTACGACGCTTACCTGCTGATTGCCTGGCAGCGCAGACGTTTGAACTTCCGTCCTGAGGCAGGCACGCCTGCGCCCGGACTTGCTCCAAGTGTCCGCTGGCGCACGTCGGTTGCGCTGGTGATGCTGGCCTGGGCTCCGCTGCTGATCTCGGCGGGCATTGTGATCGTCCCCAGCGGCATGGCCGGCGTGCGCGTGAGCCAGACCAAAGGCACGCTGGCCGGAACGCTTTATCCGGGCGTGCACTTCGTGATGCCGCTGGTCGAGCGGGTCGAACTGTTCAACACGCGCGACCAGTTGTTCACTACCGGCATCAGCGAAGATTCGCTGGCCAAAGGTGGGACGAAAGGCGAGGCGCTCCACGTGCAAGCCAAGGAAGGACTGACGCTGGGTCTCGCGATTACCGTGCGCTATCAGATTGATCCCAAGCGTCTCGACTACATTGAAGCCAATCTGCCGCATCCGCTGGAGAAAGAAATCGTGCCGCCCGTGGTGGCAACCGCGTGGCGTGAACTGGTGCCAGGCTATACGGTGCGCGAAGTTTTCTCCGCCAAGCGCGAAGAAGTTCGGCAGCGCTCCGCCGAAATCATTCGTAAACGGCTGGCCGCTGACGGCATCGTGGTGAAAGAGGTCATGCTCCGCGACATCCAGCTTCCAGAGGAGTATTCGAAGGGCCTAGAGTCTCTGCTGCTGAAGGAACAAGAGAACGACCGCATGGGCGTGGAGACCGAGATCCACCAGAAGCAAGTAAAGATCGCCGAGGCCGACGCCGAAGCGACCAAGGTCCAGGAAGTGAAACAGGCTGAGGGACAGGCCGCTGTCCGCGTGCTGCAAGCCAAGGGCGAGTCCGACGCCATGCAGTACACGCTCCCGCTGAAGCAGAAACAGATTGAGCAATCGAAGCTCGAAGCCGAAGCGCGCAAGGAAGCGACCGTAAAGAACGCCGAAGCCGCCGGCGAAGCCAAGCTCATCGACAGTAAAGCCGAAGGGGAACGCCGCAAGCTGCTGGCGCAGGCCGAAGCCGAGCGCATCCGCCTGACCGCCTCCGCCGACGCCGAACGCATGGCAAGCGAGGCCGCGATCCTGAAGCAGAATCCGCTGCTCATCAACAAAATTGTCGCCGAGCGCCTCTCCGACAAATTGCAGGTCATGATGGTCCCAGCGGACGGAAAGTTTTTCTTCAACGACATCATGCACGGAATGAGTTCTCCGAGCCACGTAAGCCAGGCGGAAGACGTGGAAACTTCCGATGGAAAGCCTCAGCAATAGCCGCAGGCCATGGATTTTCCCTGTGCCCCTCTGTGTTCCCTGCGGTTAACGAGATCCTTACCACAGAGGTCACAGGAGGCACAGGGTTGCAGCCTGCCCGTCGGTTGACGAGATGAACAAGCCCTTATCCATCCCGCGCTATAATCAGCCCATTCCACACATGCGAGCGCGAATGTCCAGCGGTCTGCGGATTGGTTGGCTGAGTTCGTTCATGCTCGCAACCATTCTCCTTCCGTCGTCTCTATGCGCTTCGAGTCTGGGAGAAGCGGCCCGCCAACTGGCACACAAGATCGCCGCCGACGCCGGGCCCGGCGCCTTTGCACTGGAGGTCACCAACCGCTCGTCGCTCGACGATAAATCCGTGCGCGACGTCCGCAGTGCACTCGAGGCCGAGTTGCTGGTCAAAGGCGTGCGCACTGCCAAAGCCGAGCAGGCGATGGGAGCCATTGAGGTCGTTCTCTCCGAGAGCCTGCGCGAATACGTTTGGACGGCCGAAATATTAATCGGATCCGACGAAAAGAAGGTCGCCATCGTCGCGCTGACCCGATCGCCAACGGGAACGCCGTTCACCGCTGCCATGCCGATCGTTCTGAAAACGACGCTTCTGTTCGCGCAAGAACGTCCGATGCTCGACCTCGCGCTCGTCGAAATGCCCGGTGGATCTCGCCTGCTCGTGCTCGATGATGGCATGGTGGCGATCTATCGCCATCAGGGATCGGATTCGTCGGGACCGAATCCGGCAAGAGCATGGGAGCTCGAAGCTTCGTTGCCCATCGTGCACTCGCACACCTTTCCGCGCGATTTGCGCGGACGCCTGATCCTGCGCCGCGATCACCTGTTCGATGTTTATCTGCCGGGAACGTCTTGCGGATCGAGCGCGACAGCGCCGCTTACGCTCAACTGCAGCGACACTGACGACCCCTGGCCCCTGACGCCGGAGGACAATGGCGTGCGGGCCTTCTTCGCGGCCTCGCGCAATTTCTTCACGGGAGGACTCTCTCCTGGCATCGGGAAAGTCTCTAACGTTCCTTCGTTCTATTCGGCGGCGGCGCTTCCGCGATCGAGCTACACGTTATGGGCGCTGGCCGCGGTGGATGGGTCGCTGCATCTGGTGGATGGGATGACGGACCAGGTAATCCGCGGCGCGAAATGGGGCAGCGATCTGGCTGCGGTTCACTCCGGTTGCGGCACGGGCACACAGTTGCTGATCTCACAAGGCGGGGATACGGAGCGTGACGGCCTGCGCGCATTCGAGATTCCAGATCGCGATCCGGTCGCTGCCAGTTCCGCGGTAGAGTTCGATGGGCGAATCAACGCACTGTGGCCGGACAGCGGCGGCAATAGCGCAGCGGCAATCGTAAAACGAAAAGACACAGGATGGTATGAGGCATATCGCGTATCGATTTCTTGCAGCAATTAGTCCCGCTCGTGTGGGGAGGGGCGCCCTCACCCGTCCAGGCCGAGCAAAGCTCGACTGCTGCCCGCGGTCACGGCAAGGTTCGATCCGCCATGGTCTGCAGGGTGCCGCGCTGGTCACGTTCATGATCACATTCGTGCTCGCGGCAGCAACAGCCGAGACCCGTCCGCATTACGGCGGAACCTTGCGCGTCATGCTGCAATCGGCCCCCGGCACGCTCGACCTTCCCGCAAACACCACGCCCGCCGACTACTGGGACATGGCGCGCACGCTCTCGCTGGTCGGCGACACTCTTGTAAGAATGGATGCACAGGGACGCCCGCAACCCGCGCTGGCTGTGTCGTGGCAAAGTGACGCGACCGCCCGGCACTGGCAATTCACGCTGCGCCGCGGCGTGAAGTTCCACGACGGCAGTGCGGCGTCGCCGACAGCCATCGCACAGATTCTGGGCGCGCTTCATCCCGGCTGGAATGTGCACGCATCGGCGGATGCGGTGTCGATTAATATTGATATTGACAGCGAGGCGCCCATGGCTTCGCTGCTCGCCGAACTCGCGCTGCCGCGCAATCTCCTGCTCAAGCGCAATGCGAACGACATTCCGATCGGCACCGGCCCGTTCCTGGTCGCCGAGTTGCAGCCCCGGAAACTGCTCAAGCTCGCCGCGTATGAGGAGAGTTGGGCGGGGCGTCCTTTTGTGGACGCGGTCGAAATCGAATTCGGCAAATCGCTGCGCGACCAGGCCATCGCGCTTGAGCTCGAAAAGACGGACGTGATCCAGGCGGCGCCACAGACAACCGGCGGATCGCAACGGTACGGCGTGTCGTCATCGTCATCGTCGCCGTCATCATTATCAATGTCGTTGCCGGTAGAGTTGATGGCGATGGTTTTCTCCGCGAACTCAAAGGCGCAGGATCCTCGCCTTCGGGAAGCGCTGGCCCTCGCCATCGATCGCAAGCCCATCCAGTCTGTGCTGTTGAAAGGTGCGGGAGAACCCGCTGCGAGCATTCTTCCCAACTGGATGACGGGCTACAGCGCGGTGTTTTCAACGCAGGCGAATCCGCAACGCGCGCGAACCGTGCTCGCCGGCTCGCGGCAACCGGCGCTCAATCTCAGCTACGATGCGAGGGATCCGCAAGCCCAACTGATCGCCGAGCGCATTGCGCTCAACGCGCGCGAGGTTGGCATCACAGTGCAAGTATCGTTGTCAGGGGCAGAAGACGTCCGCCTGATGCGTGTGGTTCTGCCGAGTCCGGTTCCAGCGACGTCGCTCGGCGAAGCGGCTCGCCAACTGGGATTGCAGCCGCCGCTGTTGCCGACGCCTCGCGGCGACTCTTTGGGTTTGGGTTTGGATTTGGACGATCTGTATCGAGCCGAGCGCAGCTTGCTAGATGGATACGCTGTCATCCCGCTCTTCCATTTGCCGGTGGCAATTACGACCAGTGTACGCGTGCGCGACTGGGAGCCGGGTCGACTCGGGGCGTGGAGCGAAGGCGGGTCTTCCCTCGGTGATCTTTGGTTGTCGGATCGGCGCTTGGCGGACCAGCGGTCGGCGAATCAAGGCCCGACTGATTCGCGATTCTATGGTCCGCAGCCCGAGGCTGGATCGCGATGAGCTTCCGCAAGAAACTTCTTCTGTTGTTTGCGCTTACCGTGTTGCTCTGCGTCGCGGTCATTTCGGCGTCGGTGTACAGCACCATCCGGCGCTCGTTCGAGCTGGCGGATCAGGACCGCGCGAATGCTGTGGCTGCTCAGTTTCGTTCGGAATTCCAGCGGCGCGGGTCGGAGGTTGCGCGCAAGGTCGAATCCGTGGCCCGCAGCGAAACCGTGCAGCACATCGCTCTTGATATGAACCGCGGCGTCAGCGACTCAGGCGAGTATGTGAGCGAAGCGCGCTCGCTGGCGAGTCAGCAGCAGCTCGACTTTCTGGAACTCGTCGATAATCGGGGCACCATCCTCTCATCCGCGCAGTGGCAGGCGAAGTTTGGATATCCGGAAGCGGCGATTCCCGTGGCCACCGGCCCGGCGGGAGCGTTTCTGAAGCGTGAAGAACTGCCGGACGGCGCCACCCTCGGCTTGTTTGCCGTGCGCGAGACCCGCGTCGGAGAACAGCTTCTATACGTCATCGGCGGCGAGCGGCTCGATCAGGGGTTCCTCTCGACGCTCGATATCCCCGCCGGAACGCACGTGCTGCTTTATCAGAACCTGGACGCAAAATGGAATCCGAAATCGCTGCTCGATTTGAACGGGCCGGCAGCAGGAGCCGACCAGATCGCTCCGCTCGTGGCCAAGGTACGCGACACACTGCAGGAATCTCAGGGCGTTGTCCGGTGGACTTCCGATTCCGCGGACGCCGAAGTCTTTCATGCCATCCCGCTTACCGGACCCGTCTTTGCTGCGACAAATCAGGGATCGACGAATCAGAATGCGGCGAATCAGAGCGGCACTAATCAGCAACTGATGTGCGTTCTGCTCGTTGGCAGTTCGCGGCGTCCGCTGATCGAATTGCAGAGGCAAATTGTCTCTACCGCCATGCTGGTCGGCGGCGCAGGACTTCTGGTAGCGGTGCTGGCCAGCCTTTGGTTTGCGGCCCGCGTCACGCGCCCGGTCGTGTCGCTCGCCGAGGCTGCGCGCCGGGTTGCGGCAGGCGATCTCGGCGCCAAGGTCGAAGTTGAATCGAGCGATGAACTGGGAGAACTGGCGGCATCGTTCAACCGCATGACGGAAGATCTGGTGCAACAAAAAGATCGCACTCTGCAGGCTGAGCGCGTGGCCGCGTGGCGCGAACTGGCGCGGCGATTGGCGCACGAATTGAAGAATCCACTTTTCCCCTTGCAGGTCACGGTTGAGAATCTGATGCGAGCGAAGCAGAAATCACCCGAGATGTTCGAAGAAGTGTTTCACGAGGGGACGGCGACTCTGCTGGCGGAAATCAACAATCTGAAAACGATCATCGGCCGCTTCAGCGAATTTTCCAAGATGCCGCAGCCGCAGCGAAGGCCGATCCAGGTGAACGAAGTGGTGCGCTCGGTGCTGCGCGTCTTTCAGGCGCAATTGCAGGACAAGGACAAAGACAAGAATCAGATTTCCGTCCGCACCGAGTTGGATGAGGCGTTGCCCGAGATTTCAGCCGACCCCGATCTGCTGCATCGCGGGTTGCAAAATCTGGTGCTCAACGCCATCGACGCCATGCCGCAAGGCGGAGTACTCGCGATTCGCACCGAGACGATGGGCGACTGGGTTGAACTTTCGGTCTCCGACACCGGCTCCGGCCTGACGCAGGAAGAATGCGGGCGCCTGTTCACTCCTTATTACACGACCAAGCAGCATGGCACGGGACTGGGCCTCGCGATCGTGCAGTCGGTGGTAAGCGATCACGGCGGCAAGATTTCCGTCGAGAGCACAAAAGAAAAAGGGACAACGTTTCGCATCGACCTGCCACGCGATTTCTCGGCGTACTCGGCGTCTCTGCGGTAGATTTGGGTTTGCATTTCAGTTGAGGTCAATAACCGTGGCGCAAAAAGCGCACTTACTGATCGTGGATGACGAAGCCAACACGCTGGCTTCGCTGTCGCGAGCGTTTCGTCTGGAAGGCCATGAAGCCGTCGTCTGCGACAACGCAAATAAGGCTCTGGAATTGGCCAAATCACAATCTTTCGACTTGATCCTCTCCGACGTGGTGATGCCCGGCAAGGACGGGCTGGCGCTTCTCGAAGAACTCAAAGCGCAAGGCGTGCCGGCTCCGGTGGTGATAATGTCGGGCCAGGCGCATATCGAGATGGCCGTGAAGGCCACGCGTCTCGGCGCGCTCGACTTCCTGGAAAAACCGATCTCAACTGAAAAATTGCTGCTTACGGTGGAGAACGCGCTGAAACTCGGCCGCCTCGAACGCGAGAATCGCGATCTGGAACGCCGCCTCGGCAAGCACGAGATCGTGTGGAAGGGAGAGACCATGCGCCGCGTGATGGCGCAAGTGGAGCGCGTAGCTGCGAGTGAAACTCGCGTCTGCATTCTGGGCGAGACCGGCACGGGAAAAGAGCTGGTGGCACGCACGCTGCATGAGCGCAGTCCGCGGGCAGGCGCCCCGTTCGTCACCCTGAACTGCGCGGCGGTTCCAGCGGAGCTGATTGAATCCGAATTGTTCGGCCACGAAAAAGGATCGTTCACCGGCGCCGCCGGCCGCCATCTCGGCAAGTTCGAGCAAGCGCAGCACGGCACCATCTTTCTCGACGAAATCGGCGACATGCCGCTCACCATGCAGGCCAAGCTGCTGCGCGTGCTGGAAGAAGGCGAAGTGGAACGCATCGGCGGCGAACGCGCCATCACCGTGGATGTGCGCGTCGTCGTCGCCACGCACCGCGATCTCGAAGCGCAGGTCCGCGACGGCAAATTCCGGCAGGATTTATTCCACCGCGTGTTCGTCTTCCCCCTGCGCCTGCCCCCATTGCGCGAACGCCGCGAAGACATCCCTGCGCTGATCGAGCACTTTGCTGTTCAGGTGACCGCCACCAACGGATGGAAGCCCATGCGCTTCACCGAAAGCGCGATGGCCGCGCTACAAAACCAGCCGTGGCCAGGCAATGTCCGCGAACTCAGAAATGCAGTCGAGCGCCTGATGCTGCTGGCAACCTCCGATGGAGTCACTGCCGAAACCGTAGCGCTGGCGCTGCCCGCTTCCGCCGTCGCGCCCGACTCCGCCTCGACCGGCATCGGCCCGTTAGCCGACCGCGTGCGCGCCTTCGAGAAGCAGACCATCCTGGCGGAGTTGAAACGCAATCACCATCAGATCTCGAACACGGCGCGGGCTCTGGGACTGGAGCGATCGCATCTCTATAAGAAGGCGGAGCAAGTAGGGATTGATCTGAAAGCGGTCAAGAACGAGGGTGACCGCTGAGAATGGTCGTCGAATTTACGTCGCAAGTTTACAGGACGGCAATAAGTCCGTTTGCAATTTCCCTCTCCCACAGACGACAATCCAATCGTGCCCAGCACTAGCTTTTATCAGGAACCGCAAGCTGTCAGCCCCTTCCGTCCCGGCGCGCTCGTGATCGCGACGTTGTCCAACCCGCGCGAGAAATTCTGGGGCGCGATCCTCTACCTCTCGGCCGAAGGCCTCAGCCTGCGCGGCGTCGATGTCGCATCTTTCGACGATCTGGCCTCGCAGATCAAAAGCGGCGAGCCCTTCACCTCCGGCGTCGTCTTCTTTCCCATGCACCGCCTGGAGCGCATGGAATTGGACCTTCCCGAGGGAAACATCCTCTCGCTCGCCCAGCGCTTCGCGGAAAAGACCGGACAGGATCCCGCCCCGCTGCTCGTGAGCGAGTTCCTAGCGCATTCTGGGAGAGATACCGGAGGACACGCCGGAAGAGAACTTGGCGGAGAGAAGCCGCGGTGAACTACCGGCAAATTCTGACCGCGCCCAACCAGCTCACGCTGCTGCGGATGATCTTTCTACCCTTCATCGTCATCAATGTGGTCAAACACGATTTCAAATGGGCGCTGGCGCTGTTCGTTCTCGCCGGATTGAGCGACGGCCTCGATGGCTTGCTCGCCCGCACCCTGCATCAGCAAACCGTGCTCGGCCAGTATCTCGATCCGATTGCCGACAAGCTGCTGATGAGCACCATGTTTCTCGTGCTCTCGATCGAAAGGATGATCCCGTGGAAATACACGGTCGTGGTTTTCAGCCGCGATATTTCCATCCTGCTGATCAGCGGAGTGCTGTTCATGATTGCCGGTCTGCGCGATTTCCGCCCCAGCATTTTCGGTAAAGCCAACACCTTTGCGCAGGTGGCCGCGATTTTCTTTGTGCTGCTGCTGCTTATCGAGCCCGTGCGCTGGGTCGAGATTGCCGGCACCACCTTTTTGCGCGCCACGTTTTTCTTCACCATCATCTCTGCCGTGCACTATGCGTTCCTGGTGCAGCACCGCCTGCATGCACACACGGCACCCGCGGCGCTCCGGTCCTAGTCGTCAAGGTCAAGGCATCGCAGCCCATTTGACCCCTTTTCTTGCGCACCCCTAGAATGAAAGGTTCGTACTGCGCTCGCGAACTCATCCGTGACTCTGCATCCCTATGCCACTGCGCCTCTATAACACTCTTTCCGGGAAGATTGAAGACTTCCATCCGCTCGACGGCAACTGCGTCCGCATGTATGCCTGCGGACCGACCGTCTATGACTACGGCCATATCGGCAATTTCCGCACATTTATTGCCGTCGATCTTCTTTACCGCTATCTGCGCCAGAGCGGATACGACGTTCGCTACGTCATGAACATCACCGATGTGGACGACAAGATCATTCGCAACTCCGCGCGCGACGGCGTCACCGTGCAGCAGTACACCGCGAAGTTTGTGCAGGCCTTTCTCGACGATTCGGCCACGCTGAGCATTGAGCAGCCGATACTGGTGCGTGCTACCGAACACATCAACGCGATGGCCGACTTCATTGCCGCACTAGTGGAAAAGGGTTTCGCTTACCGGACCGACGACGGTTCTTACTATTTCCGCATTGCGAAATTCCCCGGGTACGGCAAGCTTTCGAAAAAAGATTTTGCCGGCATGACCGACAGCGCGCGCGTGGACCTCGACGAATACGATAAAGACAGCGCTCGCGACTTCGCCCTCTGGAAGGCTCCGAAGCCGGGCGAGGCATCGTGGGATACGGTGATCGGGCCGGGGCGTCCGGGCTGGCACATCGAGTGTTCGGTGATGTCGATGGAGGAGCTTGGGCCGAGTTTTGACCTGCACGCCGGCGGCGAGGATCTGATTTTTCCGCATCACGAAAACGAAATCGCGCAGTCGGAAGCGGTCACTGGAAAACAGTTTGCGCGCTATTGGTTCCACGCTCGCTTTCTGCTGGTCGAAGGTCAGAAGATGTCGAAGAGTCTCGGGAATTTTTTCACCGTCCGGGATCTGGTGCTGCGCGGGCACAAGCCGTCGTCGATCCGCTGGCTGCTGACGCAGGTGCCCTATCGCAATCAGCTGAATTTTACTTTCGAGGGCTTGAAGGCGGCGGCGAGTTCGGTGGAGAAGTTGCGCAACTTCCGTTTTCGCCTGACGAGCACGCAGTTCCCGGCCGGCGCGACCTCGGCGATGGCGCTGCTGGCGGAGGAAACCATCGCACGCATGAAGAGCGCGCTTGATGATGATTTGAACACCGCCGAGGCGCAAGCCGCTATGTTCGACATGCTCCGCAAAGGCAACACCGCGCTCGATGCCGCACAAGCTGGCCAGAAAAACGTTCGGCAGGACGACGTGAAGCCGCTACTGGCGGCGCTCGACAAGTTTGACGAGATATTCGGCGTGCTGAAAGATGACGACCAGCCTAAGATGAAGACCATTCTGGACTGGGCCCGCGCCGAGGGTCGTGAAAAAGAAATCAGCCCCGAATTGCTGGAGATCGCCGGCTCCGCGCAACTCTCCGACGAACGGGTCAATCAGAAGCTGGCCGCAATGGAAGTAGCGCGAAAAGCGCGAAACTTCAAAGCCTCGGACGCCCTTCGGGCTGAACTGACCGCAGCCGGAATCATAGTCGAAAATACAAAAGACGGTGTGCGCTGGAGAAGAAAGTGAAGGACAATTGTCATTTAGCAACCTGCAAGTAGGTGGCCGGGCACAGGTTGGAATACGCCCTGGCTCAATTCCGCGAAGCAGTGATGAATACGTGGCAGCTCAAAGCGCGAAGCGATGATAAATACGCCCCGGCTCAAACCGCGAAGCGGTGATAAAGGAAAGCCCGGCACGTAAGTGCCGGGACGCAAGAGCAAAACGAGTCGAGTCCCGGAGGGACG
>DATFZT010000204.1:0-3160 GCA_035314185.1 Terriglobales bacterium
CCCGACTCTGCGTACTTCGCGACATCCGAGTAATTCGTCCAGTCGCGATAACCCCCTCCGCCTCCATGCAGCAAATAAACTACCGGCAGCTTTTGCCCTGGGCTGATTGAGGCTGGCATGACGATGCGGTACGGCATCTCCCGCTCCAGAGCCGCACTCCGAAAGGTGACGTCGGTCATTGTCACCCTCGTCGAAAGCCGTGGATGATCCTGCTGCTGCGTTTCCCTATTACCGCAGCCGCCTATAAATAGGAATAGGGAGAGGGATATAACGGGCAAATGTAGGCGCTCGACGGTGCTCATCGAAGGACCAATCATAGCCGTGCGTCTAAGATTTTCGGAAATTCTCGTCAAGTCAGGTGCGCCGAGACGCAGATGGTCAGAATTATTCTCGCAGCGCCCGCGCCGGATCAGTTCGCGTTGCCCGCAACGCCGGCAAGAAACACGCCGCCAGCGCCGCAAGCGTCATCACCGCGAACGCCGCTCCAAACGCGAGCGGATCGCGCGGACTCACCTTGTACAGCAAGTTCCCAAGCAGCCGCGTCAATGTCAACGCCACCACTGCGCCAAGCAACACTCCGCCCGCCACCAGCCCCAATCCCCGCGACATCACCAGACGCCACACATTCGACTCGTCCGCGCCCAGCGCCATGCGCAGCCCTAACTCCCTTGCGCTCTGCGATACCGCATAGGACATCACGCCGTACAATCCGATAGCGGCAAGCAGCAGCGCCAACCCGCCCAACACTCCAACCAGCGTTACCGCGACCATCTGCGCCGACGTTGACCGATCCACCTGCTCCTGCATCGTGATCATCTCGTACGGAGCCAGGTTGCCGTCCAGCGCATGTACCTCCCGGGCCAGCGCCGTCGCCATCGTCTCAGGGCTCAGCGGAGTTCGCACATACAACCCACCCCCGACAGTGAAATTCTGCCGCCACGGCACATAGAAAAATGGCTTCGGTGTTTCCCGAACGCTCTGGTACTTGGAATCTTTCGCCACGCCGACCACTCGCATCCACCGACCTTTCACTTGAACCCGCTCGCCAATCGGATTTTTACCGCGCCAATACCTCCCGGCCATCGTCTCATTCACTACGGCAACCAGAGCTGCCTTCTCATCGTCCGCGCGCGTGAACTCCCGTCCCGACACCAGCGGTATCCCTATCGTCACGAAATAGTCCGGCCCCACTTCGTTGTACTCAACGGTAGGTTGCTCTTCCTGCGGAGGTTGATAGCCGTCCACGGCAATTGGGCTCTCAGAATAACTTCCGTAGCCCAGCGGCGTGGCTCGCGCGAAAACGGCCGACTCGACGCCGGGCAGCGCCTGCACGCGATCCATCAGCTCGTCCTGGAAATTCTTCGCGCGTTGCGCGTCATATCCCGCCGACACCAAATCCACGGCAGTGGAAAGCACGCCATGCGTCGAAAAACCCGGGCTGGAATTACGGATTCTCTGGAGGCTCTGCAGCAACAGCCCCGCCCCCACCAGCAAAACGAAACTGAGAGACACCTGCATCACCACCAGCATGGAGCGAACCCACGCTCTTCCACGGCTTCCAACCACACCCGCCGAATCGGACTTCAGCGCCCCGGCAAGATCGATCCTGCCACTCTGCAGCGCGGGAACTAGACCAACCACCAGTGTCGATATAAGGCAAGCGCCTGCGCTCACCGCCAGCACGCGCCAATCAATTTCCCCGGGCAAGTGCATGGACACGCCTGCCCGCGCCGGAAAGAGCAACGCCAGTGCATGACGGCACCAATACGCCACGAGCAAACCTCCCGCTGCTCCGAAGGCCGAGAGGATCACGCCTTCGGTCAGAAGCTGCTTCAACAACCGCCAGCGGCTTGCCCCGATCGCCAACCGCACCGTCATTTCGTGTCGTCGTGCAAACGACCTAACCAGCAGCAGGTTGCCTACGTTCGCGCACGCAATGAGCAATACAAAAAACACAACAGCGAGCATGATTTCCAGCGTTGGCAGCAGCGTACGCGCGTTATTGAACGGCGTTTGCCACAATGGCCACAGTTGCACACTGCGCCCCCGGTTCGTATCCGGATAATCGGCCTCCAGCCGCTTTGCCACCGCGGAAGTCTCCTGCTGCGCCTGCTCTCGGGTCACGCCCGGCTTCAGCCTCACGTACGCTTCAATCCACCGTGCCCCGCGGTCCTCCAGTTTGTACCCGCCCGATTCAAAGATTTCCTCCATCGAGGCCGGCACCCAGAATTGCATGCCCCACCCGACAAACGTCCCGTAAAATCCCTCGGGCGCCACACCCACGATCGTGTGCACCACGCCATTCAACCGCTGTGTTTTCCCGATAATCTCCGGGTCGCCTTTGAATCGCCCCTGCCACAACTGATAACTGATCACCGTCACCGGGTGCGCGCTGCGTCCCGTGTCTTCGTCCGGCTCAAATCCGCGCCCAAGAATCGGACGCACGCCGATGGCGTCAAAGTAGTTCGCCGATACGATGCTGCCCGTCGTGCGCTCGGCGCGATCGCCGATGCTCAGCGTCGTCCCCGTGATCTTGCTGACAAACAAGGTGTCAAACAGCGTCGAACTCCTCTGCAAGTCCAGGTAATCCGGCCACGATATTGGTGTACCTCCGGTTTCCCCGAGCTCCGTGCCAGAGAGAGCCAGCAATCGCTCCTGATGACTGACCGCTGGGTAAGGACGAAACAAAATCCCCTCCACCCAACTGAACACCGCGGCGTTCGCTCCAATCCCCAAAGTCAGACAAAGAATCGCCAGAATCGAGAAACCCGGGCTCCGCCGCAGCATTCGCAAACCAAACCGCAAGTCTTGAAGTGTGGTTTCAATCATGGGCACTCCTCTCTGCTCGCGATAAAGTTCCTTGGTCTGCTCCACGCCGCCAAAACTGCGCCGCGCCTCGCGCCATGCTTCTTCCTCGCGCATGCCCGAGCGCTTGTTCATTTCCGCGGCCATCTCCAGGTGGGCGCGCACCTCCGCATCTAAATCCGCTTCGAGGCCCCCACGCCGGAAGAGTGCCGCTAGTCGCCGCATCAGAGTTCTGCCGAATTCCCGCATGGCCTGGTCCGTCCCCTGCACAATTCTTGCGAGCTTCTTTCGACGATTTGGAAGTTGGAGAATGACAGCTCTCCTTTAGACGGTCAACAGGAGAAAACGCGAGCCC
>DATFZT010000205.1:0-68732 GCA_035314185.1 Terriglobales bacterium
TCAGGCCGGCGAGGCGCTCTTTCTGCACGCGCAGCAGCATGACCACGTCCGTGCCGCGCATGGCGTCTTCCATATGGCGGGTCCCACGTATGCCGGGGGCGAGGGTTATAGCAATGTCGGGCACCAGTTCCGGCGGTCCGCAGAGAATAATCTTGACGCCGAATTTGCTTAACAGGTGGCATGCCGACCGCGCCACGCGGCTGTGAAAGATGTCGCCGACAATCGAGATCTGCAGGCCTTTGAAAGTCTTCTTGTTGCGCAGAACTGTGTAAGCATCGAGCAGCGCCTGCGAGGGATGCTCGTGCAGTCCATCCCCGGCGTTAATGATGGGCACGTCGACGTGCTGCGCCATGATGTAGGGCGCGCCCGCGTTGGGGTGGCGGATGACGATGATGTCGGCGCCGACGGCGCGCACCGTGTATCCCGTGTCCAGCAGCGATTCGCCTTTCTCAATACTGGAGCCCATCGCCTGAATGAGAACGGTGTGAGCGCCCAGCGACTTGGCCGCGATTTCAAACGAGCTGCGGGTGCGAGTGGAAGCCTCGTAGAAAAGAAGAAGTACCCGCTTGCCCTTGAGTAGCGGCCGAGGCTTGTCGGGATTCATACGCCGGGCAAACTTTAGAAGTCTCAGGATCTCGGCTGCTTCCAGGTGCTCGATACCGAGCAGGGAACCGCGCGCTGGATTCATAGTCAATTTGTGATTTCCGATTTGTAATTTGTGATTTAAGAACTGCGCATTTCAATCACAAATTACAAATCGCAAATTACAAATTGACCTGCTGCTTTTCCATGAGCAGGACTTTCTCCGCGTCATCCACCTCGCGAAGTTTGACCTCGATAATCTGATTTTCCGTGGTCTGCACCGTTCGTCCAATGAAGGCCGCCTCAATCGGTAACTCGCGATGGCCGCGATCGATCAATACGCACAACTGCAAGCGCCGGGGACGGCCCGAGCGAAACAGCGCGTCCATGGCGGCGCGGGTGGTGCGTCCGGTGTAGAGCACGTCGTCAACCAGCACCACCGACTTATCGGTGATGGGAATTTCCAACTCCGTTTTCTGTACCACGGGCTTGGAATCGAGAGTAGAAAGGTCGTCGCGATAAAGGGTAATGTCCAGCGTGCCGAGCAGCACCGGCTTCTTTTCGATGCGCTGAATGATTTTCGCCAGCCGCTCCGCCAGCGGAACTCCACGGCGCCGGATTCCGACCAGGGCTAGATCTTCGACCCCGTTATTTTTCTCCAGAATTTCATGCGCCAGCCGGATCAAGGTGCGCTCCACCTCCGATGCCGACATGAGCTGCGCTTTCTGGTGGATTTCGACGGGACGTCCTGGCGCGTGTGAACCCATAAACGCTGCATCATACGCGTGCGGAAAGATGAGAGCAAGGCCGAGCCTGAAACCCGCATCGCTGGCAATCGAAATTAGTCGCGGGGATTGCGCGGACGAAGAAACAACGACGCCAGCGCACCCCCGATTGAGGCCGGCACTACCGTGAAAAAAAAGGCGATCGCCTGCCCCGACGGAGTGAACACGCTGCGAATACTGGCTTGAATTCTAGGGTCGGATGCGCTCACTCCGAGTCTTTGATACATTGCCATCATCATATCGATGCATTGCTGTTGGGCATGAAGCGCGACAACCGCAATGGCTAACAGTGCGCCGATGGCGAATACGACGACTCCCGCTGCTCCCCCAAGGCGTGCCCCGAGGGCAGGAGGAAGAGTCAACCTGCTCTTGCGGCGGTAGAAAAAAACGGCCAGTGCACCGACCAGCGCGATGCCGATAAATGGGATCGCCCCGATGAAAACGCCAAGCATGCCAGCCTTGAGCGCGGCACGAACGGCGATTCTACTGTCCATCGTGCTTCCGGCCGTCATCATTACGGCCGTCACGCTTGGGCGATCAAAATGCCCGCTCTGCGGAGTCTCCGGAGTAAGCTCATCCGGCGCGGGATTGAAGCTCGCCGTGATTTCAGCATCCGGAACCGCCATCTGCACGTGGATTTGAGGAGCGCGGCATTGCGGACAAAACGGCCGCCCGTCTTCGACCGCGGTTCCACATTGTTGGCAAGCGTGCTCCACGTCTTTGAAGCTAGCGTACAACCAACCGGAGAGCAAGGCACGGCAAGGCATCGGGTCATCTTTACCCGGCTGCACTCCCGATCATCCGATGTTCTTAGATCGTGTCGTCCTTGCCCGTGTGGATGCGAACACAAACCAGTGCAAAGCGGGATCCCTGGCTGTTGGGTTTAACGGAAACGATGTGCTGGTTTCCCTCGGTTCCAACTTTCAACTCCACCGAGTCTCCGTTGCCGTTACTGCCGCACGACACCGGCTTCGATAAGTCATCCTTGCTGTCGAAGTCCTTGTGGCCGTCGTTCCAGGCTCCGTGACACTGGATGGGCTTGCCATATTTCGGCAGCTCCTTGCTGTAATAGGCGATGACCTTGTCGGGAGCGTCGTCGGAGATGAACTCCGCCGCTACCACTTTTAGCGAGAACCCCGGCATCTTAAGGTTTACGTTGGCGCTCTTCTTGTCGTCGCCGTTGTCTTTCGGGGCAGGCTTCGCGCCGGGATAAAGCGTCAGCCCAGCGTCGCGGATATCGGCTTCCTCGCTGACGTGCAAATCACCGACGGGAGACTTTATGTCGACGTGCTTCTCGCCATCTTTGGCGTTGTCGTTCGTCTGGATGCTGCAAGCCGGAAGTACGCACAGGGCGGCAACCAGCGCACCCAGGGAAAGTCTTGCGCTAACGTTACGGCTGAACATTCTGCGGTTGAACATTCTATTGCTGAACATGGGAGGAACCTCCTGAGCCCGGCTGGGCCGAACTGGGTCGGGCCGGGCGTTCCAGACCTTCGCCTCGGGACGCGATGCCCGGTATCGTAACCGGCAGATGACCGCTGATCGGCATCTCGCCGAAGATCGCCTTGACGGCGGCTGTTTCCGAAACGGTTACATTGGAGAACGCGCACACATAATTCTCGATGGCGGGGAAATCCTGCACCACGTAAGGATTGCCCATGGCAAGTACGACCGTGCGATCGGCGGCGCGATCGAGGATTGCCGTGAGTAGAGATCCGGTGGCACTGTCCATGGCAACGGTATTCGTCAAACCTCCGCCGGAGGCGCGCAGGGCCCTGCCAGCGTTTGGAACCACATACACCGCGGCGATCACGTGCCCTGCTGCTTCCACCGCTTCCACCACCGCCGGTTTCATGCCGGCGGCCGAGCGCGCATCAAGGTAGATGATGCGGGCGTCAGGCACACGAGCTAGAATTTGACGTTCGAGCATACGTCCAGAGTCGGTGCGCAGGTCGTCGGAAAAAATCACCGCGACCAGGCGGTTGCTTTCCTCTGCCATCGACTGATACGGAAGCGCGTCCTCCATAGTTCCAGGAGAAGCTGCAAAAGACTGCAGCGGGATCACTTTCCCATTGTCGCGCACCAGCGTAATGGCTTCATCGGCAACACGTTGGCCGATCTCCACATTCTCCGGTTTCGCTACCTCGCTGGAGAGTTGACTTAGGTCCACCAGCCGCGCCTTGGTCAGGCCGAGGGAAGCCTTCAGTTCCAGAATCTTGCGCACCGACTGATCCAGGCGCGGACGAGTGATTTCGCCGCTCCGCACCGCTTGCATCATCGAACGATAGCTGGCATCGAGATTGGCCGGAATAATCAGCATGTCATTGCCCGCCTTGAAAGATTCGACCGCGGCCCGGCCAATGTCCTTCGCATAAATGCGCGTCAACCCCGCCATATCGAGCGCATCGGTCACCACCAGCCCCTTGAATCCCATTTCTTCTTTAAGCAGTCCGTCTACAATCGCGCTCGAGGTCGTGGCCACGCGGTTGGGCGCCGGGTCCAGCGCAGGGACGGTTACGTGCGCCACCATCACGGAATCCACGCCCGCATCGATCGCGCGCTTGAAAGGTGGCAACTCGACCGCATCCAGCCGCGCCCGGTCGCCGGTAACTTGCGCGACCCCGAGATGGGAATCGGTAGCCGTGTCGCCGTGTCCGGGAAAGTGCTTGGCCGTGACCAGCATCCCGCCCTCGTGAGCGCCTCGGATGTACGCCGCCACAAAATCGCCCACCTCCTTCGGATCTCCTCCGAAAGAGCGCGTGTTAATGATCGGGTTTGCAGGATTCGAATTCACGTCCGCATCGGGAAAGAAATTCCAATGCACGCCGATGGCGCGCGCCTCGAGCGCGGTGATGCGTCCAAAGGCTTCAGCATTTTCAGTTTTTCCCGCAGCTCCAAATGCCATAGCGTGCGGAAAGATCGTGGTGCCGTTCAGACGCATGGACACGCCGCGCTCGAAATCAGCCGAGACGATCAGCGGCAGCTTCGATGTTTTTTGCAGCCGGTTGAGCAGCTCAGCGGCAACCGACGGCTGGCTCTTGAGCAGGACGGGACCATCCACCGGAACGCTCATAACCAGCGATCCGACGCGATACTTGCGGATGTTGTCGCGCAACTGAACAAAGATGGGGTCGGCGTCATTCAGGAACTGCACTCTCACCCAGATGGCGAAGAGTTGGCCCACTTTTTCTTCAGGAGTCATCTTGCGCAAGGTCTTGTCGGCCCACTTCTGGCCGGCTCTGTCAGCATGGATGGGACCGGGCTGCAGAAAACGGTCTTTGCTTTTGTCTTTAGCAAAGCAAAGCGCGGCCGCTAGCAGGAACGCAGTAAGAAGAAGATTTCGAAGCATGCAATTGACGATAACAAAAAAGAGACGGGAACGTCCTGCTCGTTTGGTGACGGGAGCCCTCGCCGTCCAAGCCCGCGTAGGGACAGCCGCCCTCGGCTGCCCAGCCGAGCATAGCTCGGCGCCCGCCCTCTCAAATTTGCGGTTCTACCATTGCGATGCCGTCCGCTTGAATGGCAGGGTCGTCGCCAAACCCGCCCAGCCAATGCACATCTGGTTCCCGCCGGAACCATGTGATCTGGCGCTTGGCATAATTGCGATGCGCCTGCTGCGCCGCCACGAGCGCAGCCTCCCGATCCAATCCGCCGCGCAAGAATTGCACCGCCTGCTTATATCCCAAAGACGAGAGCGGGCGCGCTTGCTCGCCATATTTCGCGAGAAGCTTTTCCGTCTCGGCGATGAGTCCTTCATCAAACATCTTCGCGGCCCGCTGGTTGATACGCGCGTAAAGAACATCGCGCTCCGGATTGAGTCCAAGACGCAGAATGCGAAAGCCGCGCAGCGGTTCGCGCCCCTGCTGCCAGAGTTCGGTCATATTTAGGCGAGAGGCCCGGCGAGTAGGCGGCCGCGAGCTGAGACACACTTCGATCGCCCGAATCACCTTGGCAACGTCGTTGGCGTGAATGCGCTTCGCGGCCGAAGCATCCAGCCGCCGCAGGATGCGATGCAAGTAGTCGGTCCCCCGCTCCCCCACACGAGCGCGAAGTTTGTTGCGCAGCTCATCCGACCGCTGCGGGCCAGCAAAGAGTCCTTCGATGAGCGCGCGAAGATAGAGTCCGGTTCCTCCGCTGACGATGGGCACACGCCTGCGCTGCTCCTTCTTGCGTTGAGCTGTCTCGCGGAGAACGATCTCCCGCAGAATCTGCCGCGCCTGGCGAGCATATTCGCCCGCGCTGACGTCGGCGAGCGGATCTACGCAATCCACAAGATGATGCGGAATTTCCGCGCGCTCCGCCGCGCTGGGCTTGGCCGTGCCGATTTCAAATTCGCGGTACATCGCAACCGAATCGCAGTTGACGATTTCACCCTGGAAACGCCGCGCCAGCGCCAGCGCCAAAGCCGTCTTCCCGCTCGCCGTGGGACCAAGCACAACTACGACGAGTGGCTCGCGGTGCAACTTCGGCAACCTCGCCACCTTCGGCAACGTCAGCGCGCGCTCCAAGGAATGTACCGCCAGTAGCGGATGATGGTGAGAATGAGTAGAAGAACCGCCATGAGAAGCAATCCCGTGGCTTCGGCGGCGTAGATGGAATGGCGGTGCTGATGCCGATATTTGTTGTCCTGATCCTCGCGGTCAGCAACGGGTTTCGGCGAAACGGGAGCGTTCACGCCGCTATTGTAGCCTTTCCTTCGGTCGTGAGTCGTGAGTCGATGGTCGTTAGCAGGCATCGTTAGCAAGCATCGCTAGCAAGCATTGATCGCGATCGACCAACGACTAACGACCAACGACTGCCTCGCGTTACACTACGGGCGCCGTCATGCCGATGTCTCCCTCCAATCGCGAAGCCCGATTTCTGCGCTTTGGCGTTTTTGAAGTTGACCTCGCCGCCGGAGAGTTGCGCAAGAGCGGCGCTCGCATCCGCCTTCAGGAACAGCCGTTTCAAGTCCTCGCTGCCCTGCTGCAGAATGCCGGTCAAGTCGTCACCCGCGATTACCTGCGCGAAACCATCTGGCCCGCCGACACCTTCGTCGACTTTGATCACAGCCTGAATACCGCGGTGAACAAAATTCGCGAGGCGCTCAGCGATTCCGCATCCAGCCCGCGCTTCGTTGAAACCCTGGCCCGCCGCGGATACCGCTTCATCGCTCCCGTCAACACCGTAACCACGGCATCCACGCCCGAGCACGCCCCGGAACAGCAGAATGATCCGGCAACTTCGTCGCCTGCGGACAACACCGCGTTGCATCCCGATCTGCACGTGCCGGTTCCCCGGCGCGGATTGGTGCGCGCGCTCTTCGCGCTGATTCAGTTGATGTATCTCATCTTCTACGTGAGCGGTCTTGCTCACCTGCACGACGCGGATCGCGTCGCCAGCAGCTTTCTCCCCGGCTGGAGAGCTCTCGTCATCGTGGGCACAATATTAGTGACGGGAGCGGTCGGCATCCCGCTGCGGTTCTATCTGCTTTCGGCGGTCGCTTTCGATTTTCGCCAGCTGGGCGGAACATTCAGCCGGCTATTTCCATTTGTTTTGGCCCTGGATCAGCTGTGGGCCATCGCACCGTTCTTGCTGCTGCCGCAAATCGGCGTTGGCTTGGCATTCGCTGCGACCGCCGCTTTGCTGTACGTGCCTTTCTCGGAGAGAACCTTGGTGCGGATGGCTTATTCGTTCTCCGAACCCACTCCCAATGAAATAACCAAGTAGTACGGGGTAACAAGACAGCCGAGGCGGAATTTCGTTTTGGCTGTTCCGCCTCGGATGCCAGGAACGCTTTAGGCCGGTCCGCCACCGACGATGTTCGGCCCCTCGCAATTACGTATTGGCCCGAAGAAGTAGATGGCCGCCAGCAGATGTTGCTTCAGACCTCCGCCGGAGCCGCGCAAAAAGAAACGCGAAAACCCTGGAGTCATGTCCGCTCTGACCCGAGCAGGATTTTGCGGATCCCTGGCCTGACACGCGCTCGGATCATTCGGAAAATCCAAAAACAGGTTTACGTTCACGAGCTTGGTGAGATCCCGGAATGCCTCTCGCGCATGGAGGTGGCATTGATCGTTGGGATCGCGGTCGTGGGCCGGTTCGATTACAAAATTATGGTTGGCGTTTCCACGCGAAGCAAGAGTGGATTGAAAACGCCGCTATCGGGAGACCCTGCCAAGGAAAAGCCGTTCAGCGTGGTAACGCTGTAGCGCAGGGAAACTGCGGTTACGTAGTCCTTTTCTGTGGAAGCATCGGGCGGATACGCGGATCCGGCGCGGCTGCGATAGTGGGTAGCCGCCACATACGCGTCCGGCTTGGGAAGGCGAATGGCGTACCGCTCCCACTTGCTGTCGAGCGCATGCTGCACGCTAACGGGGTCAATTCTCGCCTGCAGAATGTTGGGATCGATAGTGCCACTTGCGGGTCCGCTGCGAGCGGGAAGCGCGAGATCGTAGATTCCCGACGCCAGCTTTTTGTCCCAAGTCTGTACGGTTAGATCGCGATGGCTCTTGGTTTTCGGAGCGAGGGCAATCACGCTGTTGGCGTCCATTGGATCGGGAGCGAAAGCCCACGGACCTTCGAAAACCAGATAGACGTCGTGCACGGTTTCTTCGGAGGCAAGCGCGGTCGTTTTAGTTTCGTGACGGGTGACCAACAAGAAGGTTGCGAGTGCGCCAAAGGCCAGCGCAACCGTCAGACTCGTGAAGTAACGGGGGTTTTTCATTGGTTTTCTCCTTAATTCTTAGGGATTAGCGCCGTCCGTACGCTGCAAACGCCGACCAGTAGTAAGGATGAGACGTGCGCGGGTTGGCCAGCATTCTCCGCGAGCTCAGGCGGATGGCATCAGAGACGGTCTGGCCAGAGAGCGCATTGTGATAAAAGTCCACTATCAATCCGCGAGTCTCAACGGAGTCCACGGCCCACCGGCTCGCGACCACGTGCGGCACACCGGCACGCACAAAACCATCGGTGATGCTGTCGAATCCGCTGGAGCCGCCGCTACCGGATGCGGTGTTGCAGGCTGAAAACACCGCCAACTGCAAGCTTTCTGGGTGAAGCTGCCGAATCGCATCTGCGTCCAGCAGCCGCGGCGCGTTTGCTTGTCCGGGTTCGCCTCCCAACATCAATCCCGTCCTTTGGGGAGTGGAGAGCGAATGTCCGGCAAAGTGGAAAACCGCTGTTCCGGGGAAGGCGCTCCGGAGAGCGCTGAGGGTGGCTTCTCCGCCTTTGAGCACCCGCGCGGAATGAAAGCCGCGGGCGACGATGTCTGTTTCCAGAGCCACATCGGGAAGAGAACTGAGACCATCCGCCAGCGAGGAAGCCGCACTGCCCACCACCAGAGCCCGCAAGTCCGCCGAAATGGTAATTTCGCTGCGCAGCCGCGTCTCCGAATCCTGACCGAGAGAATGAACAATCGATGCACGCTCGATCAGATAGTGATCGCGCGAATCAAGCAACGCCTCAAAGGGCACGCGGGCCAGCCATCCCTCCGCCTCGATCACAAGCGTGCGTCCCGGCGCAAGATGCTGTTCCACTGGACCAATGAGCGCCTCGTACAGGCTACGAGCGTCCCGGCGCAGCGCGATCAACTCCGAGCTGGGCTCCGAGCACTGAGCGTGGAAATTGGCCGCCAAATCCTGCAGTTCCTGCAGTTCCCGAGGCGATTTCGCACTCCAGTACGCGCTTACTCCCCGGTCGTCAAAGACCCAAATGGCGAGGCCATCGGGCAGCGCCGCATAAGCAAGCACCGTCTCGTTGAAGAGAAGAGGAAGCCGAGCCGACAGCCGCGCTCCGTCGGGCAGGGATGGTGATATCCCCGGACCGCGCGTTCCGGCACGCTGCGGCGCGCCCAGATACCACTCAAATACATCGAGCGATTCCTGTTCGCGCCCCTGCACCAGTTCGGCTTCCGCGAGGCCCAGATATACCGAAGCCGCACTTTTGCTCCAGCTGGTTCGACTTTTCTCAGACGTCAAAGACGCCAGGCTTTGCTCGGCCAAGCGCAGCGCGGGACGAAAGTCCTGCTCGGCCTCCGCGGCATGATGACTGCGGAGTTGCACTTCGCCCAGAGTGGAATAAAACATCTGCGCAAGAACATTATTGGGAAATTGACGGACCTCATTCTGCACGCGAGTCAAGCGGCCCAGGGCAGAGTCGAACGCGCTTTGGCCCGTCTCCGACTGAGCGGTCAGGATTTCGCTCATCAGACGGTTGGCCCGCGTGGCCTCGGTCTGCGGAGCAAGGGTATAGAGCCGAGCGGCTTCCTCGTAGTGCTGTTCGGCCAACTCGGGCTGATGGGCAGCGCTGGCGGCATCGGCTGCGCTGCTGTGGGCCTCGGCGCGTAACCGAAAATTCTCGCCGGAATCGATCACCGCCGCGGCTTCGCGCCAGATTGCCAACTGCAGATTTGCCTGATCTGACTCGGCGGCAAGAGCTTCTTCGGTGTACAGGTTGTAGCCCCGCATGGCGGGATATTGACCCGACCAGTAACCTTGCAGCCCGGCGTGAACCAGCCTCCAGACGCCCGGCCGGTCACCGGTGTCGAGTTTGCTATCGGCAACAAATCCCAGGGCCCGCAGATACAGAGCGCCGTAGCCGGACTGCTGCGCCCGGTCCTGCGCGCGATGCACGGTCTTTTCGTAGCCGCCGAGATCGCCCATCAGTACCGAGCAGATGCCGTCCTCCAATCCCAGCTGAATCTCCACCCAGGGGTACGAATAACGCCTGGACTCCTCGCCTGCGGCGGCCGCCCGGCGCCGGCAGTCTTCGCTGCGACGCGAGATGTGGTCCGCGAACGACTGCTCGAATTCCGCGCGCAACGCGCCCGCAACGTTGTCGGAAGCGCGAAACAATTGCTCGGAAATCTCTCCGCCTGTTGACGGGAGACGCTGTTCTCGCCGGCGTCATTGGCTTGGACGGCGCGGGCGAGCGCGCTTACGGCCTGCGGAAAATGTGGCGCCGAGGAACCGCGCAGAAGATCAGCCAGCCAGCGGTCGTTGTGTTGCTGGCTGGTCAGGTCCGCCCAAAAAAAAGCGCTCGCGAGGCGCTCCAATCCCCATTGGCCCCGGTCGCGGGAAAGGCCTGGGGCAACCAGGCGCGGACGGCTTCATGCAAATATTCTTCGATGCGCGGGTCGACTTCAGAACCAAGGCTGGCACTCGCGGCCATCGCCGCCACCTGCGCGGGAGACAGCAGTGGTGTCGCCTCGCTGCCGTGCTCTTTCAACTTTTCCCGCACCGCGTCGGCCCGGTTGTGGGCTTCGTCTGCCCACTGCGAGCCCGGATCTACCCGCAGGTAATGCTCCCAATCGTCCAGGGCCTGCTGATAAAGGAATAGATGTTCCGAAACAATGGCTCGATTAAACAGCGCCACCGGATCGTCCGGGTGCAGCTTCAAGGCCTGACTCAGATACTCGTACGCAGCGCCGAAGTCTTCCTCCCGGTTTTCCTGCTGGGCGCGCTGGAAGTATGCGGTGGCAAGATCCGTCAGGATCACCGGCGAATGCGGCTCTAACTCCAAGGCGCGGTGCAGAGCCTCCACGGCCGCGTCGTACTCGCCTTCCAGCACGTCCGCCTCCGCCTTCGCCTCAAGCCAGGCAGGATCGGAAGGATGGGATATCAGTTGGCTGGCAATCAGCGCTTCTGCCTTTAGCAGCGCTGCCGGACGGCTGGTAAAGGAGGCTGCCGGTCCGCGCGACACACGTAAAGGCGCATAGCCGGCACCCGCGATCCTCAGTTCAAGAGTCCGCTTCTCGGTGTAAGCGCGGGCCAGGAGCTTGTCGGCGGTGGCGGGCTGGTTCCGTTGGACTACAACCCACGATCCCAAACCGGCCACAGCCAGAAGAGATGCACCCGCCATTGCCAGACGTGGAACCGTCAGCCACCGCTGCCGCCACGCTGAGGATTCCCGATCCGGCCCCGAACGCCGTGTCCCGGTGATGCGCTGGACCAGCTTCTGCTGCCACTCTGCGCTGGCGCTCACCAGGGTCGTGATCTGCTTCCGCTCCCCTGCGGTGATTTCGCCGTTCAGATCGGCCAATTCTGTCATCGCTCCGCGCAGCAGCGGACCACAATAATCACAGCGGCTGGCATGTTCGATGCAGGCCATCGTCTCGTCGCTGGGCGTCAGCCCGCCGACAATCGCACTCCACACCCCCGAGCCCGGACAGTCGCTCTGGGGCAGCCGAGACTCAGCCGGCCTTATGCTCTCCAGTTGGCGATCCAGCGATGCCAGCGCCTCAAATTGCTCCCGGCAAGTCGGGCAGAGGGCAAGATGAGGGTGAACATCCGCGGCGTCCAACGATTCCGCACTCCGGCGCGACTCCTCGAGTAGTTTCGCCAGTTCTGCGGTTCCGATGTGCTCGTTGGGATTACCGATCAAGACTGACCCCTTACTTCTTGGAACGATTTTGCCGGTTCAAAACCTTCACTTCCCGGTGAGGGCTTGAACTGATAAGGTGGGCGCGAATCATGATCGCCAGGCGCAGTAGCACGCTTTCCACCCCCTCGGTGGTCAGTCCGATCGATGGAATGGCCGCGATCTCACTGGCGGTAAGTCCTTGCCGGTGGCGAAGCCAAAAAATCGTGCGCTTTCTCTTCTGGTCCTTACCCGCCGTAACCTGTCTGAGAACCTTGTCGACCTGCTCCAGTTGAATGCGTCGGCTCACTGCGTCAAAGCTGTCGGTGCCCGCCATCTTCGAATCGATTTGGATTGGTTCGGTGATCGCTTCCGTCTGGCTTGCGCCCCGCTTGGCGGCCAGCGCAGACTTGAAATGATCGTGGACGACATTGGCCGCAACCACCTTCAGAAACCCATAAATGGAGTCTTTCTGCCGCGGCGAGAACGACCGCAGTAAACGGCTATCATTCTCGCAGAGCTTCAGGTAGGTGTCCTGGATCAGGTCGTCCAATTGCGAATGTGACGGTTCACCCCAGCGGCGGGCGGTCCTCAGCACCGCAGCCGCAATCACCACGTGAAATCGCCGGATGAACTCTGCCCACGCCCCCTCGTCGTTCGAACCAGCGCAGGCTCTTACCAATTCCGTCGACGAGAGCTTCGCGTAGCGCGCCACAGGTCCACTCCAAGTTGCGGATTCTACATCAGTCCTGCCCCTGGTGCAGTGATAAGTTTATGAAAAACAGGTGGTTTTGTCGTATGGCGTCGAGGCGATTTTTCGAGGATTGTTCGAGGCGAGCTGCCCCTGCGGACTAGGCCAGCAGCTTTGCCGCCTCTTTCGCGTAGTAAGTCAGAATGATGCTGGCCCCCGCGCGGCGGATACAAATCAGCGATTCCATCATCACCCGTTCCCGGTCGATCCATTGGTTGCGCGCCGCAGCCTCGATCATCGCGTACTCCCCCGACACCTGATACGCCGCCAGCGGCAGGTCGAAACGGTCTCGCGCCGCGGCAATCACGTCCAGATACGGCATCGCCGGCTTCACCATGATCATGTCCGCGCCCTCTTCGATGTCCAACTCGATCTCCCGCATCGCCTCGCGAATGTTGGCCGGGTCCATCTGATAAGAACGGCGATCCCCAAACTGCGGCGCTGAATCCGCGGCCTCGCGGAACGGCCCATAGAAGCCGGAAGAAAACTTCGCCGCATAAGAAAGGATCGGCGTATTTTCGAAGCCCGCCCGGTCGAGCTCCCCGCGAATCGCCCCGACCCGTCCATCCATCATGTCCGAGGGTGCGATGATGTCCACGCCCGCCCGCGCCAGCGAGACTGACGTCCGCGCCAGCAACTCCAGGCTGGCGTCGTTCAGGATCTCGTACTCCGCCGTAACCGGTGGCGCTGCTGCCGCCGCGGCCATCCGTTCGATAGCCTTTTCTTTTTCCTCAGGACTCTTGACCGCTATCGCCATCGCCTTGCTCACGTCCATTGCCGCCGCGCCCAGCGATTGCGGCCTGCCCGATTGAGCCACGATGCCGCAATGTCCATGCGACATATATTCGCACAGGCAAACGTCGCCCATCACCAACACGTCGCGCACTTCGCTCTTGATGGCACGTGCCGCCCTCTGCACGATGCCATCCTCCGCCCACGCGTCCGTAGCCACTTCATCTTTTTTCTCCGGGAGCCCGAACAAAATAACCGACAACACTCCCAGCGCACGCGTTGCGCGCACTTCTTTCACCGCCTCGTCCACCGAAAGGTTGAAAACTCCGGGCATGGAGCGCACTTCTTTCCGGATTCCGGTCCCGGGGCAAATGAAGAGTGGATACACGAAGGATTCCGGCGTCAGCCGGGTCTCGCGGACCAGGGCACGCAGCGTTTCAGTGCGCCGCAATCGACGCAGGCGGTTAGCGGGGAAAGCCATGACACGTAATTCTAGCAGTTGCCGACTCGATCGCCGTGACGCCCATCACACCGCCGATGCCCTGCTGGTGGAGAGCCGGGCGCCCCGTCCGACCACCCTCAAGCTGGACGGGCGAGACGATTCATCACCAGTTCACGGCACTATTTCCCAAGGTGTGGCGGCGGCTTTCTCACCGGGGGATATTTGCCGTGGTGATCCAAGTTCACCCAACCCACGGAAGAGTGGAATATCGGCGGGCCGCCCAGTCTAGCTGCGGGCATGTGAAACTGCACGTTGATGAAAGCTTCCTGCTGAAATCCCGACGGCTCAAACGCCGTGCTCCTCACCAAATCCATCGCCGCGCGGCTCAAGTCCCGATCGGACGTCTGCAGGGGCTCAGCGTCCAGCACGCTGCCGTCTTGCGCGTCCAGAATGGCGTGCACGATCACAGGCTGGAAGAAAGTTGAAGTCGGCCCATCGGAAGGATCGACGCGCATCGGAAAGCGATTGGGCGCCGCCAGCGCGAACGTTCCGCCCTCGTCCACCATTTCGGGCGTCGGCTGGAACAGATTCGGATCAATGTCGGACACCTCTTTGAGGCTTTCCACATGCGCCTGAACCGCAAGGCGACCTTCTTCATATATGGAAACTTCTCGCGGCAGGGTGTGGCCGTGAAATTCCGCAACGCCGTTGTAGTCGTAGACCGCGAAAATTCCCGGGGCTGCGGACCACGTCTGCAAGAGCCCCGTAGCTAAATCAACGCAATATTCGGTCTCGTACCACGACCGCGGCGCGGGATTCGGCGGGATGGCACGGCTCAGCAACAGGCATGACATCTCCTTGCCGTCCCGCTCAACATTCGCGGCGCGTATCGCAAACGCACCCGCATTCCGCCCAATCGGCCTAAGCAGAGCGGAACGGACCATCTGAACCCGCAAGGGAACCGGTTCGGAAGGATTCGTGCCGTAGACGCGATCGTCAGCGCCGATACGAATCACTTGCGCATCACCCAAATGCGCCGTCCAGCGCCAGTGCGACCCTCCGTCCGATAACTCCTCCATCGTCCATTCGCCCTCCATCTGTGCCGCGCCGCTGGTTTCAAACGAAACCTTGAGCGCGTAAGGAGTGGAGATGTCGTGCAGATCGTAGTTATGTCGAGCGCGATCCAGAAGATCGAGTGCGGCCGAGCGGTCGGCCGGTTTGGTGAGCGTGCGCGGCTGGTGCGTCACCATCTCGTGCGCGTCGGAAGGTGGAGGATTGGTCTGAGCGGGGGCTGCCTGGATAAAGATTCCGGGAACGCACAACAGCGAGGAAACGAACAATCCGAATCCAATAAACCGGGTGGTGTTTCGCATCGGGCCTCCTCAAATCAACTGAGTTTCAGCAGGGGACCGTCCGCTATTTTAATCAACCTGACCCCCGGACGCAATTCCCCGGACTCGTCCGATGATGAATTGCAAACAATTAATTCCAAACGATTAATTCCAGTGGTGGGAGTGCCACCAGATTTTCTGGATGTCGAAAGTCACGCCGCGGCACAGATAGACCGGAGTGTTTTCCTCGCCCATGCTAAAGCGCTGATAGTGCTCGAAGGCCTGAAACGAAGTGCAGTTGTCGCGCACATCGTCAAGGCTCCACTGGATCACGATGAGGTTCTTGTAAACCTGTGGCGGCGGACCCCAATACCAATGATTCTGGTGGCGCGAGTAGGCAGTGGGAAGCCCGAGCTTGGGACCAAACAAATTAATCGCGCCGGCTTCGCCGTAGTTGCCGGCCCAAATGCCGGTCGCGGCGCGGTCGTCAGGTGGCAGCGAGTTGTAGATGCCGGAGACTTCATTCACCATCTCGGGCCATCCGAACTGGTCGGCAACCGGTTGCTGCAGTAGCGATTCGTGTTTCACCTCGGCCTTGGCGGGTTTGAGGTGCAGAGCGTTTTGATACGCGAGGACCCGCTCCGGCGGCAGCATCCACGTCATCAGCGGGATGGCGGGAAGCGCTGCCAGCAAGATGACGGCGACAACCGCCGCCCGTGTCCAAGCCGCGCGGTCTGCCAGCCACCGCTCGAACACCACCGCCCCGCCGGCGAACAGCATCGGATAGATCGGAAAAACGTAGTAGTTCTTGGCATGCGCGACTTCCATCAATACGAAGTAGACTGCAAAAGTCATGCCGAGTAAGCGCCAGCGGCGGTCACGGAGAAACCAGATCAGCCCCGAGAGCCATACCGGCAATAGGATCGGGTGCATGTCGATAATCTGTTCCTTCACGAACGCAAGCGGCCCGAGCACGACGTTTTTGCCTTCGCGGCGAACGTTGCCGAGGTCTTCAATCGTCGGGAAGTGATGCCGGATTTGCCAGATGATGTTGGGCAAAAACAATGCGAGAGCGATGGCCCCCGCGATCCAGATCCAAGGCCGTGCGAACTCGCGGCGATCATGCGTCAAAATCAAAGCGACGGTGACCGCGAATCCAAACGACAACGTGGAGTGTTTATTTTCGAGCCCCAGTCCAGCGAGCACTCCGAACCATAGCCAGAGTCGCGAGTCGCCCGTGCGCAAGATCCGTGCGACCACCCAAATGCAGCCCATCCAGAACAGCGGCTCGAAAGCATTCATGGTAAGCAGGCTGTCCGTCATTAGAACGGCGGGGCAAAGCAGAATGGCGAATCCGGCAAGAAGCTGGGCATAGCGACCACCGCCGAGTTCACGCGCGATGAGCATGGTGAGCGCGATGAGCGCCGTCCCCGCCAGCGCCGGCAAAATCCGCAGCGCCGCCAGTGAACCGCCCATCAGCAGCGCGACCTTCGCGTATACGGCAATGAGCGGCGCGGCATCGACGTAGCCCCAATCGAGGTGGCGCGCCATGTCGAGGTAATAAAGCTCGTCGCGGAAGTAGCCATACTGCCGTACGCTGGTGAAGATATGCAGCAGTAGCTTGGCCGTGCAAAGGCCAATCAGAATGCCCACCGCGAGCGGCGGAAGAGCCGGACGCTCCTCGCCGAAGTGAGCGGTGCCGGACTGCGCACTATCAGCAACAGCCATAAGCAGAGCTCCTCAGCCGAAGCGCTCCTGGCGCGGTTTCTTACAGAATACTTTTTCAGAACGCTTTCGTCGAATCCAGCAAAGTCCAGCGGTGCGGACTTCCTCCATAAGATGTTCGCATCCTAATTTGCCCATCCGAAGAACAAAGCGACCACCCCAAACGTGTCAATGAACCCGTGCGCTAGAATGCACACCCACAGGTTGCGTCCGGATAGCAGATAAGCAGTTCCAAGAACTAGGCCAGCCATGCCGGAGTCCACCATCCCCGATGGACCTTTGTAGTAGTGTCCGATTCCGAAGAGCACGGACACCATCAAGACGCCGACCCAGTACGCAGTTTTGGAACGCCGGCCCACGTCCGCAGCCCGCGTGATCAGGTATCCCCGGTAGCTGATCTCTTCTCCAAATGCGGCGAAGGTCCAGACGATGAGCAGCCAGCGCAGTGCGACCGTTGCATGGCCTGTAATTTCCTCAAAGCCACCAGGCGCTTTTGCCGCCGGCCAGAAATGCGCCGTGACGGGATCGATCACCAGTAAACCGAGCAGGAGTCTTACGGCAGCCGCTACGAGTGCAAACAACACGGTCCGCCGCCACGAGTCCGGCCAACCCAGGCCAATTACGCCCCAGCCGCCGTCTCGCACCCGCAGCGAAATCAGACCGATCACGAAGAGGATGGGCACTTCATTGGGAATGACGTGGTAGACGTTGTAGCCGATAACAATCGCGCCACCGAGCACAAACTCCGCGAGGGAAAACCATCTCTGAGCAGGGGTCAGTCGGCTTCCTCGCAATGGGCCGGACTCAGTCGCGCTGGCCGTAAACGTCTCGCTTGCATTGGTCGATCCGTTCATTGGCTCCTCCTTCCGTTGTTGCTTCGCCGACTGGATCACCCTTAAGGGAGCGCGCGCGATTTCCGGTATTGCCGCACAAACCAGAGCGCGACGTGCGTAGTCAACATCACCAGCCCGCAACCCACCATCCATCCGATCGGCACGGTCCACCAGCCCAAAACATCCTTGCCGCCCGATGGAACACTCCCGAAGCCCATGCGAAACGAGATTTCGGAATCGCCCGCGCTATTCGCAAAAACCCACAATCCCGCAGTGCGCGGATGAAATGGCTTCAACACCGCCACCAGAATGAAAACAGCGGCGAAGAAATATCCGAGGATGGAGCCGAGCATCACAAAAAAACCGGCGATGCTCAGGCTCGCCCAGCGGAACAAGCCCCTGAGAATCCGCACCGGTGACCGGCTCACCTCGGCCCGCGCCAGCAGCGTATCGGTCATGTACTGGCTGGCCAGCTCTTCCGGAGAACCCAGTGCGGTCAGCGCCGCGTCAACTCTAGCGGCCGTGACTTCTCCGTTCGCTTCTCCCGAAGCGGCGGCCTTGTCCATAATGTGGCTGCGCAACTCTTCCACGATCTCGCGAACCTCGTCATCCTTTATGCCGCGCAATCGCCCGCGTAACCTGCCCAGGTACGCATCGATTCTTTGCTGCGAGTCTCCTGTCAAGGTCATTCGTTCTCCTTCGTGAGGGGAGCGAGCAGCTTGCTCATGCTTGATGAGAACTGCGCCCAGATCCCGGCCATCTCAAGTGCTCGCCGCTTCCCGGCCGGCGTGAGGGCATAGTATTTCCGCGGATGTCCGGCATCCGACGCCACCCACTCGCTGCGCACCAGGCCCAGCGCCTTTAATCGGCTGAGCAATGGATAAACCGTTCCCTCGGAGACGACAAGATCGGAGTCGCTCTCCAGCCGCCGCAGAATCTCAAGTCCGTAACCTCTGCCGTCCCACAACGCAGCCAGGATGGCCAGCTCAAGACATCCTTTGCGGAGTTGTACTTCCCATTTGTCTCCGGTCTCCAGATCGCGCGCATCGCGTTCTTTCATTCTGGATACTATGTATTACAAGGTATGGTGTTGTCAACAGGTAGACAGTTGCAGCAACCACCGGTTTCAAAGCTTCGGAATCCTTACGGACTGCACCAATGGAGGACGCCGGGCGGTCCCCTGCAAACTCAAGGAGTGAACAGAAGGTTTTCTCTCAGAACGCTTTCGCCGTATCCAGCAGAATCGTAACCGGCCCTTCGTTGACCAATTCCACCTGCATTGTTTCCTGAAAGCGTCCAGTTCCCGAGCGCAGGCCGGCGGCGCGGATTTTCTCCACAAAATATTCGTAGAGTTCGCGAGCCTGCTCAGGCGGAGCGGCCGCGTCGAACGATGGCCTCTTGCCGCGGCGCGCGTCTCCATAGAGAGTAAACTGGGAGACCACCAGCACCGCGCCCGCAACCTCGGCGACCGACAAATTCATTTTGCCGCCGGCATCTTCAAAAATACGCAAGCCAATCGTCTTCTCAGCAAGGTAATCCGCGTCAGCGTGCGTATCTCCCACCCCCACGCCCAGCAGCACCACCAGGCCAAGCCCGATCTCGCCCGTAGTCTCACGGTTGACCTCGTCGCCCACAGTCACTCTAGCCCGGCTCACGCGCTGTACCACGGCGCGCATTTAACGGCTGGCCTCGCCCAAAAGCGACTCGTGTCCCGCCAGCGCCTGCCAGCGGCCGTCGCGGTAGATGAAGACATCGGTGAAGCGGACGCGCGCCACAACCTTGCCGGAAACGTCCACCAAGGTAGCGAGTCCGCGAGTAAATCCGGAGTTGCCCTCGACGTGCGCACGCATTTCCGAAAGGTGATTCACCCCCGCCTTCCGATTCGGGATATGCTCCAGCGTCTGGCTGCGGTTATGCAGTGAGCCATCGACATCGGCGTCTTCAAATTCGTCAGCCAGCAAGCAGGCAACGGCGCCAGCATCTTTGCGGCTGAGGGCCGCGGCCCAGTTCTGTTCCAGTTCGATGAGTGCAGCCTCGGTCTTCGGCTGATTCCTGGGACAATCGGCGGCGAATGCGGACCACGCGAGGGCCAGCAGAACCGCAAGCAGGATTAGGATTTTCACGTCCAGATCGTGACATGAGTTCACTGAAATGAGCAAGAGCGCCACCAAATCCGGTTCGCGTTTGACCACTCTCCCAGACGCCAGTTAGGATTCGGTAGTGATCTCCACCCATCTCAGCTTCAAGCGGTCCTGTTTTGTTCCGTTACTTCCTTTGCATACTTTTCCGATCCCTTTTAGACTACTGGTTCCGACTTCATACGATCCGTCGAGCAATATGCAGTCGTAAATAAGCAAACGCCGGCCCGGAACCCGGACTCGCGATTCCCAGATTTAGAAACGAGGAGAAACATGGCAGCCGTTGATGAAAAAGTGAAACAGATCATTGTCGAGCAATTAGGTGTGGATGAGGGCGAGGTCACGCCCAGCGCTTCATTCGTGGATGACCTGGGCGCCGATTCGCTCGATACCGTCGAGCTTGTGATGGCCTTCGAAGAGGCCTTCGATATCGAAATCCCCGACGAGGATGCGGAAAAAATTCGCACCGTAAACGATGCCGTCGACTACATTGGCAAGCACGTGAAAGCGGGCAAGTAATTTGGCTGGATCTTGCCTCACACATTGGCTTTTGCAGGGCGGCTTTCAGCCGTGCCGCGACGAACCAACAAGAGACGAGGGCTTTAGCCCCTTAGGGTAGCCGCGGCTTACTTCCTCGGCCCATGAGAATCGCCTCAGGCAATTCGGAGATTTAATCTGTCGACGAGCCAACAAAGACGGGTCGTCATTACCGGCATCGGCCTCATCTGCTCCGTGGGCAATACCACCGCCGCGGTGTGGCAGGCTTTGCTCGCCGGCAAGAGCGGCGTCGACCGAATTACCGCCTTCGACGCCTCCGCCTTTGCCTGCCAGATCGCAGCCGAGGTTCGCAACTTCGATCCCCTCAATTTCATTGAGAAAAAAGAAGTCAAGAAGATGGGCCGCTTCATCCACTTCGCCATTGCCGCCGCCGAGGAAGCTACGAAAATGTCGCAGCTCCAGGTCACGCCCGAAAATGCCGAAAACGTCGGCGTGCATATCGGCTCGGGCATCGGCGGATTCGACGTGATCGAGCGCGAACATACCGCGCTCCTGGAGGGCGGTCCGCGCAAGATCTCGCCTTTCTTTATCCCTGCCTCCATCATCAACCTCGCCGCCGGACACGTTTCCATGCGCGTCGGCGCCAAGGGCCCCAATGAAGCGACCGCCACCGCCTGCACCACCAGTGCCCACTCCATCGGCGATTCCTTCCGCATCATCCAGCACCAGGATGCCGACGTAATGATTGCCGGAGGCGCCGAGGCCGCCATCACTCCCATGGGCGTCGGCGGTTTCGCCGCCATGCGCGCGCTTTCCACCCGCAATGACGATCCCGCTCGCGCCAGCCGTCCCTGGGACAAAGACCGTGACGGTTTCGTCATGGGCGAAGGCGCCGGCATCATGGTTCTCGAAGAGCTCGAGCATGCCCGCCGCCGCGGCGCTCCCATCCTGGCGGAAATCGTCGGCTACGGCATGTCCGCCGACGCGTATCACATGACCCAGCCTGCTCCCGAACATGAAGGCGGTTTCCGTGTCATGCGCAACGCACTGCGCGATGCGAAACTCGACGCCAGCGTAGTGGGATACCTGAACGCTCACGGCACCTCAACGCCCATTGGCGACACCCTCGAAGCGCACGCCATTCGAAATTTATTTGGGAAAAAAGTTCCGGTCAGTTCCACCAAGTCCATGACCGGCCATCTGCTGGGTGGAGCGGGTGGATTAGAAGCGGGAGTTACGGTGCTGGCGCTGCGCGATCAGATTCTGCCCCCCACCATCAACCTCGAAAATCAGGACCCCGAGACCGATAACATGGATTTCGTACCCAACCACGCCCGGAAAGCAAGTTTCCAATACGCCATGTCAAATTCCTTCGGCTTCGGAGGCACCAACGGCGCCCTGCTCTTCCGTCGCTGGACCGAATAAGCTCGTGTGGTGACGGGGCTCTGCCCCGTCCAGCGGGGCGGAGCCCCGCCACCACACAAACGGTCCTCACTCCTTCTTCATCGCGTCAATCATCACATAAAGCTGGTTAGTATCCGTCACTTCGACGTAAGGCTTGGCGGTACGTTTGTTACTGACTATCCAAATTGTCGGCGTGTGTTCAACGTGCAGACTCATGCCCAACTCTTTGTCCGCCCGCACCAACCCCGCCAGCTTGCCATCCGGATCCACCACAAACGGCACCGCAATCTGGTGCTCGGCGGCAAACTTTTCCTCAAATCCCCGCAAATTCTGCGGGTTGATTTCCATCTGGTGCGCGAACACAGCTTCGCGGAACGCGTTCCCCACCTCCTTGGAACGCGTGTCGAAGTAGCGCGCCATCACGGCTGCGTCGAACGACCAGTTGTGCAACGGCAACGGGAAGTCGTGCTGCACCAGCGGAATCTTATAAGTCCGCGATGCCTGCACCAGCAGCGGCGCGACCCGTCCGCATTGCGGACACTGCAGGTCTTCAAAAACAACCAGTGCAACCTGCGCGCCCTTCGGCGGACGGAGAGCGTCCGGCACATCCTGCGCAAAAACCGGCAGGCATAGCAAAACCAGGGATACCAAAGCGAGAAGCGGTAGTCGTTGAATCGTCATAGTTTTATTTGGATGCACATCGAATCGAGAATATAAATGGTAGCGAATTTGTCCCATTCACGCACCTGTTCGCGTAGGGACAGCCGCCCTCGGCTGTCCAAGCCGAGCGCAGCTCGGCATCTGTCCGCGGTCGGCGGTCACAGCAACGCTGGATTTGCGATGGACTCTTCGCGCGGGTTCCCGCAACCTCATTTCAATTCGCCGCTACCCGGATCGAGGTTGTAAAAATAATAGAAGCGCAGGCCGAGGAGTTTGCCGGGAAACGCTTTCGGCAGCTCTGGGAACGGCGTGGATGCGGTGATGCTCCCCCACGCAGCCCGATCGAGGGGCACGTCGCCCGACGAGGTGCGCAGCGTCATGCCGCTCACCGTGCCATCCTTGAGGATCTCGAATTCAATCGCCAGCTTGCCCTGTTTAAAAATCGGCGGATACACCGACGGCGGCATGATGCTATACCAGTTCTGTTTCACAATTTGTACGATCCGAGTCAGATAAGGCCCAAAATCCACGCCCATCGTGTCGGTCAGAATTTCCACCTGATCCAGCGCCTTCGCCCCGCTTCTGCCCGGACTCCCGTAATCGCCCGCTTGTCCAGCGCCGCCGTAGTGCCCGCGGCCCTCGGCTACTCCCCGGGTCGCTTGTTCGATCGCCGAGCCCGGCGTCATGCGAGCATTAAAATCCGGCATCGGCCGGTTCTGTGGAGGCGTTTGCAATCGCGCCGTCTGATCGCTCGGCGGCGGCTGCGGGAATCCCGAACTTTGCTGCGGATTCTCCTGCGGCGCTTGCTGGCCCGGTGCCGGTGACTGCTGCGCGCCCTCGCCCGGCCGTCCCGCACGCGCGCTCTGCAGTATCTTCTTCAACTCTTCGCGATTGATCTGCGGCGCTTTACTGGTCGCGATCCGGTCCTTATCCGATATCACCTTCGCATCAGGACGCCGCGTCAGCTTCTGTTCATCCGGCGGCAACTCCAAAAACGTCGCGTTCTTCGACTTGTCTGCATTCGAAATCGCCAGATCCACCGCCCGGTGCGGCAGCAGATCCATCAACTTCTCGCTGTTCCACAGCAGAATGACCACGAACAAATGCAGGATGACCGACAGCCAAAGCGCTTCTCGCTTCCGCGCCCGCGAGAGATCGTCTTGCAACTGGATCAGAAGATGCGGAACGTCGTCGGGATTGAAACCGCGGTAAGCCGTCTCCCAGTGTTGCGCTTCAAATAAATCGCGCTGCTCCGGCTGCTCGGACGCCGGAGACGATGACGATGGCTCGCCAGAAGATGATGCGCCAGACAAGGGATCGCGCGACGGAATTTGAGTAACCGGCATCAGGCACAGGCTATACTGCTTAGAGACACGGGCAGACTCCAGGGTTGCGCAACATGTTGCGTTATATTACGCGCAAAATTCCTACGTAAAGTTACGTAAACTATGGAGTTGCGACCGCCATTACTATTGTCGCATTTTTTCCGCCAGCCGAGTGAGTACCTGAGTAATGGCGGGCAACGCCGCGCAAAACCAACCGTCGCCAAGTTGGATCGTATCAGGGCATGCCTTCAGGCATGCCGCAAACAGTCGAGAACGAATGCGCCTTTAGGCGCTGTTATCTTGGAATTCTACTGGACAGATAAGTCAGATCACCAATTTGAATCCATCTGCATCAGAGCTTTTTGTTGCTCCTTATCGTCCTGCGGTCTCGTTCCAACCGTAAAATGTTCTTGGAGATCTGGCCTATGTTCCACAAAGGAACTCTCGTCCCAGCTGCAATGCTGGGAATCACCCTGCTCGCCAGTCCCCGCATGATGCTCGCCCAGCGCGGCGGTGGAGGCGGAGGCATGGGCGGTGGGGGCGGCGCTGGCGCTGGCGGCGGACGCAACACCACGCCCGCCGTCTGCGTGCACAGCTGTTCCGCCCCGAACGGAGGGCTCGACCCAACCGATTATCTCAAGGACTTTCACCGCGCTATGGCCGTGCAGGCAAACGCCGAGCAGCGCGCAGCCTTCGCCAAAGTCGCGCAGTACACCCAGGCCGCCAGCGATCAACTGCAAGCCTTCCGCGAATCTCTGCAGAAAGTTCCCGCTTCTTCACCGTCCGATCGCGCAGCCGCTCTGGATCAGGCCATTGAAAAAGCTCGCTCCGGCAACCAGAATTTTCTAGCGTCGCTTTCTCCCGCTCAAAAATCCGGTTTGGAGGACACCACCAAGAAGCTGGCGAAAGCTGATGCCGAGTTCGACAAACAACTAAAGCTGCTCGATCAAATCGTCCAGACCAAGCCAGCCAGCGAACAGATTTCCAGTTCCACCGCCGTTCTCGACAAGGCTCTAGCCGGTTTCCAGAACGAGCAACTTGCACTCGGCAGAGAAATGAGCATCCTCTTTGACCCGGCCCGCCAGGACGTCACCTTCAGCCTTCCCGCGGTGACCAACTCGGTCATCGTCGACGGTCAGCTCGTCTCCATCCTGGCGTCCGGTGCCGTCTCCCGGACTTCCGCCGCAACCCCCGCCGCAGTTCCCGCCGAACACGGCCCCAACCTTTTCAATCTCAGGCTGGTCGCTGATCTCTCCGACCTGCAGCTAAACGTTACCGGCATTCTCCGCTCTGAACTCACCCGCTCTCCCCGCTGCGGCGAGCGCATTGAGGTTCTACAAGCCACGCTCACCCCGCTCGAGCCTGCCAGCCTGGTGGTAGTTCGCGTCCACTTCGAGCGCTGGATCTGTCCGCCGGGTCAGCAAAGTCCGATCGAAGTCGCCTCCGGCGAGGGCACCCTCGAAGTAAAGCTCACTCTATCGGTTGAACCCGCCGCCGCACCCGCAGGCACACCGACGCCGGCAACGACCGAGTCAAGCGGGACCCTGCATCTCGTCTCCGAAATTACCCGCGTCGACGCCAGCGGTTTCGTCCGCGACTCGCTCCGCTCCGGAGACCTGGGCGCCAATCTGCGCGACCAAATCGCCGCCTCGCTTCTCTCCGCCCTGCGAATGGGTACAGATCCCAAAGCCACTCTCCCACCCGCCGCCCAGAAGTCCGCCACCCTCCAGAAAGCAAGATTCCAGGATGACGGTGCCGATCAATTGAGTTTGGTCCTCGACGGTCAGCTACAGCTCTCCGATGAGCAGACCCAACAATTCGCCGCCCAGCTAAAGCAACGCCTGTCCGCGCAAGGAACATCCCCGCAATAGAACACGTGTTCGCCTAGGGACGGCCGCCCCCGGCCGTCCAAGCCGAGCGCAGCTCGGCCCCTGCCTCCAGCCCCAGCATCGTCACGACTTGAGCCGGCTGCGCAAAACCCGATGTCGCATTTGATCTTGGGTGGCGCAGCGCTTGAGCGCTGCGGTGACTCAGCCGCTGAGCTCACACTTTCTGCTCGGGAACCGGCCCTTCCCGCAGCCCGCCGCAGTCCTCAGTCCCACGCTTCGTAAAGTTATGCAAAGATTTGTCTGAGTCCTGTTCCCCGCACAACTTTCCACTCATAATTCCGTTCATAGCTGTAGACAGCTCGTTTCAAAAAAGGAGATCCCCAATGCTCAAGCAGTGTCTTCTCATTCTTCTCGCGGCTAGCCTCATCGCCATCGCCGTGCCCTTCGCCACGGCACAATCATCCGGACAATCATCGAACGACGGCCCGCCCGCCAGTCAGCAACCCGCGCAGGCCAACGGTGGCTGGCACCACGGCCCACCCGACCCCGCCGAGCGTACCCGGCAACTGACCAAACATCTCAACCTTACCTCCGATCAGCAAACCAAAGTGCAGGACATCCTTCAATCCGAGCATTCCCAGATGGAAACCCTGCACCAGGACAATTCTCTTTCCCAGCCGGATCGCCACTCCAAAATGATGGACATCCGCAAGACCAGCGACACGCAGATCCGCGCGCTTCTCGATTCAACCCAGCAAAAGAAGTGGGACGAAATGCAGGCCAAGCGTGAGCAATGGGGACACAACGGTCACGGCGACGCCGGCGACCACCAGGGTCCACCACCCCAGCAATAAACGAGGTGTGAGGCCAGAGAGGTTAGATTGCAGAGGCTAAAACCGGCCAAAACCTCTGCAATCTAACCTCTGACCTCTGCAATTACCCCACCCCGATCCGTCCCGCGTGCCCCGCAATCTCCTCGAGAATCGCCAGCCCCAACTCCAGCGCACGCATTCCATCCTTCAGCGAAACCACCGGACGCGACCGCTCCCGCACCGCCTGCAAAAATGCGGTGATCTCCGCCAGCAGCGGCTCCTCCGCTGTGATCGCAGGCTTAGACATCGAGATCTGCGGATTCACGCTAGGCCGGGTGCCCCACTCATTCGCGTCCTTTGCGAATGAGTGGGCGTCTGGTGCGAATAAGGTGTCGCCAGCACTGCCGACCGAGAATACCAGCACATCCTGCCGTCCATAATCGATCGAAATATATTGCCCCGGCTGAAAAAAGCGCAGCTTGCGCACGCGCTCCGTCGAAACCCGGCTGGCCGTAAAGTTGGCCACGCAGCCCGATTCGAATTCGACGCGCACATTCGCGATATCCACCTTGTCCGATAGAATCGGTAGCCCCACCGCCCGGATTTCCTTCACCCCCGACTTCACAAACGTCAGCACCACATCGAGGTCGTGGATCATCAGGTCCAGCACCACGTCCACGTCGAGCGCGCGCGGAGAGAACACACTCAGCCGGTGCACTTCAAAAAACATCGGCCGGTTGATCAACGGCAGCGTAGCCCGCACCGCCGGATTGAAGCGCTCCAGATGCCCGACCTGCGCCACCCGCTTGTTCTCCAGCGCCACGCGCAGCAGTTCGTCGGCCTCCGAAAGCGTCGCCGCCACCGGCTTTTCGATGAGCACGTCAACCCCGGCTTCCATCAGGGTGCGCGCCACCTCCACATGCAGAACCGTGGGCACCGCGACCGACGCCGCCTGCACCTCGCTGTGCGTAGTCAGCATCTGCTCGACCGAGCCAAACGCTTTGCAGTCAAACTCACGAGCAATCGCGTCCGCCCGCGCCGTATCCGGATCGACCACCCCCACCAGTCGCACGCTGCCCGCCTGCTGCAGTTGCCGATAGACACGCGCATGATTGCGCCCAAAGGCGCCCACGCCGATCACCGCAACATTAATCGGAAATTCCGTGCTCAGATGAGTGCTCCAGAGCGAAGCAGCAACGCGCTATTGTCGCAGTTAAGTCCCCAGATAGGAAAGCGCAAAACCAAGAACCACGTAGCGACGGCCGCCCTCGGCCGTCCCGCCCCTTCATGCCTTCTTCAGCAGCGCGATCTGCCCCGCGTGATAAAGCTCGTGCTGAACCACGCCATGCAGCATGTAGTAGAAAGTGTAGTGTGCTCCCTCTTTGCCCGGGACCATCTCATCAAGCCGCGAATCGGGAAGACCAGCAACCGCCGCAACCAGTTCCTCATGCACGCGCCGCACCCGATCCAGCGCCGAGCGCCATGCCGCCTCGCCAGCATCCTTAATCGGAGGAAAATTTTCAGCATCGGAGAGCTCCACCGCGACCCCGCCCAACCGCCGCAGCACCGCGCCATCCCAAGCCGCAATATGCAGCACCAATTCCCAGATCGAGTGCGTCCCTGCGATCGGACGAGCCGCCGCCCGCGCTGCCGTGACCCCTTTCACAATCTCAAACAGAGAGTCGCCATGCCAGGCGTCCCCATCAAACGCGCGGCGAAGCTGGTCGGAAATACGAGATGCTTCAGACATACATGTAGGTATCCTCGTGATCCTTCGAGCGATTTGCTGTTACGCTTTGCCAGCCGAACGCCTGCTCCCAATCACTCCGCCCAAACCGCAATCCCCGCCGCATCCGCCGCGCGGATAATCGCCTCGCCATCCAGCAACAAACATCGCCCCGCGTCCACCGCCACACAACTCGCCCCCGCGCGCGCCATCGTCTCGATCGTCTTCACCCCAATCACCGGGACGTCAAAACGCATATCCTGCCCCGGCTTCGCAACCTTCACCACCGTCAATGCGCGGCTCAGGGTCGAAGCCTCACCCGCTGACTTCGAATCTAGATCCAAAGACCGCATCAGCGCTCCCGCCCGCTCAATCGTCGCATCCGTACCTTCCATCGCTTCGACCGCCACGCAAGCCGCTTCCGCAATCACCACCGTTTGTCCAATGTCGTACTCCGCCAGCCGCCGCCCGACCGCGCGCCCGTATTCGATATTCTTGCGTTCCTCCGCGCTAGGAGCCCGCTTCGTGAGCACACCCGTTTTCGCCAGCAAAGGTTCGAGCAGCGCCGTCGAGTTCTCCAGCATGATGCCCTCATCCGCCAGAACCTTAGCCACCGCGCCCAGCAGCGAATCCGTATTCCGAGTGCCCAGTGCGAGCAGCAGCTTAGCCAGCCGCCAGTCCGGCTTGATGGCGGAAAAAATCTGCTTGTGCTTCACCTGCCCCGCCATAACGGCGCGAGTCACGCCCGCAGCTTTAAAAGTGTCGATAAGCTTTGAGAGGTCGCCCAGAGAAAGCCAGTGAACGGAAGTCCCGCCTTTCGCCTCAAGCTCGGGGAAAGCTTCTTCCTTGATGGCGGCGACAACAACGTCGTAACCCAGCGCCCGCGCCGCGTCCAGCACAAGAAAAGGAAACTTCCCATTGCCCGCAATCAGGCCGAGTTTCTCTCCACTGCCCACTACTTAATCACTCCGCGTTCCGACGCCTCAATGAATCCGATAAGCATCGCAACATCTTCCCCAACATCGGCCTCGGATTTCAGCTTCTCGATCGCCTGCGAAGTGTTCAGCTTCGAAGCCAGCAGCACCTTATACGCGTGATGAATTTTCCGAATCCGTTCTTTCGTGAATCCCCTCCGCTCCAGCCCCACGGCATTTAATCCATAAGCCCGAGTCCCGCGCTCAGCGGAAGTCTTCGAAAACGGCAGCACATCCCGCGTGACGGTCGTTCCCCCACCAATAAATGCATGCGTCCCGATCCGCACAAAATGATGCACCGGACACAGCGCTCCCACCGTCGCCCAGTCTCCCACCGTAACGTGCCCGCCCAGCGTAGCCGCGTTCGCCATGATGATGTGACTCCCAACCTGGCAATCATGGGCAATATGCGTATACGCCATGATCAGGTTGTGGTCGCCGACTCGCGTGCATCCCCCACCCTTCACCGTGCCGCGATTGATGGTGACATACTCGCGGATCAGGTTATGGTCGCCGATCTCCAGCCGCGTTGGTTCGCCCGCATAACTGATATCCTGCGGCGCCATGCCAACTGAAGTAAAAGGGAAGAAGCGGTTGTCGGCCCCAATTTTCGTTGGCCCATCGATCGTGACATGCGAAGCCAGATGGCACCCCTCGCCCAGTTCCACCTCCGCCCCGATCACGCAATAAGGCCCAATCTTGCACGACGCATGTATCTTGCTTTTCGGATCAATGATCGCCGTAGGATGGATCGCCGTGGGATGAACGGACTTCGTCAAATGGCCCTTCCCGTGTCATCCTGAGCGCAGCCGGGCCAAGCGCGATGCGATTGGCTCGGCGGAGTCGAAGGACTCCTATTCATTCCTAATCTTTCGCGCTGCCGCAGGGAGTTCTTACGATGGACCATGACTTTGGGGATGCAAACCTACCCTTCCTCGCCTCCAACCTCCGCCGTCCCCACACTCCGCGGCACCAGCCGGCAAGTCACCGTAGCCTCGGCCGCCACCTTGCCGTCCACATACGCCTTGCCTTCCAACCGAGCCGCCGTCATCCGCCAAGCCTTCACCACCACTTCAATCCGCAGCTGATCTCCCGGCACCACCGGACGCCGGAATCGCGCCTTCTCGATCCCCGTAAACACCATCAGCATCTCGTCCCGGTTCGGAATCTCCGTCAGCAGCAGCAGCCCGCCCGCCTGCGCAATCGCCTCCACAATCAGTACCCCCGGCATGATCGGCTTCTCCGGAAAGTGACCCTGAAAAAAAGGCTCGGTGATGGTCACATTTTTCAACGCGACTATGCTTTTCATCCGCACCAGTTCAATCACCCGGTCGATCAACAGAAATGGATAGCGATGCGGCAGGATCTTAAGAATGTCGCCGATATCCATCCCCGTCTTTACCGGCTCTGGTTCCTGAGTCGTAGTGTGTGTGGTCTCAGTCATGCTGTTTCGTTCAAGGCGAAGATTATACTGTAGCGCACGTCGCGATGAGATTGGTCCCGAAACAAAAAGGATCCTCTGGACGGCAGTCCCGCCGAGAACATTAGCGACAAAAGAAACACTGTTTTAGTTGTAAGGGTTGGAGTCATCTCCAACCCCGCCGAACTCTATACCGAACTAGCCGCAGTCCCCGAGCAAATGGAGCGACCGTGCACGTACGTACGAATCACCGTGTACGAATCACCGTGGAAGAGCGGCCCTTCAGGGCCGCGTTCGCCCAGTAAAATCAGCGCGGGCTTTAGCCCCTGTGGTCGCTCCGCCGCCAGGGATACTCCCTACCGTGCCCGTCCTCCGATGCCCCCCGACTATCCTCACCCCGCCGAACCGCCGATGATCACTCCAGGAGCACTGCAATCAATCATCCCCGGAGCCGATATCCATGAACTCGCCCGACATCAATCCCTCGACCAGTCCTCCCATCGAACCCGATCGCCGCCTCCATCCCCGCTACACGCTTCAGGTCCAGATCGAAATCCGCCAGGAAGGCAGCGACGTCCCCATGCGCTTGGAAACCACCGACCTCAGCCGCGGCGGTTGTTACATTGAGCTGATCATGCCCCTGCCAGTCGACGTCCGTGTTCAAGCCACTCTCTGGCTCGATGGCTACCCCATTGTCATCCGCGGCCGCGTGGCCACCCGCCATCCCCAATTCGGCAACGGCATCAAGTTTGTGGATTTCGAAGGTCAGGCAGAACACCTCCTGATCCGATACCTGGACGCCATCGCCACATAGCATTAAGAACAGCCAAGCAGCACTCCCAGCCTGTTTTTCGATCAAGAAATCAAGCGGTGACAGCGCATCAAAGGTTCAAAGTATCACCCATGTCCCACTTATTACTTTCCAGGTTCCCCAAGATAAGCAGGGCTTTGAACCCATGAAACTTTGAAACCTGTGTTATTTTCCCTTCCCCATCCGCACGATCGGCAAAGTCAACCCATCCCCCATCGGCGCCTCCACGGCCTCCAACTCCTCATACCCCTTCGCTCGATAAAAAGGAACCCCCGTCAAAGTCGCCCCCATCTCCAGTCGCCGAAACCCAGCCGCCCCAGCCGCAGCTTCGCACGCCTCCAGAATCATCCCGCCAATCCCCCGCCGCGCCCACGCCGGATGAACAAAAAATGCGCGAATCTTAGCCGCGTCCTTCGCCGGATCCAGCAATGAGTCCTCGCGCCCCGCGAACTGATCGCCGCCATAAAGAGTCTTCCGCTTGCTCCATCCCCCGCACCCCACCAGCAACGCCGTCCCCGAAGCCGCAATCTCCTCTGCCGCAAAATAAGTTCCGTCCGAAATCAGTTGCGTGTCCACCCCATATACCGTCCGCAGCGCGTTCTCCAATTGCGCTGCGGAATAATCCCCCGCCTGCAACCCCCGCACCGAAGCTTCAATCAATTCCCGAAGCGAGGGAATATCGCAAGCCTCAGCCAAACGAATGCGTATCTTCATAACCAATCTCTATAACCCCTTTATAACGCCCTTTGCCGCACTGCGGAAAAATGCCGTGTAGAGACGGGGCTTGCCCGTCTTGGGCCACCTCGGAACCAACCTTCGAGTAGTAACGGGAAGGGCACGAGTTTACTCGTGCCTTTAAGTCATTAACAATGTGTCCGCGCTTTAGCGCCTGAGGAGTGCTCTTTGCCCCTGGACTAGTCTTCACAAAGCTGTTCAGCGATGCCGAAAGTTCTTCGAAAGTCAAATGCCTCTTCAGGGGCCGCAGAACTAGAAAGTTGAATTCTCCACCGACACCGCCCTAGCCGACTTTCTTCCCCAAGCGCTCCACCATGGCATGCAGAGCACGTTGCGTCTGAGGTCTCCACCAGGCTTCAGTGACAGCTTCAAGTTCCGTTTCAAGATTGTCGAAGAGACCGACCAAATCGGCGCGGGCATTTGCGCGCGTCACTGCCATCGCTTCAGCCGGAAGCGCCAGCACCGCTTGGCACCACTCCAAGGCACGGCTCACGACGCGCTCGACGGGAAACAATTCGTCCACCAGGCCGACGTTCAAAGCCTCTTGCGGGGAGATCAGCACACCCGTAACCGCCAACCGTTCTGCCTGACGCGGGCCAACCTGCCGCCGCAGGGCGCGCAGAATTATCGGAGGCAAAACAATCCCCACCTGCACTTCGCTCAGCCCGAGTTTGAAGTCTCCTTGTGCCCCCACTCGCCAATCGCAGAACAAAGGCAGGACCGTCCCGCCTGCCGGGGCATGACCTGTGATCGCGGCAGCAATCGGAATCGGCGAACCGGCCAGCGCCTTGAGCAGAGCATAAAATTCACGCCACAGCGCGGCCAAAGCTGCGCGATCCAAGCCAAGCAGCAGCGGCACATCCAGACCAGCGGAAAACCTGCCCGGCGACCCCGAAAGAACTAAAGCCCGCGCGCCGTTGTGTGGGGCCGCTTCGACCGCCTGTCGCAGTGCCGCTATCAATTCCAGGGTGAGGGCATTTACCGGCGGACGATTCAGCCGCAACTCCCGGACCGCTCCGTGGTCGGTCACCAGAATCATGCCGGTAGCTTACAACTTTCTTGATTGGAGAGCGAAGGCTGGCGAGGCAATTGATTTTGAGTGGCGCAGCGGTTCACCGCCTTGCGTTCCTGATTTTGAGTGGCGCACGGTTCACCGGGGTTGTACTTGCCTTTGGGTGGCGCAGCGGTTCACCGCTGCGATAACACATCCTTGATGACTGCGGGCTTTAGCCCCTGATGCGCGCCGCCGCGCACTCCGAGCAAGGACAAACTTCCCGCAAATAAAACCACGAATAAATCCCCAGATCGTGTCGATCGTTCCACGAAAACTTCAGCGCATATTTGCCCACTGCCTCCGCCGACAGCGCTTTCACCAACGGCTTGAACATCGGCAAAGTCCCCGGCGCCAGCTTTTCAGGCTCGCCCGGCTTTCGTTTCGCCTTGGTTCGCTCATCCTCGCAAAGCGCGCAAGGGCAAGCATCCCGCAAAAACGTAAACGTATAGACGGACCGGTGCCCATCCTTCCACTCAATCTCCATCCCCGTCCCCGTCGTCAAATGAATCACCACCGACTTGGGATCGTTCCCCACCCGAGGAGTAAAATCCGGCAGCGCCATAAATTAAAGTATCGCACGCGCCAAGCTCGTGTGGTGACGGGGCTCTGTCCCGTTCCGGCCGGGTGCCCCCCGCGTGCTCTAGATGTTGAACTGATTTTGGGTGGCGCAGCGGTTCACCGCTGCGGTAAGGGTGTTTTCCCAGAGCCGGCTTTAGGCGCTGCGGTGAGACTGCGCGAAGTGGAAGATACCTTTTTCGCACCGACCACTAAAGCCCCGTGATAACCAACTTCTTCCCAGCCGCGTCTAACAGGTTTATAAAGTAAAAAGAAAGCAGGAGGGCCCCATGGATCGCAGAAAGTTTCTGCTGGCAGGCTCCGCGGGAGTAGCAGGTGCCTGGGTCGCCCAAAAGTTTCTCGGCACCAGCGCGCTCAGTAATCGTCTATTCGGCCCACAGTTCGCAGCTCTGCCACCGTTGACGCAGAAGATAGCCGCCTTCGACACCGTAACCTTGGGCAAGACTGGAATCCGCACCAGCCGTCTGGCCATGGGCACCGGCACCATCGGCACCGGTCATCATTCCAATCAGACCGCGCTCGGCATGAAGGGGCTGTCGGATCTACTGCTCAACGGCTACGATCACGGCCTGCGTTTTTTTGACTCGGCCGACGCCTACGGAAGCCATCCCCACGTCGCCGAAGCGCTGAAGCATGTCCCGCGCGACCAGGTCGCGGTCCTCACCAAAACGTTCTCGCGGGATCCGAAGTCTGCCCGCGCCGATCTCGACCGCTTTCGTCGCGAACTCGGCGTCGACTACATCGACATCTGCCTGATGCACTGCCTGACCGAAGGCGATTGGACGGAACGCTTCCAGGGCGTGATGGACGTGCTCTCCGAAGCGAAAGAGAAGGGGATCATCCGCGCCCACGGCTGCTCCTGTCACTCCATCGAGGCCCTGCGCGCCGCCGCCAAATCGCCTTGGGTCGAAGTGGATTTGGCCCGCATCAATCCGATCGGCTCGCACATGGACGCCTCGCCCCAGGAAGTCGCCAGCGTTCTGCGTGAAATGAAAGCCGCCGGCAAAGGCATCATCGGCATGAAGATCCTCGGACAAGGCGATCTCCGCGGCCGCGTCGACGACGCGATCCGCTACGCCCTGTCGCTCGGCGTGCTCGACGCCTTCACCATCGGCGCCGAAAGCAAAGGAGAGCAGGAAGACTTAATGCGCCGCATCGCTGCCGCATAAGCACGCATAAGGAACTGGCAGATGCACAACCGGCAACGCGCAACCGGAAAAACCTTGGCTGAGAAGACCACACTTCCGCGATCACTCCCGCTAGAATCTCTCCAGGTTCTCCATGAACACCGTCCGCATCGCCGCCCTCCTCGAACCATTCCTCGAGCAATCGCTCGTGCTATCTCAACTCGATCAAATATCGACGTACATCGATTTATTACTCCGCTGGAACGCCCGCATCAACCTGACCGCCATCCGCAAAGAAGAAGAAATAGTAACCCGCCACTTCGGCGAGTCCTTCTTCCTGGCAAGCCATCTCTTCCCCAAAGAATGTGTGGCGCGGACACTCTTATCCGCGAACGCCGACAGCGCCCAACCGCTGGAAGATTCACAACTATTAAGCCCTTGTCATCCTGAGCGCAGCCGAGCCGAGAGCGAAGCGATTGGCTCGGCGGAGTCGAAGGACCCCTACCCTTACTCCGTGCCCGCGCCGCCGCAGGGAATTCTCCCCGCACCCTCGAATTTTCTGAGCGTCCTCGACATCGGCTCCGGTGCCGGATTCCCCGCCCTGCCCCTGAAGATCTGGGCACCGCACCTCCATCTCACGCTGATCGAATCGAATCACAAGAAGGCTGCCTTCCTCCGCGAAGTGACCCGTGCACTTACATTGACCGACGTCAATGTAATCACCGACCGAGCCGAAATTCTAGCCGCCCGCCCGGAGCGTCCCCAAGCCGACGTAGTAACCCTCCGAGCCGTTGAGCACTTCGACGCCATCCTCCCCCAAGCCGTCACCTTCCTGGCCCCCAAGGCAAGCCTAGCCCTGCTGATAAGCACCACCCAGCTCCCACAAGTGACTACCCTGACCGATGTAAGTTGGCACGCCCCATTGACTATCCCGCAGTCACGTTCAAGGGTATTACTGGTTGGATACAGGACCGCTGTAGGAACTACATAGCAGATTTTACCGCAAATAGTGGTGGACTGCGCCACTTTTGCAGCCATAATATGGTCAGAAGTGGTACATTTATTCATTAATCTCACTATGAGATAGGATCGGGATTTGGTGTTCCACGTGGAACACTTCTCAGTTTTCACAAGGCAACTGGAATGCGAATCCGCCACGGGACGGCCCGATATGTTCCACCCGAAACATATTCTCCCCTGAAACGCCGAAGTAGTTGCCGGCGAGCCAAGTGTTCCATGTGAAACACTGGATCGTGTTTTGCACAGCAATCGGCATTGATTTCGTGGATGCGTTCGCATATTCTGACCCGCAACACCAAGAAAACAAAATCATGGGACGTGTCATCGCAGTTGCTAACCAGAAGGGTGGCGTCGGCAAGACTACGACCGCCATCAACCTCGCCGCCTCACTTGCCGCCGCCGAAGTCAACACGCTGCTGGTGGACTGCGATCCACAGTCGAACTCCACCAGCGGCTTGGGCCTAGTGAAGAGTCCGGAGCGCATCAGCATCTACGACGTGATCATGGGCGTGGCTTCGGCTGAAGAGGCATTGCAGCTCACCGAACTCGAACAGCTGTGGCTGATTCCATCGCACAAGAACTTGATTGGCGCGAACCTTGAGCTGGTGGCGGCGGAGCGACGCGAGTATCGTCTGCGCGATGCGCTGGCCAGTTTGCTTGATCGCTTTCAGTTCATCGTGCTGGACTGTCCTCCAGCGCTTGATCTGCTGACGCTGAACGCGCTGGTCGCCGCGGATGGAGTCTTGATTCCGATGCAGGCGGAGTACTTTGCGCTGGAGGGTGTGTCGGAGTTGCTCGACACCATCGAGAGAATACGCGGCGAGCTCAATCCTCGGCTGGTGGTTGAGGGCGTGGTGATCACGATGTTCGATGAGCGGACGAACCTGGCGCAACAGGTGGCCGAGGAGTTGAAGAAGTATTTTGGAGACAAGCTGTGTACGACTACGATCCCGCGGAACATACGGCTGGCGGAGGCTCCGAGCCATGGGCAGCCGGCGCTGGTGTATGACGTGCGCTCGCGCGGAGCGGAGAGCTACATACGGCTGGCGAAGGAGATCCTGGACCGGCAGGCGGGGATGGCGAGCGGGTCCGGGGAGGCAGCTTAGATTGATGGACATAAATATTTATGTTAATCGATATAAGTTTGCTCCCGAGAACAACGTCTTAACCACAGGGGGCACAGGGGAACACAGGGGCGAACATTTCTTTTGGAGAGGGGAACTGGTTGATGACTACATCGAATGCGGCGATGGTGGATAAGACGATCGCGAAGGCCAGCGAGAAACTGGCGGAGAAGCGGCGGGCTTTGGGGCGCGGGCTGGAGTCTCTTTTGCCGGGGCCGCGGGTGGTGAATATTCCAGTGGCTCCCGCGGTTCCGCAAGGTACGCGGACGGATGGGGCGGCCGATTCTTCGTTGTTTTCATCTCCTTCTTCCTCGACTTCTTCTCTTTCTGCCTCTTCTGCCGAATTCGCTGGTGGACGGCCGGGGGCGGCCGTCGCTACGCGAGAGCCTGTGGTTCCGGGGACTTTGGATGTTTTGCAGGCGGTGGCTTCGGGGCAGACTGCGGATGGGGAGACGGTGTTTCATCTGGCGATGGATCAGATTGACCACAATCCGCACCAGACTCGGAGGGAATTCGATCAGGGCGCTCTTCAGGAACTGGCAGACTCGATCGCGGCGCAGGGGGTGGTGCAGCCGATTGTGGTGCGTCCGGGGAAAGAGGGCCGGTTCACACTGATTCTGGGCGAGCGGCGGATGCGCGCCTCGGAGAGGTTGGGGAACGCGACGATCCCGGCAATAGTGAAGCGGGTCTCGGAGCAGCAGGCGGCGGAGATGACGCTGGTCGAGAACCTGCAGCGTGAGGACCTGAATTGCATGGAGCAGGCGGAGGCGTTCTCGAACCTGAGCACGGAGTTCAAGCTTACGCAGGAGCAAATTGGTGCGCGGGCGGGCGTGTCGCGGGAAAAGGTGTCGAATTTCATGCGGCTACTATCGTTGCCGGAAGGCGTGATCGGAGCGCTGCAGAAGGGCAGGTTGACGTACAGCCACGCGCGGGTGCTGTTGACGCTGAAGGATAACGTCCGGATATGGAAGTACGCGCAAAAAGCGATGGAAGAAAAGATGTCGGTGGCGAAGCTGGAGGATCTGGTGTTGAGACTGAGCGCACCGGTCGGGCTGGGCGACCCAAATAAGGGGGGCGGGGCGCGGTGGGTGGATCCAAATGTGAAGGCGGCGCAGCGGTCGCTGGAGGAAGTGTTGGGGATGCGGGTGCGGATCCGGGATCGGAAGGGACGAGGCAAGATTGTGATTGAGTATGGGACGATCGACGATTTTGAGCGGGTGGTCAGGATGTTGAAGGGGAGGTAGCGCAGGTTTCAGAGGTTCAGAGTTTTTGTTTCAGAGGAATCTGATTGTGCCACGCGGGACTTGTGCCTGATCCCATTTCCAGGCCGACTGCTAAGCAAACCCTGCTGCTGATATTGCTGCCGATGCTGGGGGCGGTTTTTTGTCTTCGGCTTTATCTGCACCTGGTGCGGGTTCAGCATGTTTATCCGGGCGGATATCTGGTTCATCATTTGTTTGTTGGGGTGTTGATCGAACTGCCTGCAGCATTCATTTTGGCTTTTGGTGCGCGCAACCGAGTGCGGGCATTTTTGGCGTTTGGGGGCTTTGGGGGTTGGTGCGGGGATGGTTCTGGATGAGGTGACTTATCTGGTGGCTACTCAGGCCAGCGATCGCGATTATGTTTCTCCGGTTTCGCTGGGTGGTTCGGTTGGGTTGGTTTCGTTGGCGACGATCTTGTTGGTGGGGATTTATTGGGCGCGGCGGGATTGAGGCTTACGCGGCCCTGAAGGGCCGCTCTTCCACGGGGACCCATACATCCTTGCGCGGGAGCAACTGGTGCCGTCCCTTGCGGGACTCGGGCTTTGCCACTTTCGCTTACCCGGCACTTGCGTGCCGGAAGCGGCGGAACAGGAAAGCCCCGCCCGTTCGCGGCTGGGGCGCACGCTGGCGACGGGGAGGAATCTTGCGAGTAATCATTGGAATGAGCCTCCCTTTGGAGTTGCGAATTGGAGTACGGTCTTCAGTCGTTTCATGGAAGACCTCCTCGGCAGATGCTCTTCTCCCACTTTTTACTGTGCTGATTCTCCCTTTGGTTTTGGCGCACTCATTGGGAACTTGCAGAGGGAATCATTAGAGTAACAAGTGGAACGGTTCGCGCAATTTGGCGGGGATTTCTGCTGCAATCTGCTTCTCTTTACTGCAATTTCTGGTACTCCGCTTTCGCTTGCTTCAGAATTGGGATGTCTGGGTCGGCGTCTTTCCAGGCGGCAAAGAAATCCTGGTAGGCGGACTTGGCGGCGGTGGTGTTGCCCTGGAGGGCTTGGGCGCGCCCCAATCCCAGATGGGAGAGATTGTAGGTAACGTCATTGGGGCTGACACCGCGGTGGTCAAGAATCTTCTGATACTCGGCCGCCGCCTTGGCGCCGTCTTTCGAGCCCAAGAAGGCCTCGGCGTGAATGTAGTTGACCCAGTAATGCGCGGTGCCGGGTTCGGTGCCGAGTTCGTAGGGGGTGGCGATTTCGAGGTGCGCGACGGCCTGTGCCGGTTGGTTGTGTTGCAGGTCGCTGCGAGCATGGACGAGAGGGACAAGGACCTTGTTGAGGATGGTGTCGGTGGGATACTCGCGGACAAGATCTTCGGCAATTTTCTGGCTGCCCGCAAGGTCTCCGGTCTGGGCTAGCACCCACATGACAGCTGCACGAGTGTCGCGGTCTTGGGAGAGAGCGAGAGCCTGCGAGATTTTCCGGCGAGCTTCCGGGAGGTTGCCCAGTTCGGCCTCGCACTCAGACTGGATAGCGAGAATGATGCCGCTGAATTCCTTGTAACCGAGGCGTTGGGAAACACTTTCACTTTGGGCAAAAGCGGCGCGGGCGGGCTGCAACCTGCCCAACGCGCACTCGCTCCGGGCGTAAATAAAGAGGAGGATGGGTTCGTCCGGTTTTCCGGCAGCCAGTTCCAGTTCGTGGCGCTCGGCGGCTTCATCGCCACGAATGAAGGCGAGATCGATGAGCGTGAAATGCACCGACCGCACCTCCGCGCCCACCTTCTCCGCCACCGCCCGGGCTTCGTCGAAGCGACCGAGGCGTTCGTAGGCGTCGGCGGTGTTTTGATAGGCATAAACGTCTTTTGGGTCGATGCGCATGGCCTCGCTGGAACTAGCAAGAGCCTTTTCCTGCTGCCCGATGGCCTGGTAGCGCAAGGCGAGATTGTCGCGAGGCGTAGTGTCGCGCGGGTAGGTTTGCACCCATTGTTCGTAGATCTCGATGGCCTTCTCCAGGTCGCCGGTGACAATGTCGTAGTAATGCGACGAGATATACAGCCTTTCGCGTTCGCTGGCTCTCTCCTTCAAGTCAAAGGCCTTGGCGATAAAAGTGTCGGCCATCCCTTGCTGCGTCAGATTGTTATAGGCCACGCCCAGCGTGGCATTGGCCATGGCGAAGTTGGGATCGAGTTCGACGGCGCGCTTGAGATGGGGAAGGGCCTTGTCATCGTCAAGTCTCTGATGGTCGGCCTGGCCGAGGCTGAAGGCCTGCAAGGCTTCGAGTGACGAGGTGGTGGCCTGTTCGAGGGGGGTGGCGAACTTCTGCACCGAGCCGATCGATTCGCCGAGCTTGCCGCGCAAGCTGGAGGCAGCCTGGTCGAGCGACTTGAGGATCTGCTCCTTGCTGTCGGCCTCGATTTCTTCGCGTGCCAACACGTCACCGGTTTGGGCATTCAGCGCGGAGAGGGTGATGACGTAGTGCGTGCCCAGGCTGGCGATGGAGCCAGTGAGCATGGCCTTGGCGTTTTCGCGCATGCAGATCTCGCGGGCGACGTCATTGGTGATGCGGTCGTCGGGCTTACGGCCCATGAAGCGCAGCGCTTCGCGGATGCGGGATTCAGGCATCAGGTTCAGGTAGGGAGATTGCTCGAGTTGGACGGCGAGCGCCTGCTTCAGCGTTCCATCGAACACGGAATCGCCAGTGGTGTTGACGAAGTCGGCAAGGACGACGGTGTCTTTCTCGGTGAGGGCGGTGGTGCGGCGGGCGCGGAGGAACACGCCTCCGGCGATGAGGGCCGCGATCACCACCGCGCCGACGAGGGCGGGAATCTTCCAGGATGCCTTCGGGCTCTGTCGCGAACTCTGTCCTGAACCCTGTCCTGAACTTTGTCCTGAAACCGGCGGCGTTGCGCTCGTACTCGCCGGCGTCACCGTGCCCGACGAACCTGCGGCAAGCGCCGGGATAGAGCCGGACGAGATTGCTTGTGCCGCGGGCTTTGATCCTGAGTCGTGCGCTGCCGCGACTGATCCCGAACTTGCGGCAACGGCGCGTCCGGTGTCGGTATCGCGCTTCAAGCGCTGCAGGTCGGCGCGGATGTCGGCGGCGTGCTGGTAGCGGAGATTGCGATCTTTTTCGAGCGCCTTGTTGATGACGTCTTCGAGCTTCTGGGGCAAGTCGGGATTGAGGCGAATCGGGGAAACGGGAGCGCGATCGAGGATGGCCTGAAAAATCAGCGCTGAGGTGTCTCCGCGAAACGGCACCATGCCGGTGGCCATTTCATAGAGCACGGCTCCGAAGGAAAACAGGTCGGTGCGGGGATCGAGTTCTTTTCCCTTCGCCTGCTCGGGCGACATGTAGGCGACCGTGCCAATCGCGGAACCGGGGCTGGTCAGGTGCTCTTCAACCAGCGAGGATTCGACCGTCACACCGGCCGGCTCCGATGGGCGCGTGGCGGGCTGAGTGACTTTGGCCAGTCCGAAGTCGAGGATTTTGGCGTGGCCGCGCTTGGTCACAAAAATGTTCGCGGGCTTAATGTCGCGATGAACAATGCCCTGCGTGTGCGCGGCGTCTAGCGCATCAGCGATTTCGATGCCCAACGAAAACAATGCATCCAGCTCCATGGGACGATTGCCGATGATGTGTTTCAGGGTCGCGCCGTCAAGGTACTCCATGACGATGAAGGCCTTGCCGTCCTGCTCGCCAATGTCATGAATGGTGCAGATATTTGGATGGTTGAGCGCGGAGGCAGCGCGCGCCTCGCGGCGGAAGCGTTCGAGGGACTGGCGGTCTCCGGCTACATTTTCGGGAAGGAATTTGAGGGCGACGAAGCGATCGAGGCGAGTGTCTTCGGCTTTGTAGACGACGCCCATGCCGCCGCCGCCTAGCTTTTCGACGATGCGGTAGTGCGAGATAACTTCGCCAACCATTCCGTCTCCCGGCATAGGGCTGAAATCTTACGTTTGGGGATCGGGCAAGTCAACCGAATGGTGGTGCGCGGACACTACTCGACGATGCAATGGTGCGACCTTGTTCATGCTGTCCAACTTCACACTCTGTTCATACTCTCCAATAGTCGGGACGCCATTGCTGGACTGCTTTTTTGATGTCGGCGGCGGAGAGCTGCTGGTTCAGTGCGCGGGCGGCCAGGGCGGGAAGTTCGGCGTCGGAGGCGAAGCGCAGAGCGATGAGTTGCGATTCGGTAAATTCCGGGATGCGGGGACGAAGAGCGGGATCGAGCAAGGACGCGAGGCGCAATCTTTCTTCCAGGCGGATGACGCGGTCCTGTACTTTGAGGGCGTTGAGGCGAATCTTGAAAATGGCGGCTAAGGCCGCGAGCATGACGACGACAAACCATGCGGAATGCAGTCCTGGGCGTCTGACCAGATGGACAACGGAGGCAATCAGGGTGATGGCAAATACGGGCAGGACAAAAAAATGGAAGGGCGGATCATAACGGGTGTGATTGGAGAAATTCTGCGGAGATGCGGCCATGGGGAGAGGCTCCTTTTTGATTGAAGATCGAAATGATCATCGCACGTTTGGGGATTGGGGGATGAAGTGTTCGCGGGACTCGATGCCATGAAGGGTAGCGGCAGTGGAGCGGAGGCCGAGCTACGCTCGGCTTGGACGGGCGAGGCGCCCGTCCCCACACTAGCCGTCACCACACTTGGTTATTCGTCTAGGAGGATGCGGATCTTGCGGGTCAGGGCATCGAGCGAGAAGGGCTTTTGCAGGACGGCGGCGGTGTCATCGACGGGGGCGCCGTCCCAGGTGGAGTGGTCGGGATAGCCCGACATAAAGAGGACCTTCATTTGCGGGCGCGATTGGGCTAGACGATGGGCCAATTCCTGACCACCTAGATTGGGCATTACGACGTCGGTCAGTAGGAGGTGAATTGGGAGTTCGTACTCGTCCGCAATCTGGAGAGCCTGGTTGCCGTCCTCCGCCCAGAGGACTTTGTAGCCGCCTTGCTGCAGGAACTCGCAAACTAGATCGCGGATTCCATCCTGGTCTTCCACCAATAGAACAGTCTCGGTTCCGCGGGCGGGAGCGGTCTCTGTTCTCGAGGCAGGCTCTTTCGACTCGGCCTCATCCGGCTGCGCCTCGGGGAAATATATGTCGAAGGTGGTGCCTTGTTCCAACTTGCTCGACGTTGTGATCCAACCGCCGGTTTGCTTCACTACGCCGTAGACGATGGCCAGGCCTAGGCCGGTTCCTTTGCCGGGTTTTTTGGTGGTGAAGAAGGGTTCAAAAATGTGGGCCTGGGTGTCGCTGTGCATTCCGGTGCCGTTGTCATTCACGGTGAGGACTACATACTTGCCGGGCGGAATGGGGGCATGGCTTCCGGCATGAGGTTCGTGAAGTTCGACGTTACTGGTCTGGATGGTGAGGCGTCCGCCCTGGGGCATGGCATCACGGGCATTGACGGCGAGGTTCAGGATCACTTGCTCCATTTGACCGGGATCGGCCTTGATGCGATGGGGCGAGGTGGCGGGCAGGATATTCAACTCGATGTTGGCGGGAATGAGACGATCCAGCATCTTCGCGACCTCGGTCACGACTGCACTTAAATCGAGCGTCTTAAGCTGGAGCACCTGCCTGCGACTGAAGGCCAGGAGTTGCTGGGTGAGGGCCGCGGCGCGAGTGACAGCGCGTTCGATTTCAGCGGCATCCTTGTGCGCGGGATCGTCCGCAGCGAGGCGGCCGCGAAGGCGTTCATTGTGAGCCTGGATCACCATCAGAAGATTGTTGAAGTCGTGGGCTACACCGCCCGCCAGGTGGCCCATAGCTTCCAGCTTCTGGGAGTGGCGGAGTTGTTCCTCCAAACGCTTGTGCTCGGTGATGTCGTAGAGCACGCCGTGCATCAGGAGTTCGAGGTCGCCGGCCGCCGCCGGCAACATGACGGCCTCGTCCCGGAACCAGATGACACGGCCGTCGCGAGCAAACATGCGGTACTCGGCCTGGAATAGGTTGTGAGTCTCCTGAATGCGTTTCTCCGCCGCCAGGGCGATTTCACGATCTTCGGGGTGGATGTGGTTCAGCCAATTCATCCGGTTGGAGCGCCATTCCTCGGGTGAAAAACCAAGGATGGACTTGATTTGAGGGCTTACGTAACGCCAGTGTCCTGCCGCGCCGAGTTCGGCGATGTAGGTGATCGCCGGCAAGCATTCTACCAACGTGCGATACCGATCTTCCGCCGCCCGAAGCTGGGTCTTGTCTCGATCTCGTTCAATGGCGAGAGCGACGAGATGCGTGGCGTGGGCAATAATTTGTAGATGTTGAGCGTCCGGGGTACGCGGCTCGCGGTAGTAGATGGCAAAGGTCCCAAGCATGGTGCCATCCTGCGACGGGATGGGGGTTGACCAGCAGGCCCGCAAGCCGTGAGCGAGTGCCACCTGGCGATAGTCCGCCCACAAAGGGTCGGTCGCTATATCGGAGACGATGACTGGCTGTTTACGATAAACGGCGGTGCCGCACGACCCCGCGCCCGGCCCGATCTGCAACGGGTCGACGGCCTGGCAGTATTCCTGCGGAAGACTGGGAGCAGCCCCACCTCGCAAAGTCACGCCGTCGGAGTCCAGAAGAAGGACGGAGCACAGCATTCCGGAATTAAGGTGCTCAAGGTCGGCGCACAAAGCGTCCAGTATCTTGGGGAGCGGAGTCTGGCCCATGATCATGGCCAGTACCCGATCATCGAGCAGTGACAGCGACAGAGCCTGGGCGGCCGCCGCCGGCGTAATGGGCGCTTTCTTAACTCCTTCAGACATTGCGGTTCGTTTCCGTCCTTTCAAAGCTTGGCGGGTTTATCAACGGAGGTGGACTTCAGACTTGGACTTCCGACTCAACACACCTTTGTAGAAGTATAAAGGGCAAATTGGAGGGATTCCATGCCCCGAGCGGGAAATGGAGCGCAACTTTAGTGTCGAAAGTAACGTAGCCGGTTATGGTCGATGACGCTCACCGGGCTCGGGCAATTCAAGCATATGATTCGACCGCGGCGTCGTCGTTATCGAAGACTTCGAACAAGTTGAGAACGCCCACCAAGCGCAGGGTTTGGATGGCGAACTTCGAAGGCTGAACGAGCTTGAGATTCCCCCCACGCTGTTTGGTGGATGCCAGAATGCGCATGACCAGACCGATGGCGCTGGAATCGATCATCGGTACCTCGGCGAGATTCAGCACCAGGCGCGTGTCTCCGTTGCGCAGCGCTTCTTCCATGGTTTGGCGCAAACCGTCCACCGCCGGGCCCATGCGCAGGGGCCCACGAAGCTGGATCAGTTGTACGGGCCCGCGTTTACGGACATTGATGTCCACACTTTTCTCCTCGCGTCGCCTGGCAGGGCAATCTGTGGGGGATGTTTCCAGGACGCGGGTTAGGTTACGGAAAGGAAGCGCATTTTGCAAGCGCGGAGCCCGCCACGGGACGCGCGTCCGACCCCCGCCTTCCTGCTGGGGAAATGCGGGGACGGTCGGGGGGGGGCACGCAAGTTGAAAAATTCATCCCCAAAGATCGAAAAATTTGCCATAATCATTCACCGTGGGAGGGCCCATGCGCAGCGCCGCCGTCCGAAGTCAGCCTTTGCGATACAGCGTTTTTATCGTCACCACCGATGAACGGGTCAGTCCGGAGGCGGAAACCTTTTTGGCATCCGACTACGACTTACGACTCTTCCAGACCTGGGAAGAGCTCATCGGGGCGCTCAAGAAGCAGCCTCCGCAAGCCATACTGCTGGACATCGACACGATCGCGGAGAACACCCATGATGGTATTGCCGCGCTGGCCGAGCTGCGCTCGATAGAACCCGACCTGGTGCTGGTGGCTCTGACGCGTTCGAATAGCCGCAGCATTCGCCATAAGGCAATCAACGCCACGGTGGACGAGTACTTTGTCGCGCCCATCGACTTCCAGGAAGTACACGTCGTCCTGACCCGGGCGCTGGAGAAGCGGACGGCAGAGATCGAGTACCGGGCGGAACAGGATAAGGAGGCGGAGCGGCAGTCGTTCCACGAACTGGTCGGCGCCAGTGAGGCCATACGCCTGGTGTATGAGGCAATTACGAAGGTTGCGCACAGCAACAGCACGGTGCTGCTCCGCGGGGAGAGCGGCACCGGCAAGGAACTTGTGGCCCGGGCGATTGTTGCGGTGGGGCCACGCTCGGAGAAGCCTTTTATCAGTATCAATTGCGCCGCCCTGCCCGAAAACCTCATCGAGACCGAACTATTCGGGCATGAAAAGGGAGCTTTCACCGATGCTCAAACGGCTCGGGCGGGGCACATCGAGCTGGCACACACGGGCACGCTTTTTCTGGACGAGATCGGCACCCTCGGTCTGGCGCTGCAGGCCAAGCTGTTGCGGGTGCTGGAAGACCGGGCAGTGACACGGATTGGGGGCAAGACTCCGAAAAAGATCGACTTTCGGCTTATCACCGCCACCAATGACAATCTGGAAGAATTGGTGCATGCGGGCCGGTTCCGGGAGGATCTCTATTACCGCATCAACGTGATCCCGATTGCGTTGCCTCCGTTACGCGAGAGGGCGGGAGACATTCCGCTCCTTATCAATCACTTCCTGCGACTTTATTCCGAGATTAACCACGTGCCCGCGAAGCAGATGGAGCCCGAGGTGGTCGAGATCCTGGAGGAGTATGCCTGGCCCGGCAATATCCGGGAACTGGAGAACCTCGTGCAGCGACTGGTGCTGATGGTGGACGGCCCGGTCATAAGGGCGCAGCACCTGCCGCAGCACATCCTGATGACCACAGCCACCAGCCAGGAAGCGCTGCTCATTCCTGAAGAGGGCGTAAATTTCGAGGAAGAGATGGCGCGCATCGAGGCGGCGTATGTGCGTGCGGCGCTGCGGCGTTCGGACGGCAGCAAGGTAGGAGCCGCGCGGCTGCTGCACATCGACAAGCAGAAGATGCACTACCTGTGCCGGAAATACCAGATCGGCAGAGAGGAGTAGACCGACGCCAAGATCAAGAGAAAGATTAAGAATTCATGTGTGAGCGGATGAGTTTTTAATCTCTTTGTCGGCGAGTGCTTTCCCAACCGCGAGTAATTCGCTCGAACCAGAGCCGCAACACTATGAAAAGCCAGCATTTTTGCCTCGTCGCGGAGCGGGCGGCGAGTTTGGCACAGGCCGTGCTCTTAGTGATGGCACGTGGGGCCGAACCCAGGGGAAGTAAAAATTCAGGAGTATCCGCCGCTAAGGCGAGAAAAGGGATCACTACCATGTCAATCCAGAAAAAGTCGTTGATCGGCAGCCGACCGGCGGAAGCGAAGGCCACAGCGCAACCAGTAAAGGGGACCCTCGGCGAGGCGAAGGCTATCACCGCCACATCGCTGCGCAGGAAGTCTGCGAGAGGTTTGTCCTTCAGGGCCGCAAAGAAGAAATAGGTGTCAGTGAGGCTACGAGCTTGTCGTAGCTTCTGCAATTATCAAGATCATTCAGAGCGTTCAAATTTCCAACACGGAACACCAAGAAAGGGTGGCAAGCATGTCGATCCAGAAGAAGTCGTTGATCAGCAACCGAGTTGCGGTAAGAAAGGCCTTGATCGCGAGCCAGCCAGCCGAAGAAGGCGGCGAGCTGAAAGCAAACTCGCTCACGGCACAGTCCATGAAGAGCAAGAGGGTACTTGCCCACAAGGCGTTCAGAGTCGCTGCGTTTAAAGTTTCGGCTATGAAGAGAAAGTAAGACCAAGCAAAATTCGGGCAAGGTGGACGAGGCTGCGACGAACCGCAGCCTCGTCTCATTTCGACCCAGTCTCGTTCACCAGATCTTGCGATCGACAAAATCGCGTATCTGCTTTCCGGCCAGGCCGGCCAGAGTTCGGTGCGCGATCAGGATCTTGGCAGTTCCTGACGTTCCGGCCCGAAGCTGGCCGTCGGCGTTCGGCACCAGCGCCGTGACGCCGTAGAAATCCATGCCCGTCAGTCCCTTGTAGCCTTCGACAGGAGCCAGCCCAGGTTCCATTCCCGACGCTGAAGGCGCAACTTCAAGTACGCGCGAGTGCAGCCGCTCGAATGAGGAATCCATCTTCAGGGAGACACGGTCTCCGGCGCGTACATCCCGCAAATCGAATTCCGGAAGGTAAATCCGCGCGCGCAGAACGCTCACGTCCGCCACTTCGAGCAACAGGGCGCCGGCCTCGACATAAGAGCCGGCCAGATCGGGGAGGCGGGGAGTGAGCACAACTCCAGAGATGGGGCTGGTGGGTTGCAAAGCAGACAACTGCGACGCCAACTCGGCGGATTGGCGGCGAAGCGACTCGCGCTGCTGCTCCGCGCGACTGTAATCGGCATAGTGCAACCGCGCCTCCGCCGCCCGCAGGGAAGCGACCTGCAATTCGGAGTTGACCAGTGCCGCTCGTCCTTCTAAATCGAGGTTGCGCAGGCGAACCAGGGGCGCTCCGGCTGCGACGAACTGCGCCTCGGTGGGGAACACCGATACGACTTCTCCGGGCACAGTGGCGTGAACGGCGGCTGTGCGCATGGGTTCAAGGTTGAATCGCCCCGTGCGAGTTTCCGGCCAGATGGGAGTGAACAGGAGCAACGCCACCAGTGCTCCCACGAATGCGGCGCGGGGTGTGAGCAGCCAGCGTCGGGCGCGCTCTTTTTTGTCGAGGTAAAAGGTTTTCATGAATCTCACCAATGTGCGGATCCGCGACTTGAAAATCAGCAGGGCCAGCAGCCCGGCCGGAACGAACGCCCATTCGGGCGAATATTTCCGGAACACGTTGTAGGAGAAGGTGACCACCACGTAGAGCAGGGTATAGCTGTAGATGCCCGAAATAATGGCATAGACGGAGAACAGCCAGCGGCGCCGGCGCGGCACGAATTCCACTTCGACGGGAAGACCGAAGACATGCCTCTTGATCCAGGTGGAGACGAAGGCGGTAGAGTCCTCCTTTAGCCCGATTATGCCGACGAGTTCACAGAGGATGTAATAGCCGTCCAGTTTGATGAGCGGGTTGAGATTGATGATGGCGACGCCTACTCCGGTGATGAGAATGATTTTGTAGGCGAGATCATGCACGGGAGTGCCGGCGGGCGTTCCCCACCAAATGATCGAGGCGGCGGAGCAGAACATCAATTCCACCCAGATCCCGGCGATGGAAGTGGCGATGCGCGCCCACTTCCCGGCGTAAATGTAGACCTCCGTCACGTCCACGAAAAAACATGGTTCGAGATAGTAGAGGAGGAAGCCCATCTTGTGGACGGCTCCGCCGAAGTGCTTGCAAGTAAGGCCATGCGCGGATTCGTGGAAGAAGCCGAGAAAGCAGAACAGGAGCCAGAACTCGGCGATGTCGCCCAGTCCCTTTTGAGTAAAGTTGTAATACTTCCAGGTGTCGGCGCCGATCTCGCTCCAGCGGTCGATGAAGATCCAGGCCATGAAGGCGAAGAAAGCCAGCGTCAGCAGGATGAACCAGCCGTCGTAAACGAACTTGGCCTTTTCGTGCAGGCGGGTCAGGTAGGTGTCTGGATCCCAGTGGCCCACGGTTATGGTGGTGATGTCCTCCCATTTCTTGGTGGCGCGTTTATGGCGCTCCTCGGCGCCTTTCTGGGCGGCCATGACGTTGGGTTCCTGCGGCGCGGTGTACCAGATTTCATCGAGCTCGCTGACGTATTCCTGAATACTCTCGGGGGAGTAATAGACTCCGGCGCGCGCCCTGAAGGTATTCGACACTTCTTCGTAGGAGCGCTCTCCGTTGAAGAGCTGCAGCAACTCCCATTGTTGGGGGGTAAAGCGGTACAACTGGTTTGCGCCCGAAACGATGGCGTAGATCACTGGTTCGCCGCTCTCCATTTGTGTTCGGGCCAACACATGAGGATGGAGCCGGGGACAGCGTTTACGGACCGAGCGGGGCGGCAGGTCCGGCAGGGCAACGTGAAGGGCTTCGGTGAGATTCATCGCGGATTGGGGATGCGCACACTGGCGCTCATGCCGGGCCGCAGTCCAGTGGTCGGCCCTACGAGCTGGCACAACACTTCGATGGTGCCGCTTGAGGGATCAACGACCGGGCTGATTTCTATTACGCTGGCTCCCCAGCGCTGGCCATCGACATCGGGAGAAGTCAACTCGAAGCGCTGACCTCGGGCGATATGGCCCAGGAAACTCTCGGGCAAGGTGAACCGAATGCGGAGGGGCGACTCGGCAGTGACCCAGAAGAGGCGATCTCCGAGGCTGACTTTCTGGCCGGCTCGCACGTAGCGGCGAGCCACGACCCCGTCGAAAGGCGCAGCCACCCGGGTCTTCTCCAACTCCAGTTCGAGCGAATGTTCGCTGGCTTGCGCGTCCACCAGAATCTCCCTTACACGCTCTACATCCCAGTGATCCGATTCGGCTTTGTAGCGCGCATGCTCAATCTGTTCCTTGGGGATGACGTGTGCCTCCCACATCTTTTCGGCCCGTCGCAAGTCGGCGTCAAGCATCTTGGTTTCCGCTTCCCAGTTGTGCAGGTCCGCGGCGGTGCTGCGGGTGCGGGCGCGGGCAGCTTCGAGGTTCGCCGAAACCTGGCGGTCATCGAGTTGCGCCAGAAGCTGACCCTTCTTCACCTTGGTGCCGGGCTCGGCGAAGATGGTGGCGATCATGCCCTCCCTTTGTGCGCCCACGTCGACCTGGTCTTCGACGACGAGGGGACCGGAAGCGAGGAACACCTTTTCGGCGGGCGCGGGCGCGGGCGTCGGGGACGGATTCGGAGAAGCGTTGGCGGCGGCAACCACGGGACGGGAATCTCCGCAGCCGAGCCCCAGGCCCATCATTATCGTTATTGCTACGATGACAAGTGTCGGCATTATCGACTTCATGGCTGACCTCCGAACGCTACCAACCGATCTTTACCAACCGACCTTTACCAACCAAACCATGACCACAATTTGGAATAGATCCACATGGCGGGACGGCGGAACATAACGTAGCCCACCGGGCGCCAGCCCGCCATGACTTTAGCGCGGCCGTGCATCCCGGAACGAATCAGGGAATCGGGATTCGACACCAGGACGCGGGCGTAGAAAACCTTCTGATCATTTTGGAGGCTGCTGATCGGGCTTACGATCCGCACCTCTCCGGGAAAACTTCTTGTCGGGAAGGCGTCCAGTTTGACCGTGGCCGGACGTCCGGGCTGCAACAGAACCGCATCCAATTCGTCGATGGCGAGGTCGACACTGGACTGGGTGGAATCGATCACTTCGAGAAAGCTGTCGGACGGCGACAGATGCCGGCCCACAAAGTTCTCGACGTGAGGAGTGGCGACGACGCCCTCGAGGGGCGAACGCAAGTGCGTCCGCTCGAGGCGTTCCTGGGCCCTTTTCAACTCGGCGGCCCAGTATTCTGTTTGTACGCGCTGGATTCCTGCTTCCGTGCCATCGTTGGCGGCCAGTGCGCGGTTCATCTCCGAGACGGCAGTCTGATATTTGGCATTGGCGGCGGCCAGTGCCGAGCGAAGGTCCCAGTCCTCGAGATCGGCCAGAAGCGTGCCGGGGTGGACGCGATCCCCCTCGCGCACGAAGACGGATTTCACGACGCCATCCATCGAGGACATGACCTGAGCTTTGCGAACGGGCCCAACCGTGGCGTCTCCGTCCAACCGCATTGGGATCGGGAAAAAAGCTAGAAACAGGGCGGCTGCTAGCGCGCCCGCCAAGATGAGCGCGCGCCGGCTCTTTTCGAGCGCGAGAAAGCGGCGCTTCCTTTCGAGTACGGGCTCGAGCAGGCTGATGAACGGTACGTCGCGATAGAGCGAGGCGTTGCGCAAAGCGACCGTGGCCTGTGCGGCCAGCACGCGGACAATTTCGAAGTGCGCCCGAGTCATGAAGTCCGGGTCATGGCTCTCAAACGAGAGGATGCCGAGCGCGCCCTGATCGTCATCGAGTGGGAGCGCATAGAAGGCGCGGGCCCCGGTGGCGGCGAAGTATTCGCTGAACTTGGTGCGGCTGGCCTCGCGTGACACATCTATGGTTTCGCCATGCTGGGTAACATGAATCTCTTCTTTCGAAAGGGAGGCCCACTCCAGCATTTCCTTCAGCAGCTTGATGGTGGGATCACTGGGATTGATCTGAGGCAAGCCGGACACGGCCTTCAGATGAACGCTGCCCCGCTCTTCGAGCGCAATGGCGGCGCGGTCATAGGAAAGGACACCTTGCGTATCGTTGACAATTACCTGGAGGACGCGATCGATGTCCAGGGTCGAGGTAATCTCCCGGCTAACTTTTACCAGGGTTTCAAGAATTTCGACTTTGCGCTCCGCTTGCAGCAGGCTGGCGTTGTGCAGAGCGTTGCTGGCGGTTTCGCAGATATTGCTCAGCAAAAACTGATCGTCCTCGTCGAAAGGTAGACCGTCCAGGCGATTGGTGGCTTCGACGACACCGACCAGCGATTCCCGGTCCATGAGGGGCGCTCCTAGAAGCGAAAAGATCGCTCCCTCTTTGGCCTGAACTCTAACACCAGCGTTCCGCTTCTGAAGACGCGGATCTTCGGGATCATTGATCAGGACGGGTTCGCCGTTGTCCGAGACGTCGCCTGGAACTCCATCGCCTGGGCTCTCGAGCGATTCCAACTCCACCGTCGGATCATTTCCGGCGCGGCGCACCAGCCTGACCGCGTCCCCATCCACCATCCACACATTTACCGCTTGAGTGCGCAGGACTTCGTGGAACTTGGCCGCAATCGTGTCGAGCAGGGGATCGAGATCCAGGTTCGAGTTGAAGACCTTTTCCAGGTCATACATCTGGGTGACGCGGCTGATCGATTGGAGACTGGTATTGCGCTCGCTCTCATATGAGAGAGCGACAGCGATGGCCGGCGCAGCCAGTTCAGCGACGTCGCTCAGTTGCTGCAACACTGAGTCGGGAAATGTCTGCTCGAAGTTGACCAGCTCTATGGCGCCGACCAGAGTCTGCGTCACCAGGAGTGGAGCATACGCGAGAGAAACCACGGTGCGGCGGATATCCAGATGAGCATAGTCTTCACGCTTCAGGTTGGCGCCCTCGAAGACCTGGGGCGTCTTGTTCTCCGCCACCGCTCCCAGCGGGCCTTCGTGAAATTCCATCGCGTCGGTGACCGCGATCTCGCCCGCCGTCGCCTTGGCTGTCCAGACGGGATTTCCCTGATCGTGGATGACATAGACCACAACTGCCGTGCCGGGAAAGAGTTCGGCTACCCGGTCAGCCGTGGCTTCCGCACGGGGGATCACCTCTTGCTGGGCCAGCAAGGCTGCGGCAAATTCAGCCACCGGAATCGCCAGTTCGGATCTTCGAATCGTCATAAGTGGGCGTTCCTGGTTCTAGAGACCGCGTTCTGCAAACCTCGTCCTGCAGATCTGTTCTGGAAACTCAGGGAGCGCTATTGGGGGAGATCGCAGCCTGTCGGAGGCACAGCGCCCCTCCTGAGGGCTGCCATCTTATGCTCGTCTGCCCTGCGGGGTCAACATGCTTGCGGTGGTCGCATTGCTTGTCGCACTACTTACTTTCCGATGCAGAATGTGCCGAAGATGAGGTTGAGGATGTCGTCGGTGGTGGTGGCGCCGGTAATTTCGTCGAGGGGGCGCAGGGCGGCGTAGAGATCGAGCAGGAGCATCTCGTGGGGGACTCGGGCAGCTACGGCACTGGTGGCGGCGGCGAGCGCGGTTAGCGCGTCGCTGACTAGTTTCTGGTGGCGAACGCTGGTCAGGAAGCCGGATTCCTGCTGGGCGGTGGAGTCTCCGGCCGCGTGGTGGAGAATGGCGGCACGGAGGGCGGGGATGCCTTCGCCGGTGAGGGCGGAGGTGGGGATTACGGGCGTCGTCGGCGTTGCCGAGCTGCTCCACCCCGTCAACCCAACACCGGGCTTGTCGGGGACCCCGGTGCGCTCGGCTGGACGGGCGAGGCGCCCGTCCCCACACGTGCCGTCTCCACGCTCGGCCAGCAGGTCGCATTTGTTTTCTACTACTATCGCTGGGCGGGCTTCGATCTGGCGCAGTACTTCTTGGTCTTCTTCGTTCAGGGGCTGAGTTTTATCGATTACCACGAGGACTAGGTCGGCATCGGCCAAGGCTTCCATTGATTTCTTGATGCCGATACTTTCGGCTTCGGCGTCGTTTGGGGCGCGACGGATGCCGGCGGTGTCCACCAGTTCCACAGGAATTCCACCGATGGAGACGGTTTCGCTTACCAGGTCGCGCGTGGTGCCGGGCTCGGCGGTGACGATGGCGCGCTCACGCTCGACGAGGCGATTGAAGAGGCTCGATTTGCCTACGTTCGGACGACCTACGATGGCCAGGGTCAGTCCCTGGTGAACGAGCTTGCCGTAGGTGAAAGAGGCGGCTAGTTGTTGCAGTGGCGCTTCGATCTTCGCTATGCGATCAAGGATGGTGGCGTCTTGCGCTATGGAAACGTCGTCTTCGGCGAAGTCGATGCCGGCTTCGAGCAGGGCGATCAGGTCCACTAAATCTTTCTTGATGGGCTTCAGGCGATTGGACAGCGCTCCTTCTAATTGCTGGGCGGCCACTTTCGCCTGGAATAGAGTTTGCGCGTCGATGAGGTCGCGGACGGCTTCGGCCTGGGTCAGGTCGAGGCGTCCGTTGAGGAAGGCGCGCATGGTGAATTCTCCGGGCTCGGCTAGACGGGCCCCGCGGGCTAGGGCTAGCTCGACAATGTGGCGCAGGACTACGGGGGAGCCGTGGGCGGAGATTTCTATGATGTCGTCGGTGGTGTAGGAGTGGGGCTTGGCGAAGTAGGTGACTATGACTTCGTCGATGCGGGTGGGAGGTGTGGTGGAGGGGTCGATCAGGTCGCAGTGGAGTGCTCGGTTGGGTTCGAGGTCGCGACTTAGGCGCAGCATGGGCTGGGCTATTGCTCGCGCTCCAGGACCGGCCAGGCGGACTACGCCTATGCCACCGCGTCCGGGCGGGGTGGCGATGGCGACTATGGTGTCATCGAGATTCACACGAACATTCTAGCTGTGTGACACTGTGTTCACGCTAGACGTCTGTTCGGCGCTGCGCGTCCACTTCCGATAAACAACGAAGTGGTAGAGGGCGAGAGGAAGGGGAATAAGAAAGAAAAGAAACGGGAACCAGAGGGCACGCTTCAGCCATGACGATTGGTCGAAGCCGAACCAAAAGTACAGCATCGCCACCCATAGCAACGCGCTCCCAATAACCTCCGGAATAAGGACCAACCGCAAGATGGCGGCGGTTGACGGCGGCAAGGTGTGGGATCCAATGGCGGATTGAGCGGCACGCGTTCCGGCCAAGGTTCCACTTAACGCCAGAGCCAGCACGGAGCAAATGAGATACACACGTCGCGCGACGCGGGAAACCATCCACGTCCGTGAGATGGGCAGGATCATCATCGGGACGGAGCAGCTTATCACGTGATAAACCGGTTTGCTGCATCTGGTCCGGGTCATTTATACTTACGGTTTGCCTTAAGCCATCTGATTCAATCAGGGAGCAAGGATTTTCGATGCCGAAACGTACATTTCAACCCAACAAGCGCAAGCGCTCGAAGAAGCACGGGTTCCGGACTCGCATGAAGACCAAGAGCGGGGCCGCAGTGCTGTCGCGCCGCCGGGCCAAGGGGCGCAAGCGTGTTTCCGTGGCGCCGGGTTTCCGCGATTAGTTTTCCCCACAACGGACGGCAAAGGCCGTCTTAATTACTATTACTATTACTAACTGTCGTTACTACCAACTATTGTGCAGGATTGTGAGCTGGTGAGCGCCGACGCTCCGGAACGGAGTCGAGAGCACACCGCGGCCAACGCGGGCGGGAGCTTTCCGCGTGGCTCTTCGCGTTTGGGGCGGCTGCTGAAGCACTCCGATTTCAATCGCGTGTACAAGGAGGGGCGGCGGCACTTTTCCTCGCACATGACCGTGTTTTTTCTGCGGCGGGCGGATGCAGACTTGCCGCAGACTGCTTTGCCGGAAAGCGCCTTACCGGAGAAGCTTGCGCGCGTCGGGTTCACCGTGGGACGCGTGCTCGGCAGCGCAGTCGAGCGGAACCGGATCAAGCGGCGCTTGCGCGAAGCGGTGCGGCAGCGGCGTCTGGTGCTGAAGGACGCGGGGGCGGTGGATGTGGTGATCAATCCGAAGAAATCGGTGCTGACTCTGGAATTTTCGGAGGTGCTCGAAGAAGTGGGCCGGGCGCTGGACGTGATCGCGAAAAAGCTGTTGGGGAATGGAGAAACGAAGAAATGAAGTCTCTGACGCTGGCGCTGCTGCTAGTTTACAAGCGGTGGATTTCGCCTTTGTTTCCACCGTCGTGCCGCTACGTGCCGACTTGCTCGGAATACGCCTTGGAGGCGGTCGAGCGATATGGTGCGATGCGCGGCGGGGCTTTGGCGGCTTGGCGGGTGTTGCGGTGCCATCCGTTGGCTGCGGGCGGGCTGGATCCGGTGGTGGCGAATCCCACTCATTCGCACAAAACGCGAATGAGTGGGGCACCCACGATGTTGTGATGCACTGCCGAGCTTCGCTCGGGGCGGACGAATGCGCGCTACGTGGACTGTGGTGCTGACGAAGAGATGAGTTACTGATTTGGCTGAATTTAATAATCCTCAACAAGAACCCGGGATGGAGCGCAGGCTGCTGGTGGTGTTTGCGCTTACGTTTCTGGTCATCATGCTGTTCCAGCCACTTTTGAAGAAGTATGGGCCGCAGCCTCCGGCGAAGACGGAGAGTGAGAACGCTGCCGGGCTTCGCCCGGCCGTACAGCCGGGGGCGGCTGTCGCTACGCAGAATCCGGCGCAGATCTTGGCGCAACGTAAGCAGGCCGATCTCCCTCCGGGCATAAAGGTGATACGCGATTCGAGCCCGGTGCAGGCGACGAGCGAGCGCGAGACAGTGGTTGAAAATGACGTGTATCGAATCGTTTTCACCAATCGCGGCGCACGGGTGAAGTCGTGGGTGCTGAAGAAGTACACCGACGATAAAGGCGGACAGCTTGAATTGGTAAATGCAACGGCGGCGGAGAAGTATGGATATCCGCTGACGTTGTGGACGTATGACGAGGCGCTGCGAGACAAGGTGAACTCGGCGCTGTACGTGGGGTCGCACTTCGCAACCAGGACCGATACCGCCGGCGCCTCTCCCCTCGGTGCCAGCTACACCGCTCCCACGGAAGTCGTCTTCGGATATTCCGACGCCGATCTCTCGGTGCGGAAGACCTACACGTTCGACGCCAGCACCTATGTGGTTGGGGTGAAGACGGCAGTCACTCAGAAGGGTGCGCAGGTCGCGGCGTTTCCGATGTGGCCTGCGGGGTTCGGCGCGGACATGACCGGGCCGCAATACGCGTCTGGGCAGATCGTTTATCAGTACGACGACAAGGTTGAGCGGCTGGCGATCAAGAAGATCAGCGGCGGCGGGACGCTGCAGGGACCGTTCCACTGGGCAGGATTGTCGGACCAGTATTTCGCGGCAGTGTTCTTGCCGGCGGATCCAAAGAACGCGGCGATGGTGACGCTGCGGAATGCGATTGAAATTCCGCATGGCGGGTCCGATACGAAGCAGATGGACAAGGTGGACGTGCTGGGCGCGGCGGTGGGGAACGAGAGGGGCGCGAGCGATGTCCGAGTGTATGTGGGTCCTAAGGCGCTGGCGGATTTGGAATCGGTTTCGGTGCCGGGGATTACGGGCGCGGAACCGGACTTGCGGGCGATCATCGACTTTGGCTGGCTGGGAATCATCGCGCGGCCGCTTTTTTTGTGGTTGAAGTGGATGTACAGCCACATCGTCCGTAATTGGGGCTGGGCGATTCTGCTGCAGACGCTGGTCATCAACCTGGCGCTGCTGCCGCTGCGGCTTTCGCAGATGAAGTCGATGCTGAAGATGCAGCGGGTGGCGCCGCAGATCAAGGCGATCCAGGAAAAGTACAAGAAATACAGTTTGCGTGATCCGCGCAAAGCGGAAATGAACACGGAAATTTCGGCGCTGTACAAAAAGGAAGGCGTGAATCCGGCGGGTGGATGTCTGCCGCTGGTGATCCAGATGCCGTTTCTGTTTGCGTACTACCGGATGCTGAACGTGGCGATGGATCTGCGGCACGCGCCGTGGCTATGGATTCATGATCTCTCGGCGCCCGATCCGTGGCACATTCTGCCGGTTGCGATCATCATCACCATGCTTGTGATGCAGCGGATGACGCCGCAGGCGGGCATGGATCCGGCGCAACAGAAGATGATGAACGTCATGATGCCGGGGATGCTGGGCATCATGAGCTGGAACTTGCCGGCGGGGTTGGGCTTGTACTGGTCCGCGGGTCAGCTGATCGGGATCGTACAGCAGTCGGTGATGAATCGCACGTCGCTGGGGCGCGAGATGCGCGAGATGATGGAGAAGCGGGCGCGGAAGAAAGAGAGATAGCTGTCGGCTATCAGCTATCAGCTGTCAGTTTAATCCAGTCCCTAAAGGGGCGTTTGATTTTCGAGGAATTTACGGTATCGCTAAAGCGATACCCTGATACGAACCTTTCGTCGTTTGCGACGCTCTTAGCATTTACTGAGAGCTGATAGCTGAGAACTTTACTTATGCCGATCACTGACAAGGTTGTTGCCGCTAAACAGATTGGGGAATTTTTGCAGGCCGTCATTTCCAATGGCGGCTTCAAGCTGAAGTATCGGATCACGGTGGATCCTCCGATCGCGCAGAATCGCGAGTGGGAGCATCCGGAAATTCTGGTGGAGTTTGCGGGGCCGGATTCGGCGCTGTTGCTGGAACGCAGTGGAGAGTTGCTGCGTTCGTTCGAGCTGCTGGCGTCGGAGATTCTGCACCTGCAAGGCAACGAGCACGAGAAGATCTGGTTCGACTGCAAGAACTTCCGGGCGATGCGGATCGACGAGTTGCAACTGGCGGCGCGGGTGGCGGCGGAGCAGGTGCGGCGGACGAGCGAGCCTTACCGGTTCGGGCCGATGTCGTCGCGGGAGCGGCGGATTGTGCATCTGGCGTTGCGCGAGGAAAAAGATTTGCGCACGGAGAGTGACGGCGAGGGCGGACGACGGTCGGTGGTGGTGTATCCGGCGAGTTATAAGTCGGCGGCTCCGGCGCGGCGGGAACGGCGGACGATTTCGTAGTGGCCGAATTTCGCAGGCCGAGCTGCGCTCGGCTGGACGGGCGAGGTCGCCCGTCGCCACACGACTTTTCTTCCATTGCACAGTTTGCGCGGCAGTTAGTTTCTCGACACTTGACAGCGGAAACAAATCGCGGTTGGATAAAGCGCTCGCGCGGAATTTTTTTGTTGCAACCCACCGACGCGGCGATTTTTTTGTGCTAGTATGCGGTTCGTCTCGTAATAAATTTCACAGGCAACCCGTACTGCAAAACAGACTCTGCTCTGCAGGAAACGACGAACTCACAATTTCAAGATTGGTCTTTCCCGGACGTTTTTGCGCCGGCGCTTTCGATATTCTGATAAACAATGTCTCTCACCAGTTCCGCCATTATTCCGAATCCGTGGGTGCGCATCCTTGACGCGCTGGAAAAGAAAGTCAACCGACACTCCTACGACACCTGGTTGAAGCCGACACGGTACAGCCACGCCAGCAATGGAATTTTGTACGTGCGCATTCCGACCGCTGAGTTCCGCCACGTAAGCGACAAGTACGCAGACCTGATTCAGGAAGCGGTGGACAACCTTGGGCTGGGATACGAGGATGTCAAATTCGTTACCGCCGAGGACGATCCTTCGAACACGCCGATCCGGCATAACGGCGGGCTGTCGGCTCATAGTTCGAACATTGGCTCGAGCGGCGGTCCCAATGCTGGTCCGGGTCAACAGACAACGCAGGGGTTGCATCCGGCGCAGGGACGGTTCGACTGGGACAGTGCGGCGCAACTGAATCCTCGCTACACGTTTGACGCGTTCGTGATCGGCAGCGGCAACCAGTTCGCGCACGCGGCTTGCCAGGCGGTGGCGGAGCGTCCCTCGAAGGCCTACAACCCGCTGTTCCTGTACGGGGGCGTGGGCATGGGCAAGACGCATCTGATGCAGGCGATCGGACATGAGATCAAGCGGCGGACGCCGCAGGCGGCAATCTGTTACGTGTCGAGCGAGAAGTTCACCAACGAGATGATCAACTCGTTGCGCTACGACAAGATGATCAGCTTCCGGGATAAATTCCGGACCATGGATGTGCTGCTGATTGACGACATTCAGTTCCTGGCGCAGAAAGAGCGGACACAGGAAGAATTCTTCCACACGTTTAATGCGCTGCACGAATCGATGAAGCAGATCGTAATCGCGAGCGATCGACCGCCGAAAGAGTTGGCGGAATTCGAGGATCGCTTGCGCAGCCGGTTTGAGTGGGGACTGATTGCCGACATTCAGCCGCCGGACCTGGAGACGAAAGTCGCCATCCTGCAAAAAAAGGCGGAGCAGGAACGGGTCACGTTGCCGACGGATGTGGCGTTATTTATCGCAACGAATATTCGTTCGAACGTTCGGGAGTTGGAAGGTGCGCTGATCCGGCTGGTGGCGCATTCTTCGCTGATCGGGGCTGAGATCACGCTGCCCTACACCCAGCAGGTGCTGAAGAATTTTATCGATTCGCAAGCACGCAAAGTGACTATTGAATCCATTCAGAAAGCGGTAGCTGAGCAATTCGGGCTGCGCCTGGTGGAGATCAAGGCGAAAAATAATTCGCGATCGATTGTGTATCCGCGGCAGATTGCCATGTACCTAGCCAAGCATCTCACGGAAGCTTCCCTGCCTGAAATTGGACGCCAGTTCGGGGGTAAGCACCACACTACGGTCTTGCATTCCGTGGACAAGATTGAAGAGGTTCGCAAGAACGACAAGGATTTGAACAGATTGCTCAATAAACTGACCGAGCAATTAGGCTCGTAACTGGTAGTTTCCACCGGCTTTTCCACTCTTCAGGCCATTCTTCCTGCCGTCTGGCTGTGAACTGTTTGTGGAAGCTGTGCGAGACGGGACGGAAACTTGAGAATGAGCCGAGGGTTACGATGGCCTCCGCCGGAGCCGGGAGCGATTGTTCACATGAAGGGTTGATGTGGAAGCAATTGAGCCGCAGGGGCCTGGACCGGTTTTCCACTTCTCCGAGCCACCTACGGTTACTACTGGTTTTCTTGTATTTGCATTTGATATAAGAAGAGAACAGAAGTAGAGTCGGGAGACCCAATATGCCGGTGGAAGTCGCCCCTGCTATAGCCGCAACCACAACGACCATGGAAATTACGGTCAGCAAGTTTGAGCTTCTTCGGGAACTGACAGCCACTCAGGGCGTGGTGGAGCGCAAGACCACGATCCCCATTCTCTCCAATTATCTTTTTGAGGCTGCGGGGGACAAGTTGTCGCTGACGGCGACAGACCTTGACCTGAGCCTGCGCACGTCGTGTGCCGCCAAGGTGAAAAAAGATGGCGCGTGCACAATTCCAGCACGGAAACTTTATGACTACGTGAAGTTGCTGCCCGACGCCGATATCACCATCCGGTTGCTGGAGAACCACTGGGTCAGTATTCGGTGCGGACGGTCCAACACGAAGATGGTGGGCATGGCGCGGTCGAATTTCCCGAGCTTGCCAGTGTTTCCATCGGCAGGAGTGATCAAGATCCCGGCGGCGGTGCTACGTTCGATGATTGCCAAGACCGGCTTTGCCATCGCCAGCGAGGAGTCGCGTTACACGCTGAATGGGGCGTTGATGGTGCTGAAGCCAGAGTCGATCACCATGGTGGCGACCGATGGCCACCGCCTGGCGCACATTGAGCGCGCGGGGGAAAAGTTTGAAGGCGTTTCGGGCGAGATGAAAACGCTGATTCCGAAGAAGGCCATGGACGAACTGAAATCGCTGCTCGATTCCGGGATTGAGAAGGACGTAGAGACGATTGACTTCGCCAAGGACGAATCGACGTTGTTCTTCCGCGTGGGGCCGCGGTTGCTGACTTCGCGCCAGTTGACGGGGCAGTTCCCGAACTATGAGGCGGTGCTGCCGAAAGACATCTCCAAGTCGATCGCGTTGCATGGCGAGGAACTGGGAGCCGCGATTGCCCGCGTGGCGCAGTTCGCCGATGAGCGGTCGCGCGCCGTGCGTCTGCGTCTGGAGAAAGGCGAGTTGAAAATTTCCGCGTCGTCGACCGAGACGGGGGAATCGGAGGATTCCATTGAAGTCGCTTATGACGGTGAGCCGATGGCGATCGGATTCAACGCGCAATATCTAATCGACTTCATCAAGGCGACTGGGTCGTGCGAAGTGAAACTGGAGCTGAAGGATGCGCAGTCGGCCGGGCAGCTTCGTCCGGCGGAGGGCGAGGATTACAAGTACCGGTATATTGTGATGCCGATGCGGATCTGAGGCTTTTGGTAGGCGGAGGAAATGTAATGTTATCCGGTTTTAAACAATTCATCTTGCGCGGCAATGTGGTGGATATGGCAGTGGGCGTGGTGATCGGCGCGGCCTTTGGCGGCGTGGTCACGGCGCTGACCGCAGACTTGTTGACTCCGTTCATCGCGGCGGTCGTGGGCAAACCGGATTTCTCTGCCATTCATTACACGATTAACGGGACATTGTTTCCGGTGGGCCATTTCATCAACGCCGTGGTGTCGTTTCTACTGATTGCCGCCGCCGTTTATTTCTTTGTGGTGACGCCGGTGAATGCGCTGGTTGCGAGGATGCACAAGGATCCGGCGCCGGCGGATCCGACTACCAAGAAGTGCCCGGAATGTTTGAGCGAGATTCCGATCGATGCGCGGCGCTGCAGCCATTGCTCGGAGCCGGTGATGGGCAAGGCGGCGTAGACCGCGCTGAGGTGCGCTCGGCTGGACCCTTCGACTTCGCTCAGGGCAGGCTCCGAGGGCGGCCGTCCCTACGTAAACCCTCTTCCGCCTTGGCGAAAATCGCTGGATTCCTGTAAAATTTAAGCTTCTGCAAACGGTTTCGGCTACAGGCCTGGAAGGACTCCTAAGTTATGGCACGAGTTTGTGATATCTGCGGCAAGGGGCCGCAGTTCGGAAATACCATCAGCCACGCCCACAATGTGAGTAAACGGCGCTGGAACGTCAATCTGCGGCCGGTTCACGCCAAGGTGGGAGCCGCTACCAAGCACATACGCGTCTGCACTTCCTGTCTGCGCAGCGGCAAAGTGGTTAAGGCGTAGCTTTCTAGAAGCCCGCGGACCGTTCGAGATCCCGCGGGCTTTTGTGTGTTTGTCGGCTTTTCGCGGACAGGAGTGTCCGCGCCACACGGACTACTTTACGTCTACTAATTGCACATCGAAGATCAGGGTTGCGTTGGCGGGGATGACGCCGGGATAGCCCTTTTCTCCGTAGGCCAGGTCGGAGGGGATGCGCAGTTGGCGCTTGCCTCCCACCTTCATGCCAGCGACGCCTTCGTCCCAACCCTTGATGACCTGGCTGGCGCCCAGTTTGAAGGCGAACGGGCGGCCGGTGCCGATCGAGCTGTCGAACTTCTTGCCGTTGGTGAGCCATCCGGTGTAATCGACTTTCACCTGCTGTCCGGTTTGCGCCACCGCGCCGGTGCCGACTTTGATATCCCAATATTCGAGACCGCTGGCCGTTTTGACGGGATCGCCGGTGACTTTGGTGGGCCCGCTGGCGGCGGGCTTCGCGGTCTGGGCGGCGATCAGTCCGGCCAGTGCGAGCAGTGTGATGACTAGGATGACAATTTTCATAGTGCTCCTTTTTCTTGTTTTCATAAATTCTGCTACACCACATTCAGGCAAGCGCTATCACATCAATTTCAACCAGGACGTCTTTTGGAAGCCGCGCCACCTCCACGGTAGAGCGGGCTGGCGGTGCTTGCTTGAAGTAACGGCCGTAGACTTCGTTCATGGCGCCGAAGTCTCCCATGTTCTTGAGAAAGACGGTGCAGCGCAGAACTTTCTCCAGAGTGCTGCCCGAGGCCTGCAAAATGGCGGCGAGGTTCTTGAGGACGCGGTCGGTTTGCGCGCTTATGTCGCCGGGGATTACCTGCTGGGTGGCGGGATCGATGGCTACCTGTCCGGAGGTGAAGATCAGGCCTTGGGCTCGAATGGCCTGGGAGTAGGGGCCGATGGCCTGCGGAGCCTGAGCGGTGGCGATTACGTCGCGCATGATTCCTCCTGCGGCTACTGCGCTTTCTGTGGGGATGATGACGAAGAGTGATTAACGCAGATTGCGGCGGTGGAAGTCAAACCGCCGGGCTTTGCCCGGCTGGACGGCCGAGGCGGCCGTTCCTACGTGAGCATCTTGGACGGGCGAGTCGCCCGTCCCCACACAAGCTAGAACAACGAGCTTTGGCGGCGGTTGGGCGTGATTCCGAAATGTTCGTACGCGAGCTGCGTTGCCACTCGGCCTCGGGGCGTGCGATTTAGAAAGCCAATTTGAATCAGGAAGGGCTCGTAGATTTCTTCGATGGCGTCGGGCTCTTCAGCTAGCGCCGCGCCCAGGGTGTTCAGGCCCACCGGTCCACCCTGATATTTCTCGATGATCGTGAGCAGGAGCTTGCGGTCGACTTCGTCGAAGCCGTAGCGATCAACTTCGAGCATGCTGAGCGCGGACTGGGCGGTCGGCAGATCAATGGAGCCGTTGGCTCGCACCTGGGCGTAGTCGCGCACGCGGCGCAGCAGGCGGTTGGCGATGCGCGGTGTTCCACGGGAGCGGCTGGCGATTTCAATGGCTCCGGGACGATCGATGCTGACGCCTAGAATTTCGGCGGAACGCTCTACGATTACGCGCAGGTCGTCGTGGGTGTAGAACTCGAGGCGCAGGAGCAAGCCGAAACGCGAGCGCAGTGGTGCGGAGAGCAGTCCGGCGCGCGTAGTGGCGCCGATGAAGGTGAAGGGCTTCACGTCCATGGTGTGGGTGCGCGCGGACGGACCTTGGCCGATCATAATGTCGAGCTTGTAGTCCTCGAGCGCGGAGTAAAGGATCTCTTCGAGCGCGGGCTGCAGGCGGTGCACTTCGTCTATGAAAAGCACCTGGCGGTCGCGGAGATTGGTGAGGATTGCGGTGAGGTCCCCTTTGATTTGCAGCGTGGGGCCGGAGGTCTGCTGGAAGGCGGCGCCGAGTTCGTTGGCGATGATGTTGGCGAGCGTCGTTTTGCCCAGGCCGGGCGGTCCGTAGAGCAGGACGTGGTCGAGCGCTTCGCCTCGGGATTTCGCGGCTTGGATGGCTACGTCCAGATTCTCTTTTACTTTAGCTTGGCCGATGAATTCCTGCAGACGCTGCGGGCGAAGCTTTAGCTCGAAAGAGGAATCGTCCTCGACCGGGGCGGCGGAGACGAGACGGTCTTTTGTGTGGGCCGGGAGATGGAGCGCGGGATTGTCTTTGGCGGCGGACACTGAAGGCGATGGTAAAGCGAAAAGCGGAATCAAGCAATTGTTCCCGCCGAAACCGTGCGGAGCTTCGCTCCACTGGACGGGCGAGTCGCCCGTCCCCACACAAGCGACTACTGCCCAATCACGCCGAGCCGCACGCCCTTCAGCCTGTTGGGGTCAAACCAGGCTACCTTTTGACCGAACCAGGGTTTGCTGCCCAGGAGTCTGTACTTCTTGACTGCGCCTGCGAAGTCGCGTGTGCCGAGCAGGTAGGCGACCGGGGTCTCGCCATACTTGGCGAGGCGCTCGGAGAGCCAGCCTCCGCCCGAAGGAGCTGCCAGTATCACCGGCTCGCCGGGGAAGTAGGCTAGTTTGCCGATGTCTTTCTGCGTCTCGGTTAGAGGAGCGGCCCAGCCGTAGGCCTTGCGGAACAGGGCAATCGCGGCATCGAGGTTGTTGACCCCGAGGACCACATTCTCGACGCCGTAAACCGGGGCTCCTTTTATGCTGTCTGAGGTCTGGACGCGCCAGGCGCGTGGCGTCTGGTCTTCGATGATGAAGGGCAGCGTGGAGCCCGGAGTTCCCGAACCGACGTCGGCCGTCTTCCACTCGACCGACATGCCGTCGGGGCGCTTGCGGCTGCCCGACTCGGGAGTCTTGACGGGAATTCCGGCGTTCTTCAGGCGATCTGCTTCCTGCAGCAAAACGTTCGTGCCCACCGCCCAGGCGCAGGTGACGGCATCCTCGGACATGTACTTCGCCCAAGCGGAGCCGGCGGCGGCTCCCGGTTTTACGGGCGCAATCAGTTCAATGTAAGTGGTGTCATCGAAGCCAAGGATGGCCATCTGGGTAATGCCGTTGCTGTGGGGACCACCGAGGTCCGGAGTCAAGCCGACATCGGTGAAGACCTGGCGAAGCGGATCAAGATTCGCTCCACAGATCGACACGTGATCCAGCTCCAGAGTCACGCTCTTGCTTTCCTGCGTAGTATCAGTTTGGGTCATCCCATTTTCAGCCATTGCAGCTTGGGAGATGAATAAGAGAACAAGGGTTGCGAAGGACAAACGGCAGCAGATCGGGGAAGTCCGCTTGAACATCCGTGCCTCCTTGGGTGATAAGAAGAAGACGAAAGACGAATGGTACGCTACAAAGCGCTTGCGGTGAATCTGTTTTTAGGCCTGCGGTTCGAGGTGGACGGGCGAGGACGGTCTTCTCGCCACCGAACTGCTGGGGCAGGGCAGAGCCCCGTCACCACACGAGTTTATTCCTCTTCTTCTTTTACCTCGCCGCGCTCGGCTTTTGCTTTCTCGATAATCTTGTCCTGCAATTGTTGCGGGACGACGTCGTAATGATGCATTTCCATGGAGAAGCTGCCGCGGCCCTGGGTCATGGAAGTGAGATCGGCGCCGTAGGTTAGCATTTCCGCCATGGGCACTTCGGCTTTCACGATGGTGTTGCCGGCTTTGTTGTCCATGCCCTGAATGCGTCCACGGCGGCTGTTGAGGTCTCCCATGATGGTGCCGGCGAACTCGTCGGGAATGGTGATCTCGACGGTCATGATGGGTTCGAGCAGCGTCGGCTTGGCGGCTTCCATCGCTTTGCGGAAGGCGATGCGGCCGGCCATCTGGAACGAGAGGTCGTTCGAATCGACGTCGTGGTAAGAACCGTCGTAGAGGATGGCGCGGAAATTCACGACTGGATAGCCGGCGAGGTAGCCGCGAGCGGCGGCGTCTTTGATTCCCTTTTCGACGGCGGGAATGAAGTTGCGCGGGATGGCGCCGCCAAAGATGTCGTTGACGAATTCGAACTCGACTTCGGAATTGCGCGGCAGCGGCTCCATCTTGATTTTGCAATCGCCATACTGGCCGTGGCCACCGGTTTGCTTCTTGTGGCGTCCCTGGACGTCAGCCTTGCCGCGAATGGTTTCGCGATAGGGCACCTTGGGCGCTTTCAGGACCACTTCGGCGTGGTAACGCTTCTTCATCTTTGAGACGACGACTTCGATGTGCTGCTGGCCGGTGCCGGCGATCAGAAATTCTTTCGTCTGCGGGTCGCGGAAGAAGCGCAGCATGGCGTCTTCCTCCATCAGCTTGTGGAGGCCGACGCCGAGCTTGTCTTCGTCGGCCCGGCTCTTCGGCTCGATGGCGAAGGTGATGGCCGGCTCGGGTAGCTGCACTGCTGGATAGCGGATGGGCGACGACTTATCGCCCAGCGTGTCGCCGGTGAGAGTTTCTCTGAGCTTCGCGACTGCGCCGATATCGCCAGCGTGCAGCTCCGGGATGGGAACCGCTTGCTTGCCCTGGATCAGCGAAATGTGCGCGAACTTTTCTTGAATGTTGCGATTGTAGTTCTGCAGCGAGGCATCGTTCTTCAACACGCCGGAAAAAACTTTGAAATAGGAAATGCGGCCGGCGAACGCGTCCGACAAAGTTTTGAAAACGTAGACGGAGGCGGGCTCGTTGTCGGTGCCCTTGCGTTCGGTGGGCGCGCTGCCTTCGGCCGTCCAGCCGGTGATGGCATGATGTTCGCTGGCGGCGGGAGTGTAGTCGACGATGAAATCCATCAACTCGTCGACACCGATGTTGCCCAGTCCGGAAGTGAAGAGGACGGGAAAGAGTTTGTCTTCGCGAATCGCCTCGTGCAGCGCGGGGACCAGATGCTCCTCGGGGATGGTGCCGGTTTCAAAGAACTCTTCCATCAACTCGTCTTTGCCCTCGGCGACGAGTTCAACCAATTTTTCGTGCGCTTCTTTGGCTGCGTCCGCCATGTTGGCGGGGATAGGGCCTTCCCTGCCCTTGCCGTTTCCGCCCATCTCGTAGGTGTAAGCCTTCATGCGGACGAGATCGACAATGCCGCTGAGACTCTTTTCGCTGCCGATGGGGAGCTGCAGTGGAGTGACGGCGCGGCCGAAGGCGTTGGTAAGAGATTCGAGGACGCGGTTGGCGTCGGCGCGGTCGCGGTCCATGCGGTTGACGACGATCATGCGCGGCAGCTCGATGTCGTTGCAATATTGCCAGACACGCTGGGTCACGACCTCGACTCCGGCTACGCCGTCGACCACGACGAGCGCGGCGTCGACCACGGGCAGGGCTATCTTGGCCTCGTGGACGAACATGTTGAAGCCGGGGGTATCGAGCAGATTGATCTTGACCTTCGCGTCGGCTGGGCCCCACTCGACGAAAGCGAGGCCGGTGGAGATGGACATTTTGCGGGCGACTTCCTCTTCGTCGTAGTCGGTCGGAGCGGAGCCGTCGTCGACCCGCCCCAGGCGAGGCGCCGCTCCGGCGGTGTAGAGCATGGCGGATACCAGGGTAGTCTTGCCGGCATGCCCGTGTCCGATCAGGGCAAGGTTGCGCAGATTGGCTGCTGCGTACACTTTCACGGGTTGTCTCCTTCCGCAGGCTTACGGGAAGGGTGATAAGGCCCGGAATGAGGATGAGTACAGGGTACAGGCCAGCCCAACAACGCCTGCGAAACTTCTGATGCTAACACAGGGGGTGGGAGGGCTCAAGGAAGGGCTCACATCGGTG
>DATFZT010000206.1:0-2828 GCA_035314185.1 Terriglobales bacterium
GTGCTCACCCACTGGTACGAGTCGGGCGAGGATCCTGCGAGACGATTGCCGGTGCTGTCGACCTATCTCGGGCACGTATTCGTGACCGGCACCTACTGGTATCTGAGCGACTCGCCGGAACTGATGGCACAAGCCATGGCGCGTCTGGAGCAGCGCTGGAGAGATCCATCATGACAGTCCAGCCCACTTTCCCCACGCTGTTGCAGCGATACTTCACACAACGGTTGGTGCAGCAGCGTCAGGCGAGTTCCCATACGATTGCCTCGTACCGTGACACGTTTCGACTGCTTTTGCAGTTTGCCCAGAGGCGGTTGCACCGAGCGCCTTCGGCATTGGCGCTTGAGAACATTGACGCGCCCCTGGTGGTCGAGTTCCTCAATGAGTTGGAGAAGAGCCGCGACGTGACGGCGAGAACGAGGAACTTGCGACTGACCGCCATCCGCTCGTTTTTCCGCTATGTTGCCTTCGAAGCGCCGGCGCATGCCGCACAGATCCAACGTCTGCTGGCCATTCCCGCCAAGCGGTACCCACGTGCTCTGGTGCCGTTCCTGAGTCGACAAGAAGTCGATGCGCTACTGGCGGCGCCGGATCAACGAACTTGGTCGGGGCGCCGCGACCATGCCCTCATTCTGCTGGCGGTGCAGACCGGGCTACGTCTATCGGAGTTGACCGGCCTGCACCAGCGCGATCTGCAGTTCGGCACCGGTGCACACGTGCGCGTGATCGGCAAGGGTCGCAAGGAACGCTGTACACCGCTGAGCAAGAACACTCGGGCCGTCCTCGCGGCCTGGGCGAAGGAACCACAAAAGCTCCCGGATCAACCCTTGTTCCCGAACGCAAGCGGTGGCCACCTGAGCGCGCACGGAGTGCAATACCTGTTGGCCAAACATGTCGCCTCGGCAACTACCGCTTGCCCGTCGCTCAAAAACAAGCGCGTGAGCCCCCATGTGCTTCGCCACACGACGGCCATGGACCTTCTCCAACAAGGTGCCGATCCCTGTGTCATTGCGCTGTGGCTCGGCCACGAGTCGCCGGAGACCACTCAGATCTACTTGGACGCCGATCTCGAGCTGAAGCAACGGGTTCTCGACCGGGTCATACCCCTCAATGGAAAGCCTGGGCGATATCGGCCTGATGACAAGCTTCTCGCTTTCCTCAAGAACCTGTGAGTACACGGACTATGTCCCGCCCGCGCAACCCGTTCGTCATGATGATCAACCGTATTCTTGCGCTACGGGACATAGTCCGGCACTGGAGATAGTCGAGCCTATGTCCCGCAGGACATAGGCTCGAAAGCACAGTGCGATACCTGGGGATCGAGGTCGATGACGCACTGGAGATGGCGGAACAAACTGAAGTGTAGGGTGGGAAAGGCGGCGGCCTGGTCGGCGCTGACTGCGGCCAGGCCGCCGTCCGTCAAATTGGGGCGCTCTTCGAATGGGCGTGATCGACCCTCTCCTGCCCGTCGCCAGGGGCAGCTATCGGGAACGCCAATTTGCGCGCATTTGGCGAGCGCCAACTATGATCGACCTTGCTCACCTGTCGTCAATCTGGGATTAAAATCACGCCCATTTCCTGATCATTTCTTATAGCCCTGAAAATCCTCGCCGACCTTAATGTTGGGATATTCCTTTAGGCTGCGTTGATATTCACCGATGATCTTGAAATTCGGCGCCATGAGCCAGCCGCTGGTCATATCCGTATACATCAGGTTGTTGTCCTCGTGAGGATCGCTGGTCAGGTCGTACATCATGGGGAACTGCGGCTTGATATAGGGTTTCTCCATGGCCGGATTCTCCGTGTAGCGAAAGATGGTCTTGTAGGTTTTCCATTTGATCGACAACAGCTCGCTGTCTGTGCCGAAGAACTTGTAGCTGTCGCGGCCGGTCGTATGGCTTTTGCCCACCATGAAGGCTGAGGCATCGATGCCGTCGATGGGTCGATCCGTTGGCACGAGCTTCGATGCACCCACCATCCCGGCCAGTGTGGGCAGCCAGTCCACCGCGGCGAGCATCTCATTGGTGACGACACCGGCAGGGACCGTCCCCGGCCAGCGGACGATGCCGGGCACTCGCATACTTCCCTCGAACGGCGTATTCATAAAATCTCCGCGCCAAGGCCCGTTGGAGCCGGGCCCGATTTGCGGAACAGCGCCGCCGCCCGCGTTGTCGCTGCTAAGGATGACGATGGTGTTGTCGTCGATGCCCGCTTCCTTGATGGCGTCCAGAATCTGACCGACGTGGTAGTCCATTTCGCCGATGATGTCGGCGAACAGCCCGCCGCGCTGGGTTGATTTGCCGACGAAATCCGGATTGCCAATCACCGGCGGGTGAAACTCGGAGTAGCCCACATAGACGAAGAAGGGTTTCTTCGCCGCCGCGTTGCGCTTTATGTACTCGACCGTCTTGGGGACGACATAATTCGCGTCGAAGATTGGCCGCACCTTGAGGTCAAGCGGCATTACCGGCGTTGAAGGCTTGCCTTTCTTTCCCACCCAGATCATGGGCACCGGCATGCCGCTCTCCTTGAACAGCGGCCACGCCGTATAGCCCGCCTCATCCATGGTGTTTTTGATGCCCCACCACTCATCGAAGCCTTTATCGGTCGGCAGCCGCCCCTGGTCGTGGCCCAGATGCCACTTGCCGTACAACGCGGTGGCATAGCCGGCGTCGGAGAGCAGTTCTGCGATGGTGTATTCCCACGGCGCCAACCCAAATAGCCCCTGCCCCGGAAGGGGCACCTCGCAAGTGCCTGAACGAACCGGATGCCGACCGGTCAGAATGGCGGAGCGTGACGGCGTGCACTGAGCCTCGACGTTGTAGTTGTTG
>DATFZT010000207.1:0-18204 GCA_035314185.1 Terriglobales bacterium
GGGGACGTCTGGAAGGCTCCGCATGACGTCAGCCGAACTTAATCGAAGCAAGGAACGACTGGCGGGCATTTTTCTTCTTGCGCTGACGTTGCTTCGGTTCGTCGGCGCGCCGCACCTTGTTTGGTCCTTACGAAATGGATATCAGGATTTCACCGTGTTTTACCACGGAGCCGAGATGGTCCGCACGGGCCAGGCGGCGCAACTGCACGATTTACACCCTCCGTTTGAGGAACTGCTGTTTGTGCCCTTGACATACCTGAGTTATCTCCCGGCGTACGTGGTTTGGACCTTCCTGAATGTCGTCATGATGATACTGAGTTTGGTGATTCTCAGAAAGACATTCGCGGAAACGGAGCGGCTCAGCCCGCTGTTCTTGATTTTGAGTGTGACCGCCTTTGCGCCAGCGGTCAGGGCATTGATTCAAGGGCAGGATTCGATTCTGCTTCTGCTGCTGGTGACGGTAAGCCTGTTTTTGCTCGGGAGCGGCCGCGCCGTTTGGGCGGGTGCGGCGCTCGGATGCGGGTTATTCAAGTTCCATCTGATGCTTCCACTCGCGCTGGTCTTAGTGTTGCGACGGCCGCGATTGTTGTTGGGGCTTGGTCCAGTAGCGGCGATGCTGGTGGCCATCTGGGCGATGATGACGGGATGGCATGGGATGGTTGACTACGGGCGCGCCGTTGTTTATGTGGAGAATCATGGCGCAGGCGGTACGCCGATCGCGGAAATGCCAAACCTCCGCGGCTTGATTGCGCAACTCGCGGGCAAGGGCGGCGGAAGCGGCGGAAGCTTCGTCACCGTGGCGGCGATTGTGTGTGCGGCGGTCGTGCTCGGGATCGTGTTGTGGAAAGTTGGGAGGCGGGCAACCGGGACTCGCTTCGTGATCGCAGCGGCAATCGTGACGTGCATTCTGGTTGGCTATCATGCAGTGATCCATGACCTGACGCTGCTGCTGCCGGTGGTGCTCATGCTATTCGCAGCGCCCGGGGCGGCGACACGATCGGAAATGCGCGTGGATGCGGCCCTGTTGGTCGCGGTGTACGCGATCCTCTTCATGGGCTCGTGGATCTGGCCATGGCTGAGCCCCTGGTGGTGTTTTCCGATGGTGGCTTGGATTTGCAGGAAGTATGGACGCGGGGATGAGGCGCTTCCGGCGGCAGCCACGTAGTTCGGAGCGGTGCCCGCTGCGCTCAACCGCAAAATTTCGGTAGTGGCCTGCCTTTTGAACTGCGATGGAAACGGGCCTAGCGAATCACGATTGGAGTTTGGAGGAATTGGTGGGATTATTGGAGCCTTGAGTCGCAGAGGCCGCATGAGGCGAATACCATTGATTTTGGCAGTTATCTATTTGACTATCTTCACAACTGTGCTGTTGAGGAACGTTTATTGGTCCATTGGGGATCAGACGGATGTTATCTATACGGGGATTGCCGCATTCCCGTTGGGTTTAATCCTGTCGCTCTTTTATCCGGGAGAACGAAACGGGGCATTTATCTGCGTGTCAGTAGCGGCTGTCTTGAATGCTGTGTTGATATTTTACGTGTCACGCTGGACGATACGCCGATTTTCAAAGTGAATGACTTTCAAAACAGCCCACTCCCAAAATTTCCGATCAGGCCGGAAATGTTCATGAAGCGTTGTAATATCCAGATTCTCAGATTTCGCGATGAGACTTGGCATTTCCGATAAGCCGCTGTGGCTGTTTCTGGCCTCTGTGCTCTGTGCAGCGGGAGTGTGGCTCTACGGCTACCGTGTGCTGATTCCGCGTCAGATCTCCGACGCCGCCGCACACGGCACTCCGCGCGGAAATCTATCCGATCTCTATCCGCGCTGGCTGGGCGCGAGGGAACTGCTCCTCCATGGCCGGGACCCTTATAGCGCCGAGGTCACACGCGAAATTCAAGCCGGATATTACGGCCGCCCGCTCGATCCCTCGCGCCCCGCAGACCCCATCGACCAACAAGCTTTCGCTTATCCTGCATATGTTGTTTTTTATTTCGCGCCTACGGTCCATCTTGGTTTTGGAATCGTCCAAAGAACATTTTTCTGGGTTCTGATGGGCATAACGGCGGTCAGCGTTCCGCTCTGGCTTCGTCTGCTTGGTTGGAAGGTCGCTCCTTCGGTGCAGGCTGCCATGATGGCTTTAACCCTGGGCAGCCTGCCCGTGCTGCAGGGACTCAAACTTCAGCAACTGACTCTGCTCGTTGCCGCCATGTGCGCTGCCGCAATGGCGCTGCTCGCTGCGGGCCGTCCGATTGCCGCCGGAATTCTGCTTTCGCTCGCGACTATCAAGCCGCAACTCCTGTTGCCTTTGCTGCTGTGGCTCGGCGTTTGGAGCCTGGGCGACTTGCGGCGCCGCTACCGTTGGGCGGCCTCATTTGTGATTGTCACGGTTTTTCTCTGCGCCGTTTCGGAGTGGTTTCTGCCGCACTGGATCGGGCGTTTTTGGCATGCGATCGAAGCGTACCGACAATATGCGCAGGCCATCCCAATGTTGGAGGCAATCCTCCCTCACCCCTGGGGCAGGGTCGTGGAAGTGATGTTTGCGGCAATGACCGCGGTGCTTTGCATCAAGCAGCGCAAACCACAAGAAGATACAGCCGTGTTTCAGGCATCCACCTGTCTGGTGATGGCGCTGGCCGTACTCACCGTGCCCAAGTTTGCTCTGTACAATCAAGTGCTGCTGCTGCCCGCCATCCTCCTGATCGCCCGCGACCGACGAATGATCTGGGGACTGAACCTGGTCAGCCGCGCCCTCCTGATCGTGGTTTCCGTGTTACTGGTGTGGCCATGGTTCTGGTGCACGGCACTGGCGGCGCTTTCCTTCCTCTTGCCTCAGGAAAGGGTCGAGCGTGCGTGGGCAGCACCGTTTTGGACGGTGCCACAGATCCCCCTGGGGGTGGTTGCCCTGATGCTGGTCCGTCATTATCAGGAAATGTTTGCTGCGTCGGCAGGGCCGGGAGGTTGGGATAGGCCTCAATGAAGCCGCGCTATACGCATTACTGGATCGGCTTGTTCATGGGTATAGCCCTTGTCCCTGTTTTGCGAAGGCTGCACCTTCCGGTCAGGTTCGATTGGAAAGCGCTTGCAACTGCGTACTGGATCCTGACGGTGCAGTCCGTATTCCTTGCAGCGATGCTGTGCTGGGTCGGCATGCCCGGGGAGGCGATACTAAGAACTCTTGTCGATCGTTGGGTGCGCGAACCGCTTCGCATCGTTCTCTTGCTGCTCTATCTCATGGCTCTGGGCTGGGCATTGCCCTGGATGACAGCGGTGGTTCTGACGGTCAACACCGTCGCCATACTCGAATTCCACGAGCGGAAGCCCCACCAACTGCGCCAAGCCGCGGGTGCGGTGCTATTGCCCGCTCTTTATGCGGTTGTCGGATTCCTGCTGGTTCCCGCTTACAACGACATCATCGTCACGGTTCATTTCAATTTCGCATACGATGCCGCATTCAATGCGATGGACAAGTGGATTCTTCATGGATGGTCTGTTTGCGATCTGTCGCACTGGGCGATTCGAAGCTTTCCGCTTCCGTTTTTTCACTTTTTGGAATTCATCTATTTCGGCATGTTTCCTCAGATTGGGGCGGCCATCCTCCTCGTCAGCCTTTCTGGCGGCAGGAACCGCGGCCTTCAGTTCGTGGGCACGATTCTCATGGCATACTACATTGCTCTCGGGCTGTTTTACTTATGGCCGAGCCAGGGTCCATATTCCTTGTGTTCCGGGCATTTCTCGCGGTTTCCGGCCACTTTGCAGGTGTACGCTATCCAGAAAAACATGATGGCGAGTGGGCTGGCGCTGTGGAATCATGTTCCGATCCAGCGCATCTCCGGATACTTCATCGCCTTCCCCTGCATGCATATCGCCCAGCCACTCATCGTGATGTGGTTCTTGCGCCGCTGGAAACGAATGTTGATTTTCCTGTGCGCTTATGACTGTCTGTTGATTGTGTCGATTCTTCTGCTGGAGTGGCACTACCTTGTCGATATCATTGGGGGCATATTAGTCGCTGGGATTGCCATAGCGATAACCGATAACGGCTTAGCGAAAACCGTTGGATTCGGAACGGCTCTGAAACCATCGCTTAGGCAATTCCGATCTGGACGGTCACCCAGGTCCCGGTAGGAGTGGCCTCATTGATACTTATCCACTATTATCAGAGGACTTTTACTGCGTCGGCGAGGCCAGCCACGTCGTAGAATGCTGGGGGACCAGTGTGGGGCGGCTGGCGGCTTTTCTGGCATCATGGCCAGCAGGAGAATTCAGGGTACATGTCGGCATCGTCGCATTCGGGCATATCCAGCATTTTTCCCATCGCGATCTTTGTATCGGGGAATGATCAGCAGACGCTGTCGCTGAATCACACTCCTTACACGGTGGGCCGCAAGGTGGATCGCGACCTGGTGATCGCGGACCCGCGCGTGTCTCGCGAGCATGCGACGATCGTTTCGGAGAACGGCGAATTTTTTGTCGTCGACCTGGGGAGCAAGCACGGCACCTTCGTCAATGGTGAGAAGGTGGACCGGCACAAGCTGCAACGCAACGACCGGCTGGAATTTGGCGCGCGCGATATCGCTTACCTGATTTTCCATCCGCTGCATACCACCTCGAACACGGCGCGTGAATTTCTCAGCCAAATTTCGGGCATCCAGATTGCGCCGGAGGCGAGCGACCTGGAGAAACTCACGCTGTTCATGGAAGCGGCGCGCAAGCTGAACACCATCGGCGTGCTCGATGAAATCCTGGTTACGCTGCTCGATGCCACACTGAAGCTGACGCGCGCCGAACGCGCATACATCTTCCTGCGCGATCTCAGCGGGACCCTGACGCTGGCCGCCGGGCGTAACTCGAAGGGCGAGCCGCTGCTCGACGACAAGACAATTTCCCGGTCGGTGCTGGACGGCGCTTTGACCTCGAACTCGGAATACCTGGTCACCGACACCAGTCAGATGCTCGACGTGAAGGAACGGAAAAGCATTGTCACCTTCGACCTGCGGACGGTGATCTGCATTCCGTTGCGCAAGCCCATGGTGCAAACCAGCCGTGCCGATCAGCCGGCGGGTGGGGAAGTGATGGGGGCGCTCTATGTGGACTCGCGCTTTGCGTCACGCGATATCACCAGCGTGAGCCACGATATTCTGCGGGCGATCGCGACCGAAGCTGCCCAGTTGGTAGAAAACGCGCGGCTGGTGCAGGCCGAAGAAGCCGGGCGGCGGTACCAGCAGGAACTGTCGATCGCGGCGTCGATTCAGCAGCGTCTGCTGGCAGTGACTCTGCCGGAAGTTCCTTTTGCGCGGGTTAACGGACGCAACTTATCTTGTAAGGAGATCGGCGGCGATTTCTTTGAGGCCGTGAATACGCCCCAAGGGCTGGCCGTGGTTCTCGCCGACGTCAGCGGCAAGGGAGTTTCGGCCGCGCTGCTGGCTTCCATTCTGCAGGGGATGGTCTACTCACAACTTATTTCCGGCATGCCGCTGGTGGAGATTGTCGACGCGGTCAATCGCTTCTTCACCTACAAGCATATCGGTGAAAAATACGCGACCATGATCATTACGCGCCTGCGCAGCGACGGCGACCTTGAGTACGTCAATTGCGGACATGTTCCGCCGGTGTGGATCTGCGGCAACGAGGTGCTGCGGCCGGCACACGGTAACTTGCCGGTCGGGTTGCTGGCGGATGCGACTTACTCGAGCGACCGCTGCCAGTTGAGGCCGGGGGATCGGATGATCCTGGTGACCGACGGCGTCACCGAAGCCGAGAACGCGCGCGGAGATATGTTTGACAGCGAACGGCTGGAGAGCGTCGCGGGGAAGAGTAAGTCTATGGAAGACGTCTTCACTGCGGTCGCTGATTTTTGCGGTGGCACTCCGCTCAACGACGATTGCACGGTGGTTGAGCTGTTCTACAACGGCGGCTAGGGCTGCGCGTCCTTGTGAATCTCGACCGTCGACCACGTCTTGTCGCCGGCGTGGCACAGCTTTTCCAGCGCGCAATCGGCACACTTCGGACCGCGCGCCACGCACAACTTCCGCCCGTGCCAGATCACTTCGTGAGAAAAGTCTGTCCAGCGCTCGCGCGGAATGATCTGCATCAAGTCCTCTTCAATTTTCTTTGGGTCTTGCTGCCTGGTCAGCTCCAGACGCCGTGAAATTCGGGTCACGTGCGTATCGACTACGACTCCTTCATTCTTCTTGAACCAGGTTCCGAGCACGACGTTCGCTGTCTTGCGAGCTACTCCGGGGAGGCTGAGCAACTCGTCCATCGTATCTGGCACGTTTCCGCCAAAATCCGCGACCACCTTGCGCGCCGCGCCCACCACCGACTTCGACTTGTTGCGGAAGAAGCCGGTCGAGTAGATGTCGGGCTGCAATTGTTCGGGCTCGAGCGCCGCGAAATCCTGGACGGTCGGATACTTTTCAAATAGCTTTGGCGTGACCATGTTCACTCGCACGTCGGTTGACTGGGCGGAAAGAATCGTTGCGACCAGCAACTCCCACGCGCTGCGGTGAGTGAGAGCGCAGGTCGCTTTGGGATAAAGCTGGTCAAGGCCGGCGATGATCTGACGGACGCGCTCGGGGGCCAAAGGGCCATATCCAGACGCAGATTTCTTTTTGCCGACGGCAGCCTTCGGCGGCTTTGCTTTCTTTGCCTGGGCAGTCATCACTTTTGCAATCGTCGTTTTCGCGGTCTTCTTCAATAACGGTGAACCCTGTGCCCGGCGGGCACCTTCCTGCCGTCCGCTGCGGCTGGGTTGACGCGGCATGCTTCCGCGAGGCATTGGTTCCCTCCTGGACACTGCTGAACACTCTTGGACGGCGGGTTCATGGTAACAAAGCTTCGGCCGCGCATCCGACGAAAGTAACCCCGCGGCAATTGACGGGTTGGCGGGCGGGTGAGTACTCTGGAAACTAAGCTCTGAGAATAGGAAAAACTTGTGGCCGTGAAGGGCATCAAACTCGGACAGGTCTGGCGTCATGACGCAACCGGCCAGGATCATCTGGTCACCAAGGTGTACAGCGAAGTGTTCTCCCAATTTGCGGTACTGCGGCCCGCCGAGGTCACCGCGCCCGATGCGCCGGTGGTGAAGGTGAAGGTCACAAAATCGGGAGATGGCGTAACCTTGCCCGGCTTCAGCTTCACGCAGGACGGGACGTTCTGAACGGCATCGGGTGATCTGACCATCGGGTCATCGGGTGATCTAGAATCAATTGCGTGAAGGTTCTGGAGTCGATTTCAGATGACCCGATCTCCCGATGACCCGATTGCCCGATTTCCATGACTGAGAAAATCCTCTACTTACTTTTTGCCTTCATTAATTCCCTGGTAGCGGCAACCGGTTACGCCGGGATCGCGCTGCTTATGGCGATCGAGTCCGCTTGCATTCCGCTACCTTCGGAACTGATCATGCCGTTTGCCGGCTACCTGGTTTATACCGGCGCGATGAAGCTGGTGTGGGCGGCAACGGCTGGCGCCATCGGATGCAATCTGGGTTCGCTCGTGGCCTATGAAATCGGCTGCTACGGCGGACGCCCGCTGGTTGAGCGCTATGGACGCTGGATCCTGATGGGGCACCGTGAACTGGACTGGGCCGACAGATTTTTTCTGCGCTGGGGAGACATGGCCGTGTTCATTGCGCGCCTGCTGCCGGTGATCCGCACATTTATCGCGCTGCCGGCGGGGATTGCCCGCATGCCACGCGGCAAATTTCACATCTATACTTTTCTGGGATCGTGGCCGTGGTGTTTTATGCTGGCCTACTTCGGCATGAAACTGGGCGAGAACTGGCGCTCGCTGGGCAAGTACTTCCATAAATTCGATGCCGTGATTGGGGCGTTTCTGCTGGCGGGGATCGTCTGGTTTCTGTGGTCGCATTGGCAGAATCGGCTGCGGGCTGACGAAAGCTAGCGTGGCGCTCGCTTTCCTCTGTGTCCCCTGTGGTTCGAAGGCAAGGTCTTTACCACAGGGGACACAGGGGTACACCGGGGAAACCTGAACATTCCACTACTCTTCCGCCGGCCGTGCCAACTGCGACGCCACTAGCTTCCACTCCCCAGCCCATTTCCGTAGCACGTCGAGGTAGACGTAGCGTACGGTAGAGCGTTTCCCCTTGATTTCGACTTCGTCGGATTCCGAGCCGTGCACGACTGCGGTGTCGCCGAATACGCGAATCTTCCTTCCCGTGGAAACAATCGACGGATAACGAATTGCCCCGGTCTGAAAATTGTTCAGCACATCCTGCTTGGTGAAAGCCTTGCCCGCTTCGTTGTACTGTACGTAGTCGTCGGCGAAGATCTGCGCGAGTGCGGCGAGGTCGGCGCTCATCAGGGCGCGGTCTCCGGCTTCGTGCAGCGCCAGGATCTGCTGTTCGTCGTTCTGCTGCTTATCGTTCTGCTGCTCACTCTTCTCGATCGGCATCGCCGCTCCTTGCCCCGACAGTCACTTTCTCCATCTTCCACAAATGTGTAATCTCACGCTAGGACTCATACTGGCATGGGATTTCTGGGCTACCTTCTATACCGGTTTGGCTTCATCGGCATCCTGCTTCAGGGATTGGCGATCGTTCACTTTATCCGGCGGCGGCCCGATACCTACTGGATATTCATCATCCTGTTTCTCGGCCCGCTGGGCGCGATTATCTATCTTTTTGTCGAGGCTCTGCCCGACATTGGGCTGGTGGGACAATCCTTCAAAGTGTTTCCGCGGCGCAAGCGCATTGGCGAACTGGAAGCTGCGATTCGCGACAATCCGTCAGCGGGAAACTATGAGGAGCTCGGCGACCTCTATATGGACGACGGGAATCTGCAGTCGGCGCGAACGGCGTTCGACAAAGCGATTGCCGCCCGCGCCGATACGCCGGATCCCTTTTACCGGCGCGGTGTTTGCGCCATCCTGCTAGGCGACGCTGCGGCTGCATTGCCCGATCTGGAGCGCGTGGTCGGCAAAGAGCCCGACTACGATTTCCAGCGCGCGGCTGGATTGCTCGCCCACGCTTACGCGCAGACGGGACAAAAAGAAAAAGCCGAGGCGCTCTTCCGGCGGGTGACGGTCACGTCGACTCTGTCGGAGACTTATTTGAACTTCGCGGAACTGCTGGCTTCGGAGGGACGCAATGCCGAGGCGCGGGAGTGGGCGCAGAAGGTGCTCGATAAGAAACCTACTATGCCGGGCTACCTGCGGCGGCGGGAGCGGCCTTGGTTTCGGCGGGCGCATGAAGTGCTGAAAAGATTGCCAGCTTGAGGAAGCGCCGGAGCACCAATCGGATCAAACCCGTTCGAGTAGCTGCTTGGAAGGGGTATACGCAACTTTCCATCCTGCAAAACAGCCTAAGATGCCGCAGTTGGAGCACCGCTCACCAACATAGAGCCAACGAGCTTCGCCGTCCTCGTACAGCGAAAAACCAATGCCGATGTTCGCGCTGGTGGAGCCGCATTCAATGCATTCCCACTTTTCGGGCGTGGCTTCAGACCAGAATTCCTCGCTGTCACAGATGAACTGTTCTGCTCCGCACGAGGTGCATATTCGTTTCGCGCAGCCCTCATTATCGTCTGCAAAAAGTTCGAAGGTCTCACCACCACACCCGCATTTTGCTTGCCGGAACTCGTGAGCGCTGTATCCCTCAGCGGAGTAGGCCTCGAGGTATTCCTTGATGTCGTTGGGAGTCGTGCCAATCCACCATTTGCCAGACCTGTCGACACTCATGGTGGCAATTGTAACTGGGGAGGTGTCGCGACCATGCCAGCTATTCAATTGATGCACGCGATGAGTTCCGATAGTCCGATCTGGGCTAGGCTGAGGGCTAACATCCAAAAGGCAAAGTGCTATCCTTCCCTCGATGCGAATTTCTTACCTCGAATGCACGCGCTGCGGACAACATCTCTCCGCTGATCGTCCGCAGAATGTCTGCCCTAAAGATGGCGGTGTGCTTTACGTCCGCTACGATCTTGCCAGCCTGAAAGGGAAGTTGCGTCGCGAAGATTTATCAGGTCGCGTGGCCAGCATGTGGCGTTACGCTGAGGTTCTCCCCGAATTTTCTGCAGGTGAAAAGCCCGTCACGCTTGGCGAAGGATTTACGCCTATGCTTCCCAGCCGCGAGTATGCGAATGTCTTCATCAAGGATGAAGGCCTCAATCCAACCGGATCGTTCAAGGCACGCGGCATGTCAGCTGCCGTGACCATGGCGCGACATTTTGGACTGAAGAAGCTCGCCGCTCCTTCCGCCGGAAACGCCGGTGGGGCGCTGGCAGCTTACGCGGCGGCGGCGGGGATCGAGGCTTACATTTTCATGCCAAAGGATGTGCCGCTCGCGAATCGCATGGAATGCGATTATTACGGCGCGCATGTCACGCTGGTTGACGGGTTGATCAGCGATTGTGGCCGCATGGTTGCCGAACGCATAATCAAAGAGAGGTCGTCAGGAAATAACGACGAATGGTTCGATGTCTCGACCCTCAAAGAGCCGTTCCGCGTCGAGGGCAAGAAGACCATGGGCTACGAGGTTGCCGAGCAGTTGGGATGGAAGCTTCCGCAGGGCATTATCTATCCGACCGGCGGCGGCGTGGGCATGATCGGCATGTGGAAGGCTTTTGATGAGATGGAGGAACTGGGCTGGATCGGTTCCGCGCGTCCGAAAATGATTACCGTGCAGGCAGCGGGCTGCGCGCCGATTGTTAAGGCGTGGGAAGCAGGGAAGAGCGTTTCTGAAATGTGGACCGACGCCCGGACTTTTGCTGCGGGCTTGCGCGTTCCTAAAGCTTATGGCGATTATTTGATTCTCGACATCCTGAAGAAAAGTCAGGGCACCGCGGTCGCGGCGAGCGACGAGGAGATTCTTGCGGCCCTGCGCCACTGGGCCAGCGTGGAAGGCGTGTTCGCTGCTCCCGAGGGAGCCGCGTCACTGGTTGCTTATCAGAAGCTCCGGGCCAGCGGATTCTTCCGCGCCGACGACACGGTCGTGCTCTTCAATACGGGCTCGGCCTACAAGTATCTCGACATAATCTCAGCGCAAGAAAAGAAGTCGCGGCCGGAGGCTCCGAGTGCGCGGAACATTGGCGGAATCATCGGGCCGTACTAGCGCGTCCGCGAGCAAGGCTTTACCACAGGGAGCACAGAGGGACACGGGGGAAGGCAGCTTTGATTTCCCCTGTGTTTCCCTGTGTCCCCTGTGGTGAAGGTTTGGACGTTAGCGCTCATGGATTCTATTTCTCAGCGCGAAGAAATGGTCCGCGTGCAACTTGCCGGGCGCGGCATCCGCGACCGTCGCGTGCTCGAGGCCATGCGCATGGTGCCGCGGCATGAGTTTGTCCCGGAGATTTTCCGGGGGGAGGCCTACGGAGATCACCCGCTGCCCATCGGCGAAGGGCAAACTATCTCGCAGCCTTATATTGTGGCGGCGATGCTCGCGCACCTCGCGCTTCAATCTTCGGATAGAGTGCTCGAGGTCGGCACCGGTTCCGGCTACGTGACGGCATTGCTCTCGCTGCTCTCGGCCGAGGCGTATTCGGTGGAGCGTCACGCGCAGCTCGCGGCTTTGGCGGAGAGCACGCTGTATCGACTGCGATATCGCAACGTGAAGATCAGAGTCGGCGATGGCGGTCAGGGTTGGGCGGAGTACGCGCCGTTCGACGCCATTCTTGTTTCTGCCGCAACCGCTGAGATGCCGCCAGCGCTGTTTGAGCAACTGCGCGAGGGCGGGCGCATGATGCTGCCGGTCGGGCCACCCTCCAGCCAGGAATTACAATTGATCTTGAAAATCTGCGGACAGGCGGAGGTGAGTGTCCTGGAAGGTTGCCGGTTTGTGCCTCTGGTGGAAGGAGCTGTGGACAGTGGCTAAACACGCTTGTGATTTTTCAGATTTGTCATCGCTCTCTTCGCTCGGGATGACAATTCATGAAAAAATGTTGGTCGTTCGAACTGAGTTCATCACGAGGTCTATTTCACTGCTTTACAATTAGGCCGTGGCTTTTTTCCGAAATCTTAACATCACGCTGGAGATGATCAAGTGGGAGCACTCGATCTTTGCGCTCCCGTTTGCGCTCTGCGGAGCCATGCTGGCCGCCGGAGGCTTGCCGGCTTGGCGGCAACTTGCGTGGATCGTGGTCGCCATGGTTTCGGCGCGGTCGGCTGCGATGGCTTTCAATCGCCTGGCCGACGCTTCGATTGACGCGGCCAATCCTCGCACTGCTACGCGCGCGCTGCCGGTTGGGCTGCTGACGCCTTCGTTTGTTGGCGCGTTCGTTCTTGTCTCATGCGGCGTTTTTGTTCTGGCCGCTTCCCAGTTGAACCGCTTGACGCTGATGCTTTCGCCGGTCGCGCTCGCGGTGATTCTTCTCTATTCCTACACCAAGCGATTCACGCGCTGGTCGCATCTGTTTCTCGGCTTCGCCCTGGGTATTGCGCCGGCGGCAGCGTGGATCGCGGTTCGCGGGTCGTTCGATCCACGGATTCTGCTGCTCACCGCGGCCGTGACGTTCTGGGTCGGCGGATTCGACGTGATCTACGCCTGTCAGGATCATGACTACGATCGCAGTCATGGCTTGCACTCGGTGCCACGGCATCTCGGAATCAGGAATGCGCTCGTGGTTGCCCGTTTGTTTCACCTCGTGATGCTGGGGCTGCTGGTCGCGCTCATCGTCACGTTCGGCTTAGGCAGGCTCGCGATCGTGGGAGTGATCGCCGTGGCTGCGTTGTTGCTCTACGAACACACGCTGGTGCAGCACGATGATCTGAGCAAGCTGAATGCGGCGTTCTTTACTATGAATGGGGTGATTTCGGTGGTGTTCTTCGTGTTCGTGGCGGGAGATTTACTGCTGCGGCGCAGCTGAACGGCGGCGGCAACAAGGGTCATTTTTTTAGCTCCGACGCCCAGTTCGTGACCAGGCTGAGCGGCGCCGGAGTCTCGTCGGTCGACAACGTGTCCACCACGAACCGGCTCGCGTCCGGGGTAACATCGAAGGTGTCGTTGAACAAGCTGAACTTCATCTGCCACAGGGTTCGAAGCGAAACCACCTGAAGCGACCCATTGACTTCTTTCAGTTCGGCCGCGGTCAATTTTCCGTCCGGGGTAACGTAATAGAGAACTTTTCCGTCGCGCCGCCAGCGCGGGTCCCTGCCGCCCGCAGTCGAAATCTGCAACCGTCCCACCGGCTTGGGAAAAGGCGAAACGTAAATCTCGTACTTGCCCGATTCGTCGGAGTAATAGGCAATCCAATGTCCGTCCCAGGAAATTTGGGCGGCGTACACGCTGGCATTCGGCACCTCGAGCAACGGGGTGGGTTCTCTGCCGTCCAGCGGAAACAGCAGCAGACGAGTTCTTCCCGTTGCGGCGGGACGCTCCTCCAAAACAAGACTCTTCGAATCCGGCGTCCAGTCAGTGGCGCGGAGGGCTGCGCCTCCCTCCCAGAGTCTCTGCTCCACGCCCATTCCATTCGCCTTCCTGACGTAGACGTCAGGCTTTCCGGAACGCGTGGAATAGTACGCCACTTGAGTTCCATCGCGGGACCACACGGGGTTCATGCTGCGTACCGGATCTACCGTCAACCGGATCCGGTTGCCGGAAGCGATGTCCACAGTCCAGACGTCGGCTTTCCCGTTGCTGGTGTCGATCAAGGTATAAGCGAGATGTTTGCCGTCGGGAGAAAATCGCGGGTAGTACATTCCTCCCTCGCCTGCGTTCCCGAGAGGCTTGCCGTCGGGACTGAACAGTGCCATGGTCCGTGCGCTCGAGGCATTGCCCGTCTGGTAGAGGAGCAAGCCAGTTTGCGAAACCGAGAAGACGGCGCCGCTGAAAATGGGGTCGTATTGCACGCTTTCGGCTATGGGAACCGCGTCTCCGGTGAACTCCAGTTTCGCGGTATCAAACGGGCGAGCCATCAGGGTCCTGTCGACGGCATAGACCAGATGCCCGTCCCCATAAGCGATGTTCGAGCTGCCGTGAAACAGGATGCGATTCACCTTGCCGTCCAGCGAGCCGAGAAAGAAGACGTTATCCGCGTTGACCGAGCCGAACACCGACGCCATATAAAGAAAGTGGTTTCCGTCGGGAAGAAAATAGGGCCAGCGGTGGGTTGTGTCGTGGCGCGATGGATCGAATGTGGTGACCTTTTGCGGCGTGCCCCCGCCCGCCGGGACACGATAGATCTCGCCCGGATACCTGGCGAAAATAATCACATCCTGGGTGCTCCAGCTCCCGCCCCGGACCTGTTCCACGTCGCAGAGGGCCAGCGCCGGTCCTCCAGCCGCCGACACGCGCTTCAACTTCCCTTGTGAGAAAAATCCAAGATTACGGCTATCGGGGGACCAGAACACGCTGTAAGCGTCCTCCGTGCCCGCCAGTGGACGCGCAACAAAGTCATTCAACGGACGCACCCACAACGTCTGAATGCCTTCTTGCCGGGCCAGGAAGGCGACACTGCGACCATCCGGCGAGAGCATGGCTGTACCGTTCGGCCCGAGAAAAGCAAACGTTGCCTTTGCCGGCGGCAGGATGCTGGAATGCACCTCGCGCACATCCGGGCGCGGCGCCAACAATTCAAAAAGCCCGAGCGTAAGCGCACCGAGCAACGCCAGCCCCGCCGCAATCCAAGCCCAACCCTCCCGGCTCTTTCTGCGCGCTGCCAGCGGAACTGGCACTCCGGCCTGTGATCCGCCTTCCGCGATCCATTTCAGTTGCAGCTTCAGATCGTGGACAGTCTGGAAACGCTCGTCGGGATCCTTTGCCAGACAAACCTTCACCACCCGGTCGAGCGCCGGCGGGGACATCGGCTGCACCACCGAAATCGGCGGCGGCTCCGAAGCCAGGATCGCGGCCACAATGCTGGCCTGGGTTTTCCCGCTAAACGCACGCTGCCCGGTCGCCATCTCGTACAACAGCGCTCCCAGAGCGAAAATGTCGGAGCGCGCATCTGCTTCTTTCCCTTCCAGTTGCTCAGGAGACATGTACTGGAACGTTCCTACTACCATGCCCCGCGCCGTTAGCGGCTGATCGGCCGCCGGTCCGGACAGCGTCATCGTCAGACTGGAAGACGGTGGCGGAACTGCCGGAGTCGCCTTAGCCAGCCCAAAATCCATCAGCTTGGCTCCGGTTTTCGTCAGCATGATGTTTCCCGGCTTCAAGTCGCGATGGATCACTCCCGTCTTGTGCGCTTTTTCCAGCCCCTCACAAATCTCGATGCCGCATTTCAACACCAGATCAGGGGGCAGCGGGCCCTTCAGCAGGCGGGTAGCCAGCGTCTGGCCCTCCAGATATTCCATGACCAGAAAATCGGTGCCGTCCTGGTGGCCGACGTCGTAGAGCGTGCAAATGTTGGGATGATTCAGTGAGGAGATGGCGCGCGCTTCACGCTCGAAGCGCTGCTTGGCTTCCGCGTCCGAAGAAAGATGCGGCGGCAGGATCTTGATCGCGACCTCTCGCCCCAGCCGTGTATCGCGCGCGCGATACACTTCGCCCATGCCGCCCGCACCGAGGGAAGAGCCAATCTCATAGGGCCCGAGTTTGGTGCCACTGGTCAGAGCCATCCGTGCGCGCAATTATAGCCTGCTCAGCACGTTATGAATCGTGCGATGACTCCCGCCTTATTTTCGGTTACACGGAAACGGCCACCGGTTCTTCAGCAGACGATGTGATCCTCCCACAGGGTTGGGTTATGATTAAACAGATGCCTGTTTCGCACCCATTCCAGACCGACGATCCGCGCCTGCTTCCGATCAAAGATAAAGTGCTCGCGGGTGAGCGCCTGAACGAGGGCGATGCGCTTGTCCTTTATGGGACGGGCGACATTCTGGCCGTGGGTTGGCTGGCTAACTGGGTTCGCGAGCGGATGCATGGCGACAAGGCGTACTTCAACGTCAATCGTCATATCAATCCGACGAATGTTTGCGTGGCTGCTTGTCGTTTGTGCGCTTTTGGGCGCAAGAAAGACACTCCGGGCGCTTACACAATGGCGCTTGAAGAAGCCTTCCAGACGGCGGCTTCCGGCTACACCGAGGCGGTCACGGAGTTTCACATTGTCGGCGGGCTGCATCCCGATTTGCCGTTTCAATATTTTCTCGATCTTGTTTCCGGATTGAAGGAACGCTTTCCGCTCGTCCACATGAAGGCCTTCACCATGGTCGAAGTCGCATACCTGGCGAAGCGGGCTAAACTGACGATCCGCGAGACGCTGGTGAAAATGAAAGAGGCGGGCGTCGATTCGCTGCCCGGTGGCGGCGCTGAAATTTTTGCTGACCGGGTGCGGCATATTATTTGCGATCACAAGATTGATGGCGATCAATGGCTCGATACGGCGCGACTCGCCCACCAGATCGGGCTGAAATCGAACGCAACAATGCTTTACGGCCACATCGAGAATGATGAAGACCGCGTCGATCACCTGCTCAAGATGCGCGCTTTGCAGGACGAGACGGGCGGCTTCCAGACGTTTATTCCATTGGCCTTTCATCCGGCGAACACGCCGCTGCAACATCTTTTTACGACTACCGGCATGCTTGACATTAAGCAGATTGCGGTCAGCCGGCTGGTGCTTGATAACTTTCCGCACATTAAATCTTATTGGCAGATGATGACGCCGAAGATTGCGCAGATTTCCCTGCGCTTTGGAGCCGATGATATTGATGGCACCGTGGTCGAGGAGAAGATTTATCACGATGCGGGAGCGACCACTCCTCAGGGCCTGCGGCGGCACGATCTGGTGCGGCTGATCACGGAAGCCGGGCGCGAACCGATTGAGCGGGATACGCTTTATCGGCCGGTTACTCGCACGGAAACTTCCTTTACGGTATCGGTCTAAGGCCAAGTTCTTTACCACAGGGAGCACAGAGGTTCATAGGGGACCACGGTTTCCTCTGTGGACCCCTGTGCTCTCTGTGGTTAAGCTGTTGTTGGAGACAGTGCGAAACTTCGGGCTCCGCAGCACATCCAATCATCATGGCAAAAGAGCAGACAGCAGTTTTCGGCGGCGGATGCTTCTGGTGCACTGAGGCGGTTTTTCAGCGCCTGACGGGCGTTACCCACGTCGAATCCGGCTATATGGGCGGACGCGGCGACCAGGCTACTTATCGGCAGGTGTGTAACGGCGATTCCGGGCATGTGGAAGTGGTGCGCGTCAGCTTCGATCCCGAGAAGATCAGTTATCGCGATCTGCTCGACGTATTCTTCGCGGTGCACGATCCGACTACGCTGAATCGGCAGGGAAATGACGCGGGCGAGCAGTATCGTTCGGTGATTTTCTACAGCGATGAAGAGCAGCAGAAGATCGCCGAGAATACGATTGCGGAATTGACGGCAGCCAAGGCGTTTCCGGAACCGATTGTGACCGCGGTCGAGCCGGGCGAGGAATTTCACGCGGCCGAAGACTACCATCAGAACTACTACAACGAAAATTCGCGCCAGCCTTATTGCATGTTTGTGATCTCTCCGAAGCTGGCGAAGCTGGAAAAAAAGTTTGCTGAAAAATTGCGAGCGTGAGCCACGGGCTACCCTCGCGAAAATCCAGACTCGGGAAATCTTGATTCGCTAAATCTAGGCGGCAGGGTCCTGACCGGCCGCGGCGGGTTCAGGGAGTTCCTCGGGCCTCTCCTCGAAAAGAAGGCGGCGCAGGGTGCGCAGGTCGTTGAGCAGGCGGCTGCTGGACTTCAAGTGTTGCTCCAGTTTGTCCAGTTTGAATTGAACGAGGCGCAGCGCTTCCACGCGGCGGTCGGGCTTGGTCGCGACGGTCGCGTTGAGGTCGGCGGCGATTTCGCTTTTGGCATCGGCGAGGGCCTCGACCAGAAGACGCACGTATTCGTGGGCGTTCTCGACACTATCAAACGGGGTTTGGAGGAGGTCGCTCACCGGCGAGAGTACTTTAGCACATTGAAAGAATAGCGGAGAGGGTGGGATTTGAGTTCGCCATGAACTGTACTTTTCAACAGCTTAGCCGGCCCCGGATGACACCGCAAGGCCACTAAAGCACCGTCGAGCAGGTAAACGGAGGGCAAATAGAGCGCACATTTTGCTGGAATGCGTTGTAGGTTACGCGCCTTCTGCACCGCGAGCAATCGCGATCACTCCTCATAAGCCGACTAGAACTAAGCCGCTTTGCGGCGGACGCATTCGCGTGTTGCGGGGCCGACGGTCGAGGTGATCTGAGCTAGTTTGTGTCGCAGAGGAGGAACTCTCTGTGACCCATCTACGCCAGATCATGCTTGAAGAACTACGGCGCCGCA
>DATFZT010000208.1:0-10993 GCA_035314185.1 Terriglobales bacterium
AGCGACGATGCGGGCATCGATCTGCACGTATTCTTCAAGCCGAATAAGAAGGAGCTTGGCGCGGAGTACGCATCGACAGCCGTCAAGGCGTTCACCTACTTCGTGACCCAGTATGGAGTCGCACCTGCCCCGCGGCTGAAAATCGTTGAGATCCCGGACGACACGCTGCCCGCGGCGTGGGCGCCTGAAATCGCGGCGCTTTCGAGCCGCGCCATTACGGAAAAGATCAACTATCGCTTGCTGTCCAATACGATTGCCCATCAGTGGTGGGGCGTTTCGGTGAGTCCGGCGTCGAAAGCCGACTGGTGGATCAGCGACGGCTTCGCGCGCTATTCCGAGGCTCGCTACGTGGAGAGCGCGGCGGGTGAAGGCGGGCTCGAGGAAATGGTCAAGGACATGTCGGTGGGTGCCCTCGCCTACGACAGCGTGCCGCTTTCGAGCGCCGACAAGCTGGACTATTTTTCTCCCGAATTTCAGGCGCTGGTGACCGACAAGGGCGCCATGATCCTGCACATGCTGCGCTGGGTAGTCGGCGAGAAAGATTATTTGAAGATCATGCGCGAATTCGCCGCCAAGTACGCGGGCAAGCCCGCCAGCAGCGACGATTTCCGCGAACTCAGCGAGCAGGTGTCGGGTCAAAAGCTCACCTGGTTCTACTCCCAGTGGATGGATTCCACCAGCGCTCCCGAGTTCAAGGCCAAGTACACCGTCTACCGGCTGGGCAACAACAAAGGCTTCCGGATTGTCGGCGCCATCACGCAGGACCTTGACCTGTTCCGCATGCCGGTAAATTTGAAAATCGGTACCGATGGAAGAACGGAAGAAAAACGCATTGAGGTCGTGGGCACCGATTCCCCGTTTTCGGTCGAAACCTTTGGACGCCCGCGGCGCATCTCGGTCGATCCCGAACACCGCGTACTGACCAACTCCAAGGACATCAAGCTGCGTTCCTCCATCGTGCGCGGACAGGGTCTGATCCAGCAAGGCGACCTGGCGGGAGCGCTGAGCGAATTCAACAAAGCGCTCGAAGTCAACAAGAACAGCTCTCTGGCTCACTACCGGGTTGCCGAAGTGTTTTACATGCAGAAAAATTATCAGGCGTCGGCGAACGCCTACCGCGAATCGCTGAATGGCGACGGGGAACCGCGCTGGACCGAGGTTTGGAGCCGCTTGCAGTTGGGCAAGATTTTTGACGTAACCGGACAGCGCGAACGCGCCGTCAATGAATACCGCCAGGCCATCCAGACCAACGACAATACCCAAGGTGCGCTCGACGAAGCCCGCCGCTACATGCAAAAGCCTTACGAGCGGGAAAAAGGAAGCTAGAAAATCTCCGGTAGGGACGCGGCTTGCCGCGTCTCTACGATAAAGATTGCCAATCGGAAAAGTGGGCCCGTACCACCAGGCGAATAGCGGTACGGGCCAGGAGGGAACGATTCAGAATATAAGGCAGATTCCTAAGAATGTCAAGTAAGTTTATAGACTTTGTTTACTGTTAACACGGGTACCCGTTGTGGCAGCGGGGCTTTGCCCCGCCGGGACAGGGCAGAACCCCGTCCCCACACCAGCCCCGTATCTTGACCCGCATCCCTGCAGCGCGTAGAGTTTTTAGACAGGGGTGGGGTTCCTTATGTCGAGCGAAACCAGCAAGTATTTGAAATTCGGCTCGGTGACCGTGTTGATTCTGGTCTCGCTTGGCTACCTTGCCTACACCGGCGTGCAGGACAGCAAAAGCTACTACGTCACCATCAAGGAATTGAACGGCATGGGGAACGACGCCTACTCCAAGCATCTGCGGGTAGCCGGAAACGTGGTCCCGGGTTCGATCAAACGCTCCGGAACCCGCGTTGACTTCATGCTGAAAGAAAATGAACTGACGCTTCCCGTTTCGTATACCGGGACCGAAGCTCCGCCCGACACTTTCAAGGACGACTCGCAAGCTCTGGCCGATGGCAGTTTCGGACGCGACGGCGTCTTCCACGCCAAGCAGCTACAGGCCAAGTGCGCGTCGAAGTACGCTCCGCAGCCCGGAGCCACTCCAGCGGCGGAACCGGGCAAGAGCATGTCGCAGAATCAGAATTCCGGGCAGACCGTTTCTCAGCTGCGATAGAGGGTGAGGAAATGACGGATCGTCGGGAGGACCAACTGATTCCGGAGTTGATCGTACGCAACGGCCCAGCCGCTATTGAATTCTATAAAAGAGCTTTCGGCGCTGAAGAGGTGCACCGGATGATGACTCCGGACGGAACAAAGCTCGCCCATGCGGAACTGACCGTGGACGGACACAAGTTTTTCGTTTGTGATGAGTTCGACGCCAGCCAACGTGGAACATGCAAGTCACCGCAGACCCTTTGTGATGAGTTCGACGCCAGCCAACGTGGAACATGCAAGTCACCGCAGACCCTCGGTGGAACGGGAGTCCGAGTGACACTCTTTGTCGATGATGCGGATGCGACCGTTCAGCACGCGATTAGTGCAGGCGCTCGCGTGAATATGCCAGTGCAAGATATGTTTTGGGGCGCGCGCTACGGGAAAATCGTGGACCCATTCGGACACGAATGGGGCATCAACCAACAAGTGCAGGAACAGACTCACGTGGAGACTCGAACCGCAGCCGATGAGTTCTTCTCGAAGCGGAGAGATAGCGCCTAATTCCTTTGACTGAAACCGCCCCCGCGCCCGTCAACGTCGTTACAATCACGAACCTGATCAAGCAGTTTGGCCGTTTTGCCGCGCTGCGCGGCGTGACTGCAGAATTTTCCGGTGGGAAGCTTTACGCTATCCTCGGCGACAACGGCGCCGGCAAGACTACGCTGTTGCGCACTCTGGCCGGACTCAACCGGCCGTCGAGCGGTCAGGTCGCGATCCTTGGGGCGGGCAAATTTCACGACATCTGCCAGCACGTGGGCTACATGGCGCATCCTTCCCTGCTTTATGACGAGATGGGCGGGATGGAGAACCTGGAATATTTTGCCCGGCTGTACGGAATCACCAGTCGCACGCGCTGCGCCGAGGTCATCCGCGCGGTCGGACTTGATCCCGATCTCGTCCGCCCGGTCGGCCAGTATTCGCAAGGCATGCGGCAGCGGATGTCTTTGGCGCGTGCTTTACTCAATGACCCCAAAATCCTATTGCTCGATGAGCCATTCTCGAATGTGGATCTTCATTCCGCAACGGAAATGGTCCGTCTGCTGGCTCGTACCCGCGATCAGGGCACAACAGTTTTCGTCGTCACGCACCAGGCGTCGTTGCTGGAGGGCGCGGCCGACGAGTTCGTCTGGATGGAATACGGCAAGATTGTCGCGCGCACGCGCGAACTGAAACGGCCGGAGACGACGGTGGAGAAAACGGGAGGGAACTGGGGAGAAACTCCGGGGGGAAGTCTAAGATGAGCGCGCCCACCGGCATTACCCGCGTCACGCTGCTCAAAGACTTGCGCCTGGAGTGGAGATCGAAGGACGCCATCAACTCCATGCTGTTTTTTTCTCTGCTGGTGGTGGTCGTATTCAGTTTTTCGTTCGACCCGAGCGCTGAAGAGTCGCGGCAGATCGCCGGCGGCTTGGTCTGGGTGGCGTTCCTGTTCGCGGCGGTGGTAGCGCTCAACCAGACCTGGGCGCGCGAGATTCGCAACCAGATGCTCGACGCCTACCGCGTCTCTCCGGCTCCGGCGAACTCCCTGTTTATAGCCAAGACACTGGGCAACTTCATTTTTGTGAGCGTGCTGGAAGCGCTGATGACCCCGCTGTTCATCGTGTTTTACCGTCTGCGGTCGCTCGGCCCGGTTTGGCAGTTGCTACTGGTCGCGGCGCTCGGGACCTGGGCGCTGGTCGTGAACGGAACCTTCTTCGCCGCTATGTCTCTGCGGACACGCAGCCGCGAGATCATGCTGCCCCTGCTGCTGTTCCCGATCTCGATCCCGGCCATCATCGGCATGGTCCAGTCCACCACTTCCATACTGAACGGCGAAGGCGCACGTTTCTGGATCGTGTTGCTTGTGACCTATGATCTGTTGTTTACTACGGTGTGCCTGCTCCTGTTTGAAACCGTCTTGAATGCTGAATGAGAATCATTGACGCATTGAGAGAATGAGTTATTGAATCATTCACACCTCGACGGTTCGATTCAATGTTTCAATGACTCAATGCCTAAATGGCTGAATGATTCAATGAAAAAAGCCTTCCCCATCCTCGGCGTCCTGACCGCGATCCTGCTGAGCTATGCGCTGTACATGGCGCTGGTGTGGGCTCCCACCGAAAAGACCATGGGGAACGTGCAACGAATTTTTTACTACCACGTGCCTTCGGCGTGGACGGCGTTCATCCTTTTTTTCGTTAATTTCGGAGCCTCGATTGTCTATCTGATCAAGCGCAAGCCGGCTGCCGACATCGTCGCGCTGGTCAGCGCTGAGGTAGGCGTGGTTTTCTGCAGCGTGGTGCTGGTCACGGGCCCGATTTGGGCGCGTCCGGTCTGGGGTATCTGGTGGACCTGGGACATGCGCCTCACCTCGACCCTGGTGCTGTGGCTCATCTACGTGAGCTATCTTTTTCTGCGCCGCTTCTCCTCCAGCGGAGAAACGCCCACGCTGGCCGCCGCGCTGGCCGTTCTGGGCGCGCTCTGTGTGCCCTTCGTTTACTTTTCGATCTGGTTTTTCCGCACCCAGCACCCGCAGCCGGTCATGGGCGGAGGGGGATCGATTGACCCGCGCATGCTGCACGTGCTGCTCATCAACTGGCTGGCCTTTTCCTGCTTTGCACTTCTCGTTTGCTGGTCGCGCTACCGCCTGGAAAAATTGCAGCGCGACGTCGACCAGGCCCATGCCCTGGAATCTCTAATGGACCCCCGCGGGAGTATACGATGAGCGGAAACGGATACCTTTTCGCAGCCTACGCCGTCACCTGGATCATCCACATCACCTACTTGGGGACGATCGTCCGCCGCTATAAACGACTGCAGGGCGAGATCGAGGCCTTGAAAAAAACGGGGCCCAGGTCTTAGGTCTCAGGTGTCAGCGGCCGCAGCGCAAATTTTTTTCCTGAGACCTGAGACCTAAAGCCTGAGACCTGTTCTCCCGAGACCTTTTTCTTTACAACCATTTCCCTCGCTTTCGGCTTCTCACTAGGCGGCCCTTGCTCTCTGTCCCGCTTGACAGCGTATCTGTTGGATGTAAAAGTATTTGTTTGGTTCAAACCCAGTATTCTGGTGACAGGTACGCGACCGCTTCCTGAGGGTGTCGAGGGGCAGCGGTGTTTATGTGCCATTCTTGTTCTCACCCCACGAAATTGGGAAATTGGAGGAGCTTCGTGAATCGGAATTACCCTGTGTCGGTAGGAGGTTCGGTGAGATCGGTGACAGTGGAAAAGACAGGAAATGGGATGAAGGTGGCTTTGGTGGCGGCGGCAGTGCTGGCCATCGCAAGCGTCATGTTTTATTTTGGGACCGCGGTCCATGCCGCAAAAGCCAGCGGGCCAGGCTCTACCGAGCAACGATCCGCCGAGCGAGCTTCTGCCGATCAAAGATCCGCTGAGCAAGTATTTGCCCCCCATCAGGCGATTCCTTCGCACTCGGTGTCGCTGCCGCTGTTCTTCGAGCCGAACCAGGGACAGGTTGCTCCCCCCGTAAAGTTCCTCGCCCACGGCGCCGGCTACGGCCTGTTTCTGACCGCCGACGAGGCGGTGCTGGATCTCCGGCGAGCGGGCAAGGGTCAGCCATCTTCCGGCAGCGTGGTGCGCATGCGCCTCGACGGCGCGAACTCTTCGGCCAGCGTCTCCGGCGTTTCGCCTCTGCCGGGGAAGAGCAGCTACTTTATTGGGAACGATCCTTCCAAGTGGCGGCGTGACATTCCGCAGTTTGCCCGCGTGCAATATCAAGCGGTTTATCCCGGCGTCGATCTGGTTTACTACGGCAATCAGGGACAGCTCGAATACGACTTCCGCGTCGCTCCGGCTGCGGATCCGAACCAGATTGCGTTGAGCTTCCAAGGCGCTTCCGCCCGCATTGTGCCCGGAGATTCAGGTGGCTCCGGCGGTCTCGTCCTCTCCACCGCCAATGGAGAGGTGCGCTTCCACGCGCCTCGCGTCTATCAACCTGCCGCACCCCAGTCCGCCACAGGAAATGCGTCCGGCAGCGCCGAGAAAGCGGTCGCGGGAGCGTTCCGCCAGCTCGCCGACAACAAAATCGGCTTCACCATCGGAGAGTACGACCACAGCCGCGAACTGGTCATCGACCCGACCCTGACCTATTCGACCTACCTCGGCGGCAGCAACACCGAGAGTTTGGTGCGAGTCGCGGTCGATAGCTCCTTGAATATTTATCTCGCGGGCTCGACCAACTCAACCGACTTTCCGCTTTTCCCGGCGGGCAACTCCTCTTTAACAGGCGCGCAGAACATATTCATTTCCAAGATCAATCCGGCAAACGCGAGCATTGGCATCCCCGAGGAGTTGGTGTATTCCATCTACCTGGGTGGTTCGGGAACTGACAGCTTGGCAGGAATCGCAGTGGATGCGAACAACAATATCTACGTTGCCGGTTCGACCAATTCTCCCGACTTCCCCCACACTCCGAATGCGTTCCAACAGTCTCCGCCCCAGGCCGGCACACACGGATTCCTCAGTCTGATAGCCGCGACCCAGAGCATCACGCCCCCCACCATTGTTTACAATCTCTCCTATTCCACATATCTCGCTGGCACAAATGCCGCGGGCAATGCAACCGATGAGGTTACCGGGCTCGCCATCGACACCAGCAATCAGTACGCCTACGTCACCGGCAACACCACTTCTTCTAACGGCGCCACCGACCTAACCCCGTTCCCCGCGAATCCCAACAACGCCTATCAACAGCAGTCGAACTCGCCCGGGAACCAGCAGTTCTTCGCCACCAAGATCAACACCACCGGCAGCGGTCTCCAGAGCCTGATCTACTCCACTTACTTCGGTGGCGGAAACCCGGTTGGCGCGAGTGCTACGGGCGGCGGCATCGCCGTGGACGCCTCTGGCAACATGTACATCACCGGCACGACTAACATGCTGAGCGTGAAGGGGCCGAATGGCGAGTTGCCGTTTCCGCTCCTCGATGCCCAGCAGTCCTGCCTCGACCAGCCCCCTGGGACCAACTCTTGTAACCCGGCGAACTCGGCTACGGACGCCTTCGTCGCCAAGTTCAACCCGGCCGCATTGGGCACGGGCTCGCTTGTCTACTCCACCTATCTAGGTGGGAGCCGTAACGATTCGGGCCTCGCCATCGCAGTGGACAGCACCAGCAACGCCTACGTCACTGGCGCGACCTCGTCGATAGACTGGATCTGTAGCTGCGACGGCTTTCAAAGTGTCGGGAACGGGATCGGTGACGCCTTCATCGCCAAGATTGGCAACCAGACCGTGGGCCTGTATCCGTTAAATTACTTCACCTATGTGGGTGGCCCCAACTCCGGCGCCAGCGTCGGCAATGCAATCCTGGTGGATTCGGTGCAAGCCGTTCACGTGACGGGCAATACCGCAGGAGGCCTTGCGACCGTCAACGCCATCCAGCCAGGCCCGGCTAGCTTGTACAACGGGAATGTATACGGCCAAGGCGGAGACGCGTTCGTCGCGCTGATTTCTACCTCAGAGGGAGGAGTGGGCGCCGGCGATTACCTCACCTATCTGGGCGGCGGCGGGCAGGATCAGGGCACCGGAATCGCACTCGACATCTACGGAACCGCCTACGTGGCCGGCAACACCCAATCCTCACAATCCTCAGCCCCGCCCTTCCCTATCACGGCAACTGCCTACCAGAATCAGCTGCCCGGGCCGCAGGCTGCCTTTGTGAGCAAGATTGGCGCCGTCAGCACGCTCGTCGTTAGCTACCCTACCACCAGTCCATCTCCTAACCCGGTCGCGGCCGGAACCCAGGCCGCATTTACCTTTGATATCACAAACTCCAACCTGAACGGCGTAAGCGATCCGGCCAGTCAAGTGGTTTTCACCGCTAATGTAAATGCGCCAACCAACTCACTTGCGTCAAACCCTACGGCTAAAGTCACCAGCGGCTCGGGAAACTGCGGCACCGCGCAACAAGGGGTAATCTCTTGCTTTATTCAGACCCTGGCTGTGACCGCCATGGCCGCTGTTGAAGTCGACCTGACACCGATCATTAACCCCACGCCTCCAACGCAAGTACCCACGCAAATCACTGTCTCAGGCAGTGCCAGCGCGAACGGCGGGCCCTTCGTTTCATTCGTTTCCCAGCAAGTGAACGTCGTTGACTTCTCGATTCAGGCCCAGCCCGGGTTCCAGACCGTTGCCGCTGGCCAGCCGGCCACGTTTAACATCCAGTTTTGTCCCACGAATACGCAGCGGGGCTACAGCGGCACTATCACTCCAAGTCAAACCACTTTGCCTTCGATGGTGACCTCACCGGCGCCCAGCTTCCTCCCCACCAGCGTCCCGCTTTCAGGGAGCGCTTGCGGTTTCACGGCGGTGACCATCCCTACGGTGGCCCGTCCCGTCGTCACCGGCAGCCTGCTGCGCCGCAGCTCGTTCTACGCCACATGGCTCCCCATCGGAGGCCTGAGCCTGATCGGGCTGGGTATCGGCGCCGCCGGTCGAAGAAAACGTCGCCGCTGGCTGGCGGGAGCCGCCCTTGGCCTGATCGTAGGCATAATGCTGCTGCTGCCGGGCTGTGGATCAGCCAGCAGCGCCACGGCCAGCCAGGGTGGAACGGCGGCTGGAGTCTACACCATCACCATCGAAGGCTCTGCCGGAACCGGAGCGTCGCACAGCCAGGTGGTGACCTTACAGGTGACCTAGAAACCACATCCTCATTGTCATTCTCAGTGCAAAAGCCTCCGCCCCGGCGGAGGCCTTTTTTTTGCACCGCGTCCGGTGAGTCCTCCGTAAGCCCCTGCCAGCAGTGGCAATGGAGTTCTTGACAATATTCCATATTGCGATATAATTATCGCGATTTGGCATATTTAATGGATCCCGATGACCCTCGGTGAGAAAATCCGCTACCTCCGCGAGGTCGAAGGTTCCCTCCGCGGCATGAATCGCCCCCTCACCCAACAGGAGTTGATGAAGGGCATTCAGGCCGAGACGGGCAAGACCATCAGCCAGTCGTACCTCTCGCAGATCGAGCGCGGCAAGCGTCCCCATATGACGCAGTCCTCGCGCACTTTGCTGGCGCGCTATTTCAAGGTCCACCCCGGCTTTCTGGTCGACGATCCCGAGGGCTATCACACCGAACTGGTCAGCGACCTGCGCACCACCGAAGGTCAGCTCGATGTCTGGCTGCTGCAAGGCTCGGAGCGCTTCGCAAACGATCCCGAGGTGGGCGACGTCCTGATCAAGGTGGCGCGAGACAAGGACACGCGGGGCTGCCTGCTGCTGCTCGGCGAAATCCTGAACACGCCTGGACTCGCCGACCGCCTGTTTGAAGCTCTGCGGCCGGAACCCGCGCGCGGCGCCGCCACCGCGCCCAGGAGGCGGAACCTATGATCGCGACAACGACGTGGAATATGACTTGGGCTGATTTTTATCTGACCTGTTTCGCCGTCGGTTTTCTGCTCAGCGCGATTTCGTTCATCGCCGGCGGATTGCGCTGGCATTTGCATCTGCCGCACTTTCCGCACACGGGTGGCCAGGTTGCCGCCGGACACGCTCCGGTGGCGCAGGCCAACGTGGGCATTGGCACGGCTCCGCATACGGGTCACCAGGCGCCGATGTCGCCGTTCAACTTCGTCACCATGACGGCGTTTCTCGCCTGGTTCGGAGGAACCGGTTTTCTGATCACCCGCTTCTCGAGCATCTGGTTCGCGCTCGGCCTGCTGATCGCCATGGCAGCCGGCTTCTTCGGCGCCGCCGTCGTTTTCCTGTTCCTGACGCGCGTGCTGATTTCGCGCGAGGAAAACATGGACTCCGCCGACTACGAAATGGTCGGCGTGCTGGGACGAATCTCGATGCCGATCCGTGAAAACGGCACCGGAGAAATCATTTACTCGCAGGCCGGCACTCGCCGCACCTGTGGCGCGCGCAGCGAAAACGGCGGCGCGATAGAAAAAGGTGCGGAGGTCGTAGTCACACGCTACGACAGAGGCATAGCGTACGTACGTCTGTGGGAAGAGATGAATGGAGAACGCGCGCAGCCTTGGTAGAGACGGGGCTTGCCCCGTCTGGGACCACCAGCGAACGATGTTCGAGCAAGAACGGGAAGGGCATCGGCTTCACCCGTGCCGCTAAGCACCGCAAAGAACGCGGGCTTTAGCCTCTGAGGGCCAGACGACAAGCGGTCAATACGGTAGCGAATATGAATGACGCACATCAGAGCGACGTGTTGGCTGAAGAAGCGCATACCGGGCGGGCGTGGAGTCTGATCATCCTGCTGGCGCTGCTTGGGCCGATGATCGGAGTAGCGCTGGTGCCATCGCCAGGCGGCCGCTGGGCGGTCGTGCTCATTGGAGTGGTCGCAATCGGAGTCTTCGCGATGTCGTGGAGCGGGTTCCGGTATCGGTTTTTGCGGCACGGGGTTGAGATTCGCATGCTCGGATTCCGGCTCCGATCAATTCCGAAACAGTCGATCGTGAGTTATTCGATCGAGCCTTGGAATCTTATTCGCGGCTACGGCATTCGCGGCATCGGCAGCACGCGGGCTTATGTGTGGTGCAACCAGGTTGTGCACATCAAGACTTCGACCGGCGACATTTTTCTCGGCCACAACAATCCCGCACGCATAGTGCGCGATTTGGATATGGTGACCGGCTTGATATCAGTGCCCGTAGAGACGGGGCTTGCCCCGTCTCCGCACGCTGAGAACTGAGAACTGATTTCTAGGAGGCGATATGTTCGACACACGAACGGAAATAATTTTGGTCTCTGCGGGGCTGATGGTTTTGGCCATCCTGTTCCTGATGAGCATGCTGGCCCGCTTATACCGCAAAGCGGGACCGCATGAAGCGCTGATCGTTTACGGCTTTCGCGGAACCCGCGTGGTCCAGGGACACGGCACCGTCATCTTT